>CALUFQ010000042.1 GCA_944319925.1 uncultured Paraprevotella sp.
CTCGCTGCGTAATCGAAGTACAGTAGATTACCTTTATTTCGGCACCAGGTGCTGAAACGGGACATCACTCGGAAGCTGTGGCTTCGAAGCATTCCGGCAAAGTGGTGCAGCAAAATCGGAGATAGCCGTCCGCGGCCTTGCACGGGCGGTGAAAATTTAAAGGATAAGGTGCGAGTGGGTGGCCCGGGTCTTGCCCGCACACGAAAACCGAAGGCCGGGATAAGCGTGTAGAAAGCGTATGGTTTCCCTGTTTGGACGAGGGTTCGATTCCCTCCAGCTCCACGGCACACGACAGCCCGGCACTTCCGTGTCGCGGCTGTCTTTCGTTTGTACACTTTACATCGTCTGATATGAAAGAATTAGCATTAAAGTACGGATGCAATCCGAACCAGAAGCCTTCCCGGATTTACATGACCGAGGGAGAACTGCCCATCGAAGTCCTCAACGGACACCCGGGATACATCAACTTCCTGGACGCGCTCAACGGATGGCAGTTAGTCAAGGAACTCAAAGAAGCCACGGGCATGCCTGCGGCCACGTCTTTCAAGCATGTGTCGCCCGCCGGAGCCGCCATCGGGCTTCCGCTCACCGACACGTTGAAAAAGATATATTTCGTGGATGACGTGCAAATCCCGCTTTCCCCGCTGGCATGTGCCTACGCCCGCGCACGCGGGGCCGACCGCATGTCGAGCTACGGCGACTTCATCGCGCTGAGCGACACCTGCGACGCGGCCACCGCCACCCTCATCAAACGGGAAGTGAGCGACGGTGTCATCGCACCGGGCTACACGGAAGAAGCCCTCGAAATCCTGCGCGAGAAACGCAAAGGCACCTACAACGTCATCAAGATTGACCCGGACTACGTGCCTGCCCCCGTGGAACACAAACAGGTGTTCGGCATCACTTTCGAACAGGGACGCAACGACATCAAGTTGAACGCCCCCGCACTGTTCGAAAACATCCCGACAGCCAACAAGACATTCACCGAAGAGGCCAAGCGCGACCTGATGATTGCCCTCATCACCCTGAAATACACCCAAAGCAATTCCGTGTGCTACGTGAAGGACGGACAGGCCATCGGCATCGGCGCAGGCCAGCAGAGCCGCATCCATTGCACCCGCCTGGCCGGCAACAAAGCCGACATCTGGTGGCTGCGCCAGCATCCGAAAGTGATGGCCCTGCCCTTCGTGGAGAAAATCCGCCGCGCCGACCGCGACAACACCATTGACATCTACATCAGCGACGACTACATGGACGTGTTGGCCGATGGCGAATGGCAAAAGTTCTTCACCGAACGCCCCGAGCCGCTCACGCGCGAAGAGAAAAAGGAGTGGATTGCCCAAAACACCAATGTGGCTCTTGGCTCGGATGCCTTCTTCCCCTTCGGCGACAACATCGAACGGGCGCATAAGAGCGGTGTGCAGTATGTGGCACAAGCCGGAGGCAGTGTGCGCGACGACCATGTCATCGCGACCTGCGACAAGTATGGCATCGCCATGGCTTTCACCGGCATACGCCTGTTCCATCATTAATTCCCCAAAAGCTTGCTTATGGCAAACTTCGGAGGAGATGACATAGACCAGGTCATCATGGGCGGCATCGTGTTCTCCGGCGGTGCGAAAAACACATCCGGGAAACAAGCCAAAGTGAAAACCAAAGCCAAAAAGAAGGCATACGCCACCGGCGCACACGGTTCCGGCTCGGCCAAAAAGAAAGCCGACATCCGGCAACGACGCGCCAACCGGCATAAGAAGTGAACATAAGACGGGGCAACCATTTCCATTCAAGGAAAACGGTTGCCCTGAACTTTTTTAGAGACTAGGAAAAGGGGGCAGTAGAAATATAGTGGGGGACGGTTTCATGCTTCTCCGCTGATATGCTGCGACAGATTTGAAATCCATCGCAACAAAGAGTTTGTCCGTCCAGAGTCAAAACTCCTCCGCCTTGATTGAAATCCCGCCATTGGCCTTGCGTGTGAACGTCAGCTTGCCATTCCTCAAAACATGGCTCGCATGGTCGAAAATATAATCGCTGTTGAAAGGCACCCCGTTCACCCGCACTTCAAAATGGCAATGCTCCGTCGTGGCACGTCCTGTGCGGCCTACCGTGGCTATCGCGTCGCCGGCCTTCACGCGGTCGCCCACCTTCACCAGGTTCTTGGCATTATGGCTGTAACAGGTTTCCAACCCGTTGGCATGGCGCACCACCACCATGTTGCCGTAAGCGGAATATTTGCCGGAAAAACGCACCACCCCATCGAATACGGCCCTGATTTTGTCCTTTGGCCGCGTTTTCAAGTCAGTCCCCGTATGATTCTTACGTTTCCCACCATACGGGCTGATGACTTTCGCGCCCGGCAAGGGATAAGACCAATCCCCGACACGGGCCAAATCAACCGTAAACGAAGCGGCATGTTCGAACAAGCCCGGCGTGGCCACCCCTACGTGCTGCCGCTCCATGGCCGAAAAAGGGCGGTTCAAGTCCACCACGGCCGGAGCCTGCATCCAACCAAAACGGGGCACACGCTCCGCCACCGCGCCAAGCGCACACAAAGACACACGGACCAGCCCGTCACCGCCCAAAGAAAACACTGCCATTTCGTCCTTCAACGTCCCATCCGGCCGGACCAAAGTGGAAGGATTGAGCGGCACCCCGTTGACCATCATCGTGAAATAGGTATAAACCATCCCGTGGTCTGCCCCGGCCAAAGCCACGGGCTGCCCGGCCGACACATAGTCGCCTGATGACACCAACGTTTTGGCATGATGGGCATAAACCGTTTCCAAGCCATTGGGATGAAGGACGACCACCGTCTTGCCCAAATCCGTCTTGCGCACCAAACGCACCACGCCCGCCATGGCAGCCTTCACTTCATGGCGCGGCTCGGGCGACATGACATACCACCCCACCGCCTCATGCGGGAAACCGGGATTGAACAACACGCCATCTTCCACGGGGAAACGCCAACCGTCACGCCGCATGTCCGACGGAGTCACGGTGAAATAATCGTGATTGTCAAACAACCCTGCAGTAGGAATATGGAGCATGCGGCGTTCCATGCGGGAAAAATCCACCCGCTCTTGCCTGTGCTCCGTAAAAGAATAAAACAATGCCAACAACAAGGCCAAACACAAAATGGAAATACGTTTCACCATAATCTTATATCTCCTCCTGTCTATTCCGTCAGGAAAATGCCATTCAGGATACGTCCCGAGCGAATGCCCAAACGACGCGCCGAGAAAAAACGTTCCGGATGCCCATAGGTGCAGATTCCGGACAAATATATTTGCGCGCCAGGCACTCCTGCAGACACCAACACGTCCCGATTGGCCTGCCACAAGTCTAGATGCCACTTTTCTGCCGGAACACCAGCAGCATTCCCCGCCACGGGGAAACGCCGGGACATGGCCTGCATCGGGAAACCGGCTTCGCGGAAAGCCTCAAACACCTCGTCGCCCACTTCGAAGGCTTCAAGGGAAATGCCCGGCCCGATTGCCACACGGACATCTGCCGCCTTCGTGCCGTATGCCTCGCGCATCGCCTGCAACGCCACCCCGGGTATGCGCTGCAACGTGCCCCGCCAACCGGCATGCACCGCCGCCACGGCATGGTGACGCGCATCATATATTAATATAGGTATGCAGTCGGCAGTCGAAACCGACACGCAAACGCACGGCAAATCGGTCATCACGGCATCCACACCTTCGAGCACGGACTTCCTCTCCTCTTCCGGCAAGCGGAAGAAAGCCTCATCAACGCGGCACACCTCCACGCCATGCACCTGATGGGGCATGACCAGCCTCGCAGGTTCAAGCCCCATCGCCCGGCAAAGCAATTCGCGGTTCATGCGCACCGCATATGCATCGTCCCCGCAATAGGCATTTGCATTGAACGAAGCATACGCACCTATGCTGTAACCGCCCCTGCGCCCCGTGCTGAAAGCCCGGACACCGCGCCCCAAATCAAATTCCAACAAATCCGGCTCCATGCCTCGCTGCCGTCCTATTGTCGGGGTTCCTCCTCATCCCAATCTTCCTCGTACTCGAAATCATCCAAGTCTTCCACATCGTCTTCGTCCACGAACTGGATGTCCTCGTCCTCGCCCATGGCCGCCAGCTCTTCCGGCAAGAGGGCCAGGTTTTTGTTCCGGTGCACCATGCCCGCCTGCGCCGTGATGGATTGCAACTTATTGCTTTCGCTATTCAATTCTTTCCACAACAGGTCTTTCAACTCGGCAATGCCCATTCCCGTCACGGAAGAAATGAACACATGCGGCACGTCCGGCAGGTGCTCGGACAGCATCTGAATCAGTTCCGCATCGAGCAAATCGCTCTTGGTAACAGCCAACACCCGCTGTTTGTCAAGCATTTCGGGATTGAACGTGGCCAGTTCCTTGAGCAACACCTCATATTCCTTGCAGATATCATCCGTGTCGCCCGGCACCATGAAGAGCAGCAACGAGTTGCGCTCAATATGGCGGAGGAAACGCAGGCCAAGCCCCTTGCCTTCACTTGCACCTTCGATGATGCCGGGTATGTCCGCCATGACGAACGATTGGTTGTCGCGGTAAGACACGATGCCCAGGCTCGGCTCCAACGTGGTAAACGGATAATTGGCGATTTTAGGACGCGCTGACGACACGGCACTCAGCAATGTGGACTTCCCCGCATTGGGAAATCCCACCAAGCCCACGTCGGCCAGCAGTTTCAGTTCCATGATGACGGTCATTTCCTGCATCGGCTCGCCGGGCTGGGCATAACGCGGAGCCTGATTGGTCGCCGTGCGGAAATTCCAGTTCCCCAATCCGCCACGACCGCCCTTAAGAAGCAGGACAACTTGCCCGTCCTCGGTCACGTCGCAAATATATTCGCCCGTCTCGGCATTATAGACCACCGTGCCGCAAGGCACGTCGATGTAACGGTCTTCGCCGTCTTTGCCCGAGGAACGGGCTTTCGACCCGTTCCCCCCGTGTCCTGCAAAAACGTGGCGTTCATACCGTAAATGGAGCAACGTCCAATAATTGTGGTTGCCGCGAAGGTAAATGTTTCCTCCTCGTCCGCCGTTCCCGCCGTCCGGTCCGCCATTGGGCACATACTTGGCGCGGCGCATGTGCGCAGACCCGCGTCCCCCACGGCCCGAACGGCAATATATCTTCACGTAATCAACAAAATTGGATTCTGCCATGTCGCGACTTATTTGTTTTCTGCGTCTATTGACTCAAAAATTTCCTCCAGCATCAGGTCCTTCGAACCTTTCCAAGTGAACACGTGGCGCAGGCCTTCCTTCTCAAACCAGTCCGCCAACGGGGCTGTCTGGCTGCGATACACGTCGAAACGCTTCTTGATGGTCTCTTCGTTGTCATCGGCACGCCCTTGTTCCAAGGCGCGGTTCAGCAAACGGGCCATCAGCGTCTCCTCGTCCACCACCAGTTCAATCATCATGCCCATGTCATGGTTGCGTTCGGCCAACATCTTCTTCAAAGCCTCAGCCTGCGCGATGGTGCGGGGAAAGCCGTCGAAAATCACGCCCTTGCCCTGCGGCAGCGCATCGTAGGTCTTGGCCAGGATGTCGATCATCAGTTCGTCCGGTATCAACTGGCCATTGTCAATGTAGCCCTTGGCCACCTTGCCCAGTTCCGTGCCGTTCTTGATTTCGCCACGCAACACATCGCCGGTGGAAATGTGTTCCATGCCATACTTCGCCACAATCTCGTCACTATACGTACCCTTTCCCGAACCGGGCGCACCAAAAATAATAATGTTCTTCATTTTTATCCTTTTTAGTCTTTCAAATCAAATTTCTTTTTCCGCCGGAACTCATTCCACCACGGTGTAAATATCCCGCGTGTTACGACCGAACCCATCATAATCCAGCCCATATCCCACGATAAAGTCATTCGGAATCTCAAAGCAGCGGTAACGGATGTCCACATCCACTTTCAGATTCTCCGGCTTCACCAGCAATGTGCAAACGGCAAGCGACCGGGGATTGCGGGCGCGCAACATCTCCATGACATGTTGCATCGTCAGCCCGGAGTCCACGATGTCCTCCACGACGACCACGTCGCGTCCCTCGATGTCGGCATCCAGCCCGATCATGTCCACCACCTCGCCCGTAGATGACATGCCGGCATAGGAAGCCAGCTTGACAAAGGATATTTGGGATTCCAGCGTGATTTCCCGCATCAGGTCGGCCGCAAAGACGAACGACCCGTTCAATATGGCAAGAAACAAAGGTTTCCTCCCGCACAAATCACGATTAATCTCTCCAGCGACCCGCTTTACCTGCCTTTTAATCTCCGACTCGGGAATAGACACGGCAAATTTTTTATCCTTTATCTGAAGCGTTTCCATATCTTTTTGCTAATTTTGTGCAAAGATAGTGCAAACTAAGAGAAATAAGAAAGAAACGCGAGTTTATTTCTATATTCGAAGTGCGCCTGTCTTCTACATTTCAGTCGTATTCATGTCATGAAGATACTAACCTCAACCCAATTTAAAGAACTGGACAAATACACCATCGAACATGAACCGGTCTCTTCCATCGATTTGATGGAACGTGCGGCAAAAGCCCTCACGCAAGAAATCATGAAACGATGGGACAAGACCACGCGAATCATCGCATTTGCCGGCCCGGGCAACAACGGCGGAGACGCCTTGGCCGTCTCCCGTTTGCTTCACCATGCAGGCTATGCCGTACACACATACCTTTTCAACATCACCGGCCGGCTCAGCAACGACTGCCTGGCCAACAAAAAGAGGTTGGAAAACCTGTCAGGCTTGAGTTTCACGGAAATTTCTTCCCAATTCTCTTTCCCGGAATTGAACAAGGAAGACGTAATCATCGACGGACTTTTCGGCACGGGGCTCAACAAACCCCTCGAAGGCGGCTACGCCGGCCTCATCAAAAGAATCAATGCCAGCCCGGCCACCACGGTCAGCATCGACATGCCGTCCGGCCTGATGGGCGAGGACAATTCCTCCAACAACCCGGCGGCTATCATCCGCGCCGACCTCACCCTGACCATCCAACTGCCCAAATTGGCATTCTTCTTTCCCGAAAACCAACCATATATCGGCGAAGTGCAGGCCATTGACATCCGCCTTTCCCAAGAAGGACTAAAAGCCATAGACTGCAGCGTCACCCTGATGGAAGAACAAGAAATATGCAAACTGTTCAGGCCACGCTCCCCCTTTGCCCACAAAGGCAGCATGGGACATGCCCTGCTCGTGAGCGGACAATACGGCATGGCGGGCGCCACAGTGTTGGCGGCAAAAGCATGCCTGAGAAGCGGAGTGGGCAAACTCACCGTCCACACTCCGGACATGAACAACAACATCCTGCAATGCAGCGTCCCCGAAGCCATCCTCAGCCACGACATCTCCGACATGATTGTATCGAAAGCCATCGGCACATACAATTATGACGCACTGGCCATCGGCCCGGGACTGGGCACACACGAGGAAACGGCCGAGGCCGTGCGCACGTTCATCCGCAACCACCCGGGCGAGATGGTGCTCGACGCCGATGCGCTCAACATCCTGGCAGCCCATCCCGAATGGAAAGCCGACATCCCGCAAGATGCCATCCTCACCCCACATCCCAAAGAACTGGACAACCTGGCCGGGACAAGCCAGGACAGTTACAGCCGGCTGTCGAAAGCCCGCGAACTGGCCATCAAGCTTCAGCTCTACGTCGTCTTAAAAGGGCATTACACCATGATTTGCACCCCCACAGGACGGGTGTTCATCAACCCCACAGGAAACGCGGGCATGGCCACAGCCGGCAGCGGCGATGTGCTCACGGGCATCCTCACAGCCTTGCTAGCCCAAGGCTACCCGGCCGGGGAAGCATGCCGGCTCGGCGTTTACCTCCACGGGCTGGCGGGCGACATTGCTTGTGAGGAATGGGGAGAAGAAGGCATGGTGGCCAGCGACATCATCAAGGCCATCCCACGCGCGTTCAAAAGACTAAAAAAGAAATCATAAACACAAGAGATATGAAAGCAAGAACCCTCTTATGCGGATTGGCACTTTACGCCATCAGCACCACGGCACAAACGGAAGTAACCCCATACATCCCCGGCGCCACCGTCGAAGGAGTGACCTACTACCTGCCCCGCACGGCACTGCGCCTGGTCGTCGTGGCCGAGAAACAAGTCTATACCCCGGGGGATTTCAACAAATACGCCGACCGCTACCTGCGCCTGCCCGACGTGAATCCGGAGCCTTACACCCGCTGGACCATCAAAAGCATCGACATGGCACCATACGGTGTCCCCGACATGCAGAAAGCATATAGCATCGTGCTGAAGAAAAGGACCGTGGCACCGCTCGTGGGGCTGACGCGCGACGGCATCCTCCTATCCATCAACACCGAGGGGGAAGAAGAGACACTTCCGCCCGTGCCCCAAGCCACCGACGCGCCCAAGCGACCCAATCCGCGAAACTACATGAACCAGGAAATCCTTTCGGCAGGCAGCAACGCCAAAATCGCGGAACTGACAGCTGAAGAAATCTATGACATCCGCGAAAGCCGCGACGCACTGATCAAGGGCGAAGCCGACAACATGCCTAAGGACGGGGCTCAACTGAAAATCATGCTGGACCAACTGGCCTTGCAGGAACAGGCCCTCAGCCAACTCTTCAAAGGCACCATCGACACGTCCACGGAAGTGTTTACCATCGACGTCACGCCGGAAGAACTGACCGACCGCATGGTGCTGTTCCGCTTCTCCCAGAAACTGGGCGTGGTGGACAACGACGACTTGTCCGGCAGCCCCGTTTATCTCTCCCTGAAAAGCATGAACACCTTGCCACAACCCGTGGAGGATGAAAAAGCGGCTAAGAAAAAAAGCAAGATGGAGGAAGGTGTCTATTACAATGTCCCCGAAAGGGTGGCCGTCAGCGTCTTCGACACGTCCAAAGAATATTGCAAAGGAGAAATCCCCATGGCGCAATTCGGCAACGTGGAAATACTGAGCGACATCCTCTTCGACAAAAAAACCACCACGCAAGTGACATTCTACTCCAGCAACGGCGGCATCAAGCAACTGACGGACAACGCTACGGAAGAATAACCATGAGGGTGTATCAAAATGAGAAAAAGCAACTGCTCCGGCTTGCAGGGGAGCTGGCCTGAAAGGCCTGAGGGGTCTCACCCCAACGGATTCATACACTGAAAGTATGCTCTCGTGGACGTAAGCCCCCTCCGTCGCTTCGCGACACCTCCCCTTTCAGGCGGAGGAGTTTAAATTTGCTACATCCTCATAAACCCCTCCTACCGGGAACCCAAATAAAGGAACACCATCCCCAAAAGCACAAGCAAAAGGTCAACAACCTTGCTGCGCAAGTTCTTCTCGCGGAACAGCATCGCCCCGAAAAGGAAAGAAACGACCACGCTCCCGCGCCGGACCATGGAGACAATGGAAATCATAGCCCCGTCAAGGCTAAGGGCATAGAAATACACAAAATCGGCAGCCGAGAGGAACAGGGAAATCAGGATGATGCACCAATCCCACCGGAAAGGCGTGGTCTTCTCCCGGCGCGGCCACCAAAGCAGCAGCAACATCACGCCCATCATGCCACATTGGTAGAGGTTGTAATAGCTCTGCACCACCATGCGGTCCAGCCCCACCCCGCCATTCGCGGGCGAAGCCATCAGGTATTTGTCATACAATCCGCTCACCGCGCCCAACAAGCTGGCCAGCACGACGAAATAAATCCAACGGTCGTGCTTGAAGTCAATGCCTTCCTTCTTCCCGCTACGGCTGAGCATGAAGAAGGACAGCACGGCCAAAGCCACACCCACCCATTGGTAACCGTTCAGCCGTTCGCCGAACACCAGCAATGCCCCCACAAGCACCATGACCGGACGGGTGGCATTGATTGGCCCCACGATGGTCAGCGGCAAATGCTTCATGCCGAAATAGCCGAAAATCCAAGAGGCCAAGACGATGCACGACTTCAGGAGAATGTACTTCTGAGCCTCCCAACCGGCCTGTGGCACATAGCACATGCTGCCCTCGCCTATCCACCCCCATGCGGAGCCCAAAATAAGCGGGAGAAACAACAAGCTGCAAACCAACGTGTTCAGGAACAACACGGGAATTACCGCATTGTCCCGCAGCGATTCTTTCTTGAAAACATCATAAAAGCCCAACAGGGCAGCAGACGTAAACGCCAACAACAACCACATATATTCCTATTTTCTTTTTACCTTATCCGTACTTCCCGGAACACACGCCCCATATAAACGGATTATACCTCCACAATACCCTCCGGATATTCCACATCGACCAGGAACAGCGCATGACCCGGCATGGACTCGCCCGCCCCGCAGCGGTCTTTCCCCTCGACGACTGCCCGGAAGCCATCCACCGAAAGCCGCCCGCGCCCCACTTCGACCAATGTGCCGACAATGGCCCGCACCATGTTGCGCAGGAAACGGTCGGCACGAATCTCGAACCTCCATTCGCCCGGAGTCAATTCCACCCAACGCGCCTGCATGATGCGGCAGTTGTTGGTTTTCGTGTCGGTGTTCACCTTGCTGAAACTCGTGAAATCCGTATAGTCAAACAGCGCGGCGGAAGCCTCGTTCATCTTCGCAAAATCGAGCATGCGGTACATCCGGCAGGAATAAGCCCGCAGGAAAGGCGATTTGGAAAAGTGCATATAATAATGGTACGTGCGCGAAAGGGCATCGAAGCGGGCATGGGCATCCCGCCGCACAGGGACGGTCTTATAGACGGATATGTCCGGCGGCAACAAGCGGTTGAGCTTGTCCGTCAGCCACGGGCCGTCAATCCGCCGTTCCGGCTCTCCGGCATACTCGAAGTCGAAATGTGCCACCATCAGCCGCGCATGCACCCCGGTGTCCGTACGCCCAGCTCCAGTGACCGGCACTGGCTGGCGCAGGAGCGTGGCCAACGCACCCTGCAACACCTCTTGCACACTGATGCCGTTCGGTTGAATTTGCCAACCGTGGTAGCGGGTGCCGTCGTAGGCCAAATATAAAAAATATCTTTGCATCCGTCCCTCTCGTAAACGGATGCAAAGATACGACTTTTTCAGCAACTGTCACGCCGGGTGTCCCGACAAATAAGGCTCTTTCCTACTTCACGATGTAATAATCAGGCTTCAGCCCGCGCAAGGCATCCTTGCGCTTGGCCGTGCGCACCTTGATTCCGCCGAGCGTGTAAACGTCCACACGCTCTTCCGAATCGTCCTGCAAAGTTTCCCGCACCCCATCGTGCAGCCCGCCGTAGTCGCTCATCTGGATGTCGTCCACGTTCAGACGTTTGCTGGAGGAACCGGTGGCCGTGAACTTCAGGCGCACCAGTCCGTCCGCATCCAGTTTGTAACCGTAACGCTTCCACTCGCCTTTGGTGAAGCCCATCTCCGTCACGACCGGCTTCCACGTCATGCCGCCGTCCAGCGAATAGCTGACCGACAGCTTCACGCCCGTGTCCGACCCATACAAGCCGGCATAGAACCACAAGGAATCGCAACCTTCGGCCTTGTCTTCCAACATTTCCAGTTCCGTCACCACGCCGTTCTTGGCCTGCATGCGCACAGACCAGTTACCATTTTTACGATCGTTTTCCAAATTCCCAATCAAGACTTGCGCCATCCGCCACGTGGTTGCCGCACAGGCGACCTCGCCCTCGGCATAACCGCCCTTGCTGCCCGTCTCAAATGTTTCGAAGAACGATTTTTGGGCATCGACTTCTCCAGACAAGCTGACAATCACATCGTCCGCCCCAGGCGTGGACAACACCATCTCGCCCTCCACGCGACCTTCTTCCGCCACGCTGCCGAGGCGAACCAGCACCGTCTGTTCGTCATAGCCCGAAACGGTGGCCGTCTGCCCCCACTCCACGCCGTCGGCACTCACTTCAAACGGCGTTTCCGCAGTCACGGTGGTCACATATTCCGGCAATGACAGAGCCGTGATTTGCAAAGTTTGCGGAGAAGAAGGCCGTCCCGGCACCGACGTGAAAGCCATTTCGGACTTTTCAGTCGTAAACACAGGCGACACTTCCGGCATCACCACCTCCACTTCGTTGGACTCCATCACGATGCCTCCGGTTTCGTCCAAAAGGCATACCTTGTAATAATAAGTCGTGGAAGCCCGCAAATCCTCCACACGCCAGGACGTGCCGTTCACCGTTTGGGGATAGCCGTCCGCCATCTGCGGGTTTCCCTGAGCGTCTTTCGTATAAACCTCCAAAGAATAAGCATCTCCGCCCATGTCCATCCAGGAAGCGGTGAAACGCCGGCTCCACGTCGAACATACGATGTCTTCTGCCGGATAAGCCGGTATGCCGTCCACGAACTCCGCCCGCAAGGTGACCGTCTGCACGAAACCCTCTCCCGACAGGGTCAACGTGGCCGTATGCTCCCCAGGAGCAAGCCCTTCCGGGCAGGACACCCCCAGCCGTACCCCCCGCGTGACCTCCTCGCCGGACAAATCCTGCCTGCCCAACACAAACAGGGAGTTATCCATCTGCAAAGCCAACCCGTCCGGCAGATTTCTTCCCCGGACGACCAGCATCGTGTCCAGCCCTTTCGACACGGCCTGCAGGCCATAGTCTATGGTAGCACCGCTCCCGGGCACAAACAATTCCGGTGCTGTCGCCGCCGGGTCTGTATAAAAGGCATATTCCATGCTGTCGCCCCAAATGTAATCGGCCAGTTGCGGATAGTCCACGAACGGGTTCCGGTTGCCTTGTATGCCACAGACCGCCTCATTGCGCGCCCGCTCAATCTCATCTACGGGATCGGCCTCGTTCCATTCCAGCAACAAGCGGCACACCCAAGGACGCAACGTGGGATAGCGGTTCTTCTCCACCACCAGCAACCCTTCGTTGGTTTGCCACTCGTCCTGCAAATCCTCGTAACAAGTTGCCATGTAGAAGAAGGTGCGCGCAAAATCCCCTTTCCACTGGTCGGCAGGCTCCCACACGGTGATCAACGAGTCCGCACGGTAGGAGGCAGACTTACCCACCCTCGTCACACCGTTGTCGAAACTCACCGCGCCGGTCACCACGCCCATCGGGTTGTTGCTTTTGCGCCCGTTGGCCGAGGCGTCGCTGGGAAACAGGTTGAACAAGTCGCAATAAGCATCGTTCACCGTATGCCCCCACCAACTGTTGGCAAAGACATGCTCGATGTTCATGCCCGACACGGCATTCAGCCCGTCGAACGTCCGGAGGACATCGCTGTACCGGTCGCGCACCGTCACGCCATCCGGCATACGGTCGGCCACGGCAAAGCCGGCCCACGTATATCCCTCGCCTTTCCCGCCATAATCCAACACATAGTCCGGCTGAATCAGTTCAAAAAGCGCGGTCTTCAATTCCGCCTGTTTCAATCCCTCCGCCGGACGATAATACTGCCCCTGCCCGTACATCGCCCCTGTGCATACAAACATAAGGTATAAACCCAACAAGATTCTCTTCATATCCATGACACTTTTCTAATAAAAACAGCAAATCCCAAATCTCAGTTCCCGAACTCCACACCCAGGTTATACATGATGAAAGCGTAAATATCGGCCTGCTCTTCCAGCACCTTTCCCATGGGTTTGCCACCTCCGTGTCCCGCCTTGCTGTCGATGCGGATGATGGTGGGGTTCGTCCCGTCGTTGCATGCCTGGAGCGTGGCGGCAAACTTAAAGGAGTGGGCCGGCACCACGCGGTCGTCGTGGTCGGCAGTCATGACCAGCGTGGCGGGATAGGCCGTGCCGGGCCTGAGGTTGTGCAAAGGAGAGTAGCCCCTGAGATATTCAAACATCTCCCGGCTGTCCTCGCTGGTGCCATAGTCGCTAGCCCAGTTCCAACCGATGGTGAACTTATGGTAACGCAACATGTCCATGACGCCCACCATCGGCACAGCCACCTGGAAGAGGTCGGGACGCTGGGTCATACAAGCCCCCACCAACAGGCCGCCATTGGAACCGCCCACGATAGCCAGCTTTTCCTTGCTGGTATAGCCATTGGCTATCAGGTATTCGGCCGCGGCAATGAAATCATCAAACACGTTCTGCTTGTTCAGCTTCGTGCCGGCCTGGTGCCATTCCTCGCCATATTCGTTGCCGCCACGCAGGTTGGCCTGGGCATAGATGCCCCCATTCTCCAGGAAAGGAATGCGCATGGCCGAGAAGCCGGGATTCAGGCTGATGTTGAACCCGCCGTAGCCATAGAGATAAACAGGATTCTTGCCATTCTTCTCCAGCCCTTTCTTGTAGGTCAGGAACATCGGGATTTTCGTCCCGTCCTTGCTGGGATAGAACACTTGCTCGGTGACAAACGCATCGGAGTCGAAGTTCACCTTGGGCGCACGGAACAGCTCGGAGGCATTGGCGTCCATGTCGTAACGATAGATGGCTCCCGGCGTAGTGAACGAGGCGAAAGTGTAGAAACATTCTTTGTCGTCCTTGTTCCCGCTGATGCTCACCGAGCCCAGGGAAGGCAGCCGGATTTCCTGCAATTCCTTTCCGTCCAGCCCATAAACGTAGGCGTGACTGGAAGCGTCCTTGTCGTAAACCAGGAAAAGCTTCCCGCCGATAATGCTTGCACCGGCCAACACGGACTCTTTTTCAGGAACAAGTTCTTGCCAGTCCTTCACGTCGGGACGGTCGGGAGTAGTGACCATGATGCGGTTCTTGGAAGCCCCATAATTGGTGAACAAATAGATTTTCCCATCCATCACTTCCACGGGAGAATACTGGTAGTCCATATCGGTGGCCATCGGCACGAAGGACGCGCCGGGCTTGCGCAAGTCCTTCACATAGATAGCATTCCCGGCTCCCTCCCCGCTCTCGAAGAGGAAAAGCAGGGTTCCATCCTCATCGGCTTCTATGTTATAAAAACGTTTTGGGAAAGCCTTGTTTTCATAGACAAGTTCGTCCGCCGACTGTGGAGTCCCCACCTTGTGGTAATAAACTTTATGATTCTCGTTCACATTGGAATATTCCTTCCCGGCCACAGGGGCATCGTAAGCACTGTAGAAAAAGCCGTCTTTCACCCACGAGGCTTGCGTGAACTTGGCCCACTCGATATGGTCGTCCAGCAAACGGCCTGTTTCAACGTCCATCACGTAAATTTCACTCCAGTCCGACCCGCTGCGCGAAATGGTGTAGGCCATGTACTTCCCGTCTTTCGAAAAACTGGTACCCGTCAAGGCCACAGTCCCGTCGTCGGACAACTTGTTCGGGTCGAGGAACACGCGAGGCTCACCGTCCAAACTGTCTTGGACATAAAGCAAACTTTGGTTCTGCAGGCCGTCGTTCTTGAAGAAGTAATACTTTCCATGCTTCTTCACAGGCATGCCTATTTTCTCGTAATTGGCCACGTCGGTGAGGCGTTTCAACAGGGCGTCGCGGAAAGGAATCCGCGAAAAGTATTCTTCCGTCACCTTGTTTTCCGCTTCCACCCAAGCCGCCGTGGCCGCACTGGTGTCGTTTTCCAGCCATCGGTAAGGGTCTGGCACTTCCGTTCCGAAATATATATCCACCGTATCCACCTTAGCCGCTTCCGGATACGTAAGTTTCGGTTGCCTTACTCCGCAGGCAACCCATGTCAAACTCGCCATAGACAACATCAATACATTTTTGTTCATATCGAAACCTATTTTTTAATGTTTCTTCGTCTCGCCGGAAAAGTTCAGTCCAACCACCCCGGCCTGTTTCCCTTCTAGGACAAGGGAAACAGCAGTCATAATAGAGGCGTAAATATACAGAAAAAAAATCAAGTAAGAGGAAAACGAAGTGGTTTTCTTCCTACTTTCGTTTTCC
Source organism: uncultured Paraprevotella sp. (assembly GCA_944319925.1). Classification (GTDB taxonomy): domain Bacteria; phylum Bacteroidota; class Bacteroidia; order Bacteroidales; family Bacteroidaceae; genus Paraprevotella. The sequence continues at coordinate 15,799 of CALUFQ010000042.1, forward strand.
GGTCTCTCACATCACCATACGTGTCATTCGGCATAAGGCGGTTCCTATGTTGGGGTTGCCACGCGCGTTGAAGTTTCCTTCTTATTCATTTTTCTGTGTGGCTAAAGCGGTATTCCCAGATATTATAGTTAAATTTGCGCTATAAGTCAAAGTGTTGCAGTTGGCAAACGAATGTTGACACTCGCCAACTTATCAATGGCGGTAATAATGATTGATTATGGCAAAGAAAAAAACAAAGAAAGAGAAGAACTCGCTTAATCTTGAATCCATATTGTTCAACTGTCGCGACTATCTCCGTGGCAGTGCATCGCTCAATGACAAGCGTGATGTCATACTTACGCTCGTATTCCTCCGTTTTATCGGCGAAAAATTTGACGATGCCCAGGCTGAGATGCGCAAACTTTGCAACGACAATGGGATTACCGATGAAGAGGATATCGCAAGCTTTCTCGCTTCTCCCGCCCGTTACAAGAATATAGTGTATGTCCCGGAAGCTGCTCGTTGGGACATGCTGATCAATGTGCCTGCTTCCGACCTTGTTGCTTCGCTTGATGATGCACTGCAGGCCATTGAAGACGGAGGGGATGCGCTGAAAGGTTGCGTAAAGCTTGGTTTGTTTACATCGGTGAATATTCAACCGAACGAACTTAAAAAGGTAGTGGATGAGGTGAACAAGATTTCTCACAAGACTTTCGGTGAAGAAAAGGACTTGATTGGCCGTGTCTATGAATATTTTCTGAAGTCATTCGCTGTAAATGCCACCAAAGAAGATGGCGAGTTTTACACTCCACACGACATCGTGGAGCTTATAGCCGCCTTTATCGAACCTTTTGATGGCACACTCTACGATCCATGTTGCGGGTCCGGCGGTATGTTTATCCAATGCGCTAAATATGTCGAGGCAAAGCAGGGTGACATTACCGCTGTTAATGTTTTCGGGCAAGAGAAAGAGGAGGCCACTTTCCGTCTCGCCAAGATGAACTTGGCCATGCGTGGCATATCCCACCATTTGGGGGATGGAGCCATTTCCACGTTCGATAAAGACTGGCATGCCGGACTTGTTTTTGACTACATCATGGCTAATCCGCCGTTCAATCTCAAACATTGGTTTACAAAAGATGTCACCCAGCAGGGCGTGAACTGGGCCGATTATGGAACTCCTCCGGAGAGCAACGCCAACTATGCGTGGATTCTCCACATGCTCGCCAAACTGAAAGCCGACAAAGGCATCGCTGGTTTTTTGTTGGCAAATGGTGCCCTTGGTGATGAAGACACCATCGCCATTCGCCAAAAGCTTATTGAAAATGACAAGGTGGAAGCGATTATTGTCCTGCCTCGTGAACTGTTTTATACCACAGACATATCGGTCACGCTTTGGATTCTCAACCAAAACAAGCGCGGAGGTATGCACCACGGGCGGCAGCTGCGCGACCGTCGGGGTGAAATCCTTTTTATGGATTTGCGCTCCTGGACGGATAACCCGGTCAAGGGGGAGCAGAAAAAGAAAGTGGAACTGAAAGCCGACCAAGTGAAATGGGCTGCCGACATTTATTTCCGTTGGCAGTCGGTCGGCACGGACGGCGCGAACTTTGCCGTACCAGAACTTTATCGCTCGGTCGGATTCGACGAGCTGAAAGAAAACAACTACTCGCTCGTTCCCAGTCGCTATATTGAGTTCGTGGACCGCGACACGGATATTGATTACGACAAGGTGCTGACAGAGACAGCCTCTGCCGTTTCTGAACTCCTGACGCTCCAACGCGAGAATGACGCCATGCTTCGTAACGCACTAAAACAGTTAGGCTATGAGTGTAGATAATTTGTCCCTTGAACCATTGGAACAGCAATTCGAGGAATTGTGTTCTATTATCAATTATCACCGTAGCCGTGCTTCACAAGCTGTTAATGAGCATCAGCTCCTTACTGCGTGGAATGTCGGAGCTTACGTTTCAAATAAGCTCAAGACAAATGAATGGGGCAGTAAAGTGGTAACTCAGTTTGTGGAGTATATGAAGGTGAACGCTCCTGCTATTAAAGGATATAGTAGAGCCAGCATATACAATATGGTGATGTTCTTTGACGAATATTCATCTGATATGTTCTTGTCAACCGTCTCCAAATTCTATCCCAATGAAATTGTCCAAACAGCATCTGGACAATTAGGAGCCACAGGAAGTGAAGAAATCGAGCTCTCGCGTGTAATGGTGCAGACTCCAACTGCACAAATTGTCCAATTGCCATTTGGACAATTACCCGGCATATTGAAACAGACTTCATACTCTAATCATCTTGCCATACTCAACCAGTGTAAGCATCCAGAGGAACGTCTCTTTTATATTCTTTATGCACATCGTGAAAGATTGACTTTCAAAGAACTGCAGCGATGCATTTCCAACGACACCTACTCATCGCTCTTGGGGGCAAAGCACAATCTTTCCAAAGGCCTGCTTGACACCTATTCCAATGCACCCGTGCTATTCAAAGACACCGCTTTCATTGATTTCTTGGGGCTGCCGCAAAAGTATACGGAGAAGAAACTTCGTATGGGCTTGGTGCAGCACATGAAACAGTTTATTCTTGAACTCGGCAAAGATTTCCTATTTGTTGATCAAGAATATACGCTTGAAGTGGGGGCTTCGGTATTCAAAGCTGACTTGCTCTTTTTCCATCGTGGCTTGCAAGCTCTCGTTGCGGTTGAACTTAAACGGCGCAAATTCCATCCGAAAGATTTGGGCCAGCTGGAGTTTTACCTTGAAGCGCTTGACCGGGATGTGAAACGCACAAACGAGAACCCTTCAATCGGTATCATACTTTGCCCCGAAGCGGACAAGACCGTTGTGGAATACGCCATGAGCCGCAGCATGAGCCCGACCATGGTTGCCGAATACAAACGTCAACTTATACCCAAGGAAAAGATGCAGACGTTGTTGCAAGAATACTGCGACTTGGTGCAAATAGAGAAAGGAGGGGACGATGATTGACAAGGCTAAATGGATACGGATTGGAGATTATATAGAGGTTTATGACCGCAAGAATACGGACGGGATACCTTATCCGTTTTATGGCATCAATAAGGATAAAACCTTTATGCCGACAGTAGCCGACACTAACGAACTGGACAATACAAAATACAAAATTGTATCTAAGGGCGTTTTTGTATTTAGTGGAATGCAGACAGGACGTGACTTATGCATTAGAATTGCTGCTTACAACGGAGATACACCTATTCTTGTATCTCCAGCATACACAACTTTCAAAGTCAAAGATACCAACGAGGTTTTACCTCTTTATCTATTTCTTCAATTTAATCGCCTTGAAATGGATAGATATGGCTGGTTTCTTAGTGACGGAAGCATTCGCTCCAATCTTGATTGGGGTAGGTTTTGCGACATCCGAGTTCCACTTCCATCCATTACCCTGCAGCGCAAATTGGTTGACACCTACAACGGCTTGAAAGCACTTGCCGAGCAGAACGAGGCTCTCATACCCAAGCTCTCTGCTGCTTGTCAAGCCTATATTGTTGACTGCCGTGCTAAATATCCTATTGTTTCTTTAGGTGACTATGTTGAGCAATCAGACGAACGCAATGGAAAAGAGAAATATCTACTTGAAGATGTTATAGGCATTAGCAATGAGAAAGCTCTTATTACTACAAAAGCAGATATGAAAGATGTTTCTCTTATTCCATACAAAATATTTAAGCCTTCCGAATTTTGTTATGTGACCGTTACTTCTCGGAATGGTGGTAAAATATCGTTGGCATTAAATAATACTGTCCAAACGAAAATCGTTTCTTCCTCTTATATTGTATTCCGGAGCAAGGATATCAACAAGCTTTTGCCCGAGTATCTGTTTCTCCTGTTCAACCGTCCCGAATTTGACCGCTATGCCCGCTTTAATTCTTGGGGCAGTGCAAGGGAAACTTTCGATTGGTCGGAAATGAAACGTGTACAAATTCCGCTTCCTCCTATCGACGTGCAGCAAGCCATCGTGGATGTCTATCACTGCATGGAGCGTGCCAAACAGATAGCTGCCGCCGCACGCGAGAAACTTAAAACGCTTTGCCCGGCCTTGGTGCAGCGGGCTGCCCACTCTTAATAGTTGATGCCATGAAAGGAAAATTCTACGAAAGTGAATACGAAGAAGCCCTGATTGATTTGCTACGGGCCGAGGGCTGGCAATATACCCATGGTGGAACGATTCACCGCAGGCTTAGTGAACCGTTGCTTATCGAAGACTCTAAAGTCAACGATTTGTACACTTACTTGTTCAATCATTATCCCGGTCTCACCGACAGCGATATCAATGAGGTGGTCAATAACCTGCGGCATGTCCCCGGTCAAACTCACTTTGAGCGTCTGCGCAACACCTTCCGGCTTGTCCGCGACGGCTATCGCTACACCCGCCACAGCGATGGGGAGCACTTCGATATTCGCTTTATCGACTTTGACCATGCCGAGCGAAATATTTTCCGGGCGGTTAATCAATTTGAAGTTGCTTATGGAATGAAAAGTGATGTGCGCATCCCCGATGTGCTGCTCTTTGTCAATGGCATACCGCTCTGCATCTTCGAGTTGAAGAACCCCACCCAACTGGATGCTGACATCGCGCAGGCTTACGAACAGATACACACCCGGTATATGCGCGACATTCCTCATCTGTTGCGCTATTGCCCGTTGTCGTGCATCAGTGACGCAACCGAGAACAACACACGGCTTGGCACAACATATACACCTTATGAACATTACTATGCTTGGAAAAAGGTGAACAATGAAGATCCCTCGGCTCAAAAGGGCATTGACCAAGTGCGTACCATTGTCAAAGGCGTGTATGAACCATCGAGGTTCTTGGAAATTCTGCGCGACTTCATATATTTCCCCGATGAGAAAAGCGGCAGAGAGGAAGAAATCGTATGTCGCTATCCTCAGTTCTTTGCCACCCGAATGATGCGCGACAGCATACGCTGCGCCTTTGCGGAACAGACCTCGAAAGGCGGAACCTATTTTGGCGCCACAGGTTGTGGAAAGACCTACACCATGATGTTCATAGCCAGACAGCTCGCGCTGCGCTGCAAGGAACTCGGCTCGCCCACGGTCATCATGATCGTTGACCGCGATGACCTACAGACACAAGCCGGGAAACTCTTCTTGCGTTCGCAAGACTTCCTGCAGCTCGGCGCGGTCAAGGTCATTGCCAACCGCGAAGAGCTCAAGACCGAACTTTCCCTTCGCGACAGCGGCGGCTTCTTCATCTGCACCATCCAGAAATTCTGTGAGGCAACCGGAGAGTTAAACACACGCCGCAACATCATCTGCTTTTCCGACGAGGCACACCGCACCCAAATCCGCCTTAGCAACAAAATCAAGATTGTGGAACGTCAGGCCATTGAGGCCAAGGTGGAACACACCTCGGCAGGCGCACTGTCCGTTAGAATGATTGACGAAAGCAAGATAGGTGCTTTTGTGACCAAACCCTATGCCGAACAACTCCGCACAGCGTTTCCCCACGCCACGTTTGTTGGATTTACCGGCACCCCCATTGCCGAAACCATTCAAGTGTTCGGCGAGATTGTGGACAGCTACACCATGCAACAGGCGGTGGACGATGACATCACCAAAGACATCAAATATATCCCCCGCATCGCCAAAGTGACACTTGATGCCGAAAAAGTCAAGGCGATAGAGGATTATTATGCCCGGTGTGCAGAGGAAGGAGCGACCGAATCAGACATCGCTGCCAGCAAGAAGGCGATGAGTGCCATGGAACTGATACTGGGCGATGAAGAACGGCTTGAACGCCTCGCAGCCGACATCATCACACACTATACGGCCTGTTGCGACAACAAGCCCGGCGTGGTGCAGAAGGCCATGGTGGCATGCAGCAAGCGGGAAATAGGCTATGCGCTCTTGCAGAAATTCCGCAAGCTTCGTCCAGACTGGTTTGAGGAACGCAAATCCCCGGAGGGATATACTGTTCCGGAAAGAGAGATGAAGGAGCTTGTGCCCATGCCGACTGTTGCCATGGTTGCCACCCGTGGAAGAAACGATGCCAAAGACATGTACGACTACCTGGGCGACAAGAAACGCACCAAGGCACTTGACCATGCGTTCAAACAAGAATACTCCAATTTCCGCATTGTTATTGTCGTGGATATGTGGATTACCGGCTTTGATGTGCCCTGCCTCACTTATCTCTACAACGACAAGCCGTTGCAAAAGCATACGTTGGTGCAGACCGTCAGCCGGGTCAACCGTAAATATCCGGGCAAGGACTTCGGCTATATCATCGACTACATAGGCATCCGTAGCAACATGATGGAAGCCATGAAACAATATGGCGGTGACACTTTCGGACCGAGTGAGGATGATGTACGGCAAGCGTTAGGCGCATTGCTTGTAGAACTCGAACTCATCAAACGACTGTTTGTCGGCTTCGACCTGAAGCCATTCGTGGACAAAGACTCAAGGCCGCTTGACAGGCTCGAATGTCTCGGTAAAGCGTCTGAATATGTCTTAACTTTGAGCAAGATGTATAATGTTGCTAAGGAAGGTAAGAAGCCCAAAGAAGTGGACGCTAAAACCTTCTTTTTGGCTCATGTCAAGCGGCTGAAAACCGCTTATGACATTTGCCAGCCTTCCGATGTCCTGGACCACGAACAATTGTCTTTGTCGCAGTGCTTTATGTGCGTGGCCACTTATATCCGCAAGGCATCGGGAGAGAAGCACGATACGGAGAGTATGAACCGTGCCGTGCAACGTATGGTGGCCGAGGCGTTACAGTGCAACAGCGTGGTGAGCATTCTTGACACAGACGTGGAGGAAAGCATCTTCAGCCCCGGCTTTGTCGAACAACTCAACGGAGTCAAGTTGCCTGCAACTCGCCTTGAAGTGCTTGTCAAAATGTTGCGCCGCAGTATTGCTCAATATAAGAATACAAATAAGTTCGCCGCAGAAAAAATTGAAGAACTCCTCAAAAAGACATTGGAGGAATATCATAACCGGCGTGAAAGACTCTCTTCTGCCGAAGCTACGCGGGTGCAAAAAGAGACGGTGGAGGAGATTATCCGCAATGCCACCCAACAGGCACTCGATATCCTTGGCAAACTTGGCGAGGAGAAAGAAAGTTTCCGTAAACTGGGACTTACATTTGAGGAGAAAGCCTTTTACGACATCTTGATGCACATGCGTGATGTGCACAATTTTGAATATGGCACAGACCGTAAAATGGGTTTGCTAATCATCAACGACAAGTGCAAGGAACTTGCAAGAAAAGTAAAAGAGTTGATAGATACCCAATCGTGCTTCGCCGATTGGCTGACAAACACCAATATTCATGCCGACCTCAACCAAAAGTTATGGTTTTTACTTCAAAAGAACGGTTATCCCCCGAAATGGAGCGAAGCTGTTTTTAATCAGATTCTTGACCAAGTAGAAAACTATAAAGAACACCAACAGCATCCGCGACTATATGGCATTGACACAGATTATTATCCGTCAATGGTGGCAGAACTGTAATGGATTGATAAAAACGCCAAAGGATGATACCCCTAAGCACTCCCCCTCTAAAAAAGGATATTCAGCAAAATAGCTAACGCATTATTCCCCAAGATGGAACAATTCCTTGCAACTCTAAACGAAACAACGCCCGGTTTGGCCATGCAAAACGGCCAAACCGGGCGATTTTCCTATTGACAGGCAACAATTGCTTTAATTCACCTGCACACTGTCGCTGCTTTCTTCCGTTGTCTCGGGTGCCTGCTCAATCAAATCCATGAATTGGTCGAGCTTCGGCGTGATGATAATCTGTGTGCGGCGGTTGCGCTGCTTGCCCAGCGGTGTGTCGTTGGAAGCAATAGGATTATACTCCCCTCGGCCGGCTGCCGTCAACCGCTTCGGATCCACCCCGTATTCGTTCTGCAAAGCCTGTACCACGGACGAAGCACGCAGGGTGCTCAAGTCCCAGTTGTTGCGGATGTTGGGACGCGAAATGGGATCCGTGTCCGTATTGCCCTCAATCAACACGTCATATTCCTTATAGTCCTTGATGATTTTAGCAATCTTGCTCAACGTCTCTCCTGCACGTTCATTAATCTCATAACTGCCGGACTTGTAGAGCATATTGTCGGCCAGCGAGATATAGACCACGCCTTTCAGCACTTTCACATCTACTTCTTCCATCTCCTCGCGGCTCAGCGAGCGGGTCAGGTTGTTGGTCAGCACCATGTTCAGCGAGTCGGACTTGTCCTTGGCCTCCACCAGCTGCTTGATGAACTTGTTGGACGCGTTGATTTCATCCACCAGCTTCGAGATGTTGATGTTCCCCTGCGAATTTTGTTGGATGCTCTTGTCCAGCGAACCTTGCAAAGCCGCGTAAGAAGCTTTCAAGTCCTCGTTGGCCTTCTGCGCTTCCGCCAAACGCTCTTCCAGGCTCTTGGAATTGGTGCCGCAAGCCACCAGTTTCATTTTTGTGTCCTGGTAAGTCTTGTCCAAGTCAGCCTTTTCTGTCTGCAACTGCTTGTAGTCCGACTCCAATTGCGCGAATTGTTTCTTGCTCACGCACCCCGGCAACAACAACGCGCCGGAAAGGAGCGAACATAAAATAAACGAACGATTCATCATAGCTTTTATTTATTTAATTGTTCCTTTTACCACACTATTGTCCGAAATGGCCGCAAGTTACACATAATCCTGTAATCAAAGCCGCTTGGTTAGAAAAGAATAAGAAAATATCATATTTGTTAGAGGAATCGCAACATTTTTAGAAACTGTTTTGAATTTATCGTGCGATGATTTGGGATGAGTTTTCGAGTCAGTTTAGCTTCCGTGATGAGGAAGATAGCGAGCTATCTGACGAAGAACAGAAGTGAAACTGGCCGGAAAATCGCCCAAAGCACACACGAAAACGAGTACATCAAGCCGGAAAAAACTTTTTGTAGAAATTCAAAACAGTTTCTTAGGAAAATCCACGCCAAGCATACGAAATGAGGGCGCATCCCAGGGGTAATTGGGAAATGCGCCCTCCAAGCGTCCGGGCAAAGACTCGAATAGAACCCGGACGAGAGGATTCAGCCAGGGATTACCACAAGTCCCAAGCGTTGTTCTTGTTCGACAGTACCTCGATGTCCTGTGCATGGATGTTGTCATAACGGCCGGGAGCAGCGGGGCTGCTGGCCATCATTTGGTTGGCTTCCATCCGGCAAACCGACATCGCGGGCCTTACATATACTTTCTTTTCCATCATCTTCTTGTTTTTATCAGGTTTATACTTTGGTTTATTGTCCGTGGCTTACTTCACGGCTTTTTTCACGCCGTTCACCACATAAATGCCTTTCTGCAGGCCATCGAGGGCTTCGCTCTTCGCCACGCCCTTGCGCACGAGGATGCCGCTGAGGCTATATACATCCACCCGTGCGTCGCCGTCGCCGGCCAGCGAGGATTCGATGCCCGTCACGTCATCGCCACCCAAGATGAGCCTCGACACGTTGATGCCTGCGGCATCCGCCGTTTCAGCGTTCATGTATGCGCGATAGGCGCCCACGGTCGGGATGACCTCTGCGACCTTATAGAAGCCGATGCCGGTCGCCACCGGATTCTGCAGCACGTAAGAACCTGCCACGGCGGGCATCTGGACGTATGTGCCGGTCAACAAACCATTGGTGTATTGGTTCTGCGTGGCCGTAGAGACACCTTCGAACTCATACGTGCCGGCAATGCCTTGGATAATATACGGCGTGTTGGCTTCCAACGAAGTCGCGGATGTCAATACGAGGTTGGCAACCCCTTCTTCTTCGCCCGCGTCCGTGCTTTCGCAAGTATAGGCATTCAAGCCGCCAGGCAGGTCGGCGTCAAACGGCAACATCAACGTGGCCCATCCGGCTTCCGTCACGGTCAGGCCAACCGTCACTTGCTTGTCCGCATCCGTCAGTTCACGCACGAAATACAACTTGAAGTCATCGGCGCTGGCCCACATGCCGCCGACATTGCAATTTGCATAGAATCCGATTTTGGCCTGTCCGAATACAGGGGCCTCGCTTGTGATTGTCCAATTCCAGCCATTGCCCAATTCATTGCCTCGGTTGCCACGTTTCTCAATCTCAGCCTTAGTGTTGTTGATGTAGATATATCCTTCCGGCACGTCTTCTTTTCCGCGTGTAGCCGCCTTCAGCTGATATATGCCGGGACGCAGGTCAATTACCTGGTAGATGTCTCTCCGTTCACTGTTAATATCCAAAATAATATTGTCCGGGGCACCATCGTATTGTTCTCGGTCGTAAGTACGCCCGTTCGTCCATGCCGGTGCATTCGTTTCAGACACTGCCGCATCAGCGATCAAGAAGGTCACATCGAAGGTGTAGCCTGCATTGGGCACACCTGCCACCACGTATGCCTTGCGGGCTTCTTCCAAAGTCACCAAGGCGGCGTCTATCTCATCACTTGTGGTGGCATTGTTTATGGAAGTCTTTGCTGTTTCAATAGCTTCGCCATATTCATCCTTGGCTTCTCCATCCACGGAGTGATCATAAATCGGTTGGTATGCGCTTTCGATTTCGGCCAAGGCAGCTTCCTTCGCCGGTTTCAACTCGTCTGTGCTTAACCCTCGCACATACTCCAACTTAAAATCGTCGATGGAGCACCAATTGTGCCCTGCGTTGCTGCTCGAAACGACACCTAGGTTCAAAGCCCCGGCAACCGCCACTTCTACGGATTCATAACTCCATCCGCACCCTTCATTCCCGTTTGCGAATGACTTCTCTGCATCAATACCGGCCTGAACGCTTTCCCATTCGGTGCCGTCCGTGGCGATGGTACCTCCGACATCTCCAACCGATGCGAAAGCTACAGTTTCCTCATTTGCAAACAACGAAATCGTCGAACCCTGACTCGCACGCCCTGCGGCAGTCAATTTGTAAACCCCATCGGGCAACGACGTGATGGTTTGCGAAATACCACAGTTCCAGTTGTTTGCGGACCAATTACATGGTTCGAGATAGGTATTGGCGTCCCCGCTCCAATGTTGGTTGCTGTTAATTCCTACGTTCCCCGTCAGCGTCCAGCCGCCATTTTTGGGAGTGGAACAATCGGCTCCCGTAATCATAAAAGTCAAATCGGTTACCCCATTTTCAATCATTTCCGCCGCGAAATCCTTTTTCGGAATTTTATAGAACACGAACTGTTCTACAAGGTTGCCGGTCTTGTTTGCCGCCGTTTCCGCACCGTCGGATGGGTCTGCGTTGTCCTGCCAAACGCCCACGAAATTTCCCAGATACCTCCCGTTCTCAATCGTCCATGCTTGGGAGTCCAAGTCATAAGCGAGCAAGAATTGCGTCCATTGCGAATCACCACCGCCGTTATCATGTGTTCTGAAAAAGTAACTGGCGTTGCCTTCTGTTTGCATCAGGAAGCTGGACTCGGCCACGTTGCGGAATGAATAGCCTACGGCGTGGCCGTTCGCGCCATTGTTCGGCTCGATAGTCCACACGCGGTACAAGTCCGTCATGGGGTCGGCCGATGTCCTGTACCACCAGGTCTTGTACCCGAGCTTATCTCCATCTTGCTCGTTGCCGGGTTCCAACCTAATCATCAAATCCTGTGCTTTAGCCGTGATGATGAAGAAATAGTCGCTCAGGTTCTCGGGCATGCTTCCCTCCACCTTTGAGTAGCGCGAATCCGCGTCCAAAAGTTCGGAATCGGCAAACGCCTGTGGGACGAAGCCGCACGCGGCAAAAAGCAATGCCGCGACTTTTAGTAGTCTCTTTTTCATTTTAAAAATAGAAATTTAAGTTAATGTATAAAGAACTCTTTCTTTTATTACCCCCTTTTGCGTATCAACGTTTTTCATGTTACAGTGGCTCTCTTGGCAAGAGATACACATTTCTCATACCTTATTGAACAACAACTAAATAAATCAATCCAAGCGGCTACATACATGACAAAAATTGCAGCGCATTCATAAAAAAATATGGAGATAATAAGTTTTTTATCCATTTTTATTTGTTTGATTTGTTTCAAATTCATACCTTTGCGCAGTACAATCTGATTTCCATGCGCAAAGCGGTGTATCTCTTGCCAAGAGAGCCATCATTTTTCCTCCCGTACATGATTTTCCGGCAAGCACACATTCCAATCTTAACACAGACAATGCCCGCGACACCGTATTACAGCCCACAGCAAGAAACTTCCCATCGGATAGCTTTTTTCTGTCGCGTGGGATTTGCAATCCCACGCAGTTGGGCATCAGGATTTTCAATCCGAAAAAAAAGTAACAGTAGAAATATAACGGGGAACAGCTTCATGCTTCCCTGCAGATACGTTATGACGGATTTGACATTTTGCTATTTACCGGGGATTTGACACTTTGTCGTTTGAAGGCCTCTGAGATTCACTTGTACGGAGCAGGGGGCGGTGGCGGGCGCAAAAAACGCAGGCTCGCGGCGTGTGCGGCAACCCAAATGTCGGCAAATAAGGGGCACAGGCTTTCTTTTTGTCGCGGGTGCGGGCTGTTTCCGCGCTGGGATTGCCGGGGCACGTAAGCCGGGCGGGGCTTGTGCCGACATATTGACATCGGGGATTTGTCGGTGAAAAAGTTCCAAATAGCGGGAAAAAGGGCTTCTGAATCGCCGGCTGAAAATTTCGGGGCTTGGAAAAAAAATTCCGGGGCCGGGAATTTCTTTTTCGGGGCTCGGATTTTTCCGTCCCGGCGGCAAGATTTCGGGGACGGACGGCCTCAAAAAGTAAAAATCCCCCATGAAACACTGCACAAAGGGGCTGTTTTGTGCAAAAAATGCCTGTTTCTTTTCTCTGTTTTGCCTTGCAAGCTCAAAAGCCGCGTCACGGAAATCCACTCAAATCCGGCAAAAAGAAACTTGTCCCGCCTTCGGGGCGACATTCTGCCAGACCCGTGTGTCATCGGACACCGTCTCAGGCGCAACTGCGACGGGTTTGAAAGCCGGCGCAATTGGGGGTGCGGAGGCAAAACTCCTCCGCCTTGTAGGGGAGGTGGCCCGCAGGGCCGGAGGGGTTTCCCATGCACAAGAGTGACTT
>CALUFQ010000043.1 GCA_944319925.1 uncultured Paraprevotella sp.
CTTTTACGGATTATCTTTGACTTATTCATTTCTTTTTCGTACTTTAGCCGATGAAATATATCAGCTGTATATTTTATCGTAAGCATCTCTTTTATGTCTCGACAACATAAAGATGCTTACTTTTTTTGTTTTGCACAAAATTATGCCGTGGAAAGTATAAATCAAAAAAGTTTTACCGGACAGCAATAATTTCAAATCTGTCGCAGCATATCAGCGGGGAAGCATGAAACCGTTCTTCCCCACTAAATTTCTACTGCCCCGCTTTGACTGTTGACATTCAGGGGCTTGTAGAAACAGAAACGCTGCGTCGCTCGGTTTCCCCAATTCATTTTTTCCATAAAAATGCCGTCGCGGGACGTGTGCCCCGGGCGGCATTTCAAAAGTGGATTGGTTGTCCTGTGCGGGTTGCCTTGCCTGTTTGTCGTCCTTCCCGAAATGAGTGATTGATAGCAGATAGCATACGGTGGGGACATGTCGGGCGAATCGCTTCGGCCTTTGTGCAGGGTCTGGAAAGCAAGGCATGCGCAGGCGCATGTCGCCGGGATGCCGCTTAACCCTCGAAGCGGCATGCCTCTGAACAGGACAGGCTGGTTTTCTGACTTGTTCCCGCGTCAAAAACGCCTTCCCGCTTGCGGCTGTGCGCCGCGGCGCAGTGGCATGGGTGTTTCTTTTTGACGCGTTTATGGAAGTTACAGCAGCGGGACTGTCCGGGAGTCTCACCCGGTTCCCATTTCATCCTGTGTGCCGGATGGCACACAGGACACCTGTCATGGAACAAAGATAACATTTTTTGGCGGCTTGGCCAAATGCGTGGCATTTTTTTTAGGGACTGTTCCAAAACCGTTTCCTATTTGTTCAGGTATAGGATGCGCGTGTCCGGGGTGATGATGCCGGTGCGGTGGGTGACGAAAATGAGCGTCTTGCCTTCGCTGCGCCGGCAGATGTTCTGCCACAGGCGTTTTTCGGTCTCGGTGTCAAGTGATGAGGTGGCCTCATCCAGCAGCAGGATGCCACCGGGGCGCAGCAGGGCACGGGCGATGGCGATGCGTTGTGCCTGCCCTTCGCTCAGTCCGGTGCCTTGTTCGCCGCAGGGGGTGTCCAGTCCGTTGGGAAGCTTGAATACAAAGTCGGCACAAGCATCGGTGAGGGCTTCGCACATGACTCCGTCAGAGGCTTGCGGGTCGCCGAGACGTAGGTTGTCGCGGATGGTGCCGCTGAAAAGGGTGTTGCCCTGCGGGACGTAGGTGAAGCAGGCGCGGCATCCGGCATCGCATGCCGTTTCACGCGTCCCGTCGTAGAGCCGTATCTCTCCTTCGCTTGGGCGGATCAAGGCGAGCATCAGGCGGATCAGCGTGGTCTTGCCGGCACCGGTCTCGCCGACGATGGCCGTGTGGCTTCCTGGCGGGAAGTCATAGCTGAAATGGTCGAGGACGAGTCGGCTTTCCGGGGTGTAGGCGTAGGACACGTTTTGGAATTTCACGCCGGCGGGAGGTGTCAGCCGGGCTTTCCCTCTAGATTCTTCCAGTGGGATTTCTTCGATCTGCATGAGGCGTTCGCCGGCGGTGAAAGCGTTGACGAAGATGGGGATGAAGCGCGTCAGGTCGCGGAACGGGCCTTGGATCTGTCCGACCAACTGGATGAAGGCTATCATCATGCCGTAGGTGATGGTGCCCTCGTGGAGCCTTGTCGCGCCCCAAAGGAAAGCGACGAGGTAGCAACCCATGAAACCTGCGCTGAGGAACGCTGAGGACACGGAGGAAAACTTGGTGCGCGTTCTGACTTGTTCGCGCAGGTGGCGTTGCACCCTGTCGAGTCGTTCGACCATGGCCGGTTGCTGTTCAAGGGTCTGTACGACCATTTGATGCTGTATGGTCTCTTGCAGGATACTTTGGATACGGCTGTCCGTGTCGCGCACTTCGCGCGTGAGCTTCCGCATCCGTTTCATGTAGAGCTTGCTCAGCACGATGAAGCAGGGGATGATGGCGATGGAAAGGCAGGCCAGCGAGGCGTCCATGGAATAGAGGAAGAGGAAGGCGCCCACAAGCCGGATGCTTACGGCCACGATGGATGGTGCGGTTTCGGTGACCGCATCCACTACGTCGCCCACATCAAGTTCCAACCTGTTGAGCAAGTCACCGCTGTGGCGGCTGTTTCGTGCCGCCCATTGGCTGTGGAGCAAGCGGTCGAAATAGTAGAGTTGCATGTGGTTTTGCGCCTTGACGCCTAGGAGTGCCTTGACCCATCGGGAGGCGAAGCCAAGGCTGAGTTGCGACAGCAGGATGCCTGCGAGGACGGCTGCGGCCAGTGCCAGCGGTGCGTCGGCCTTATGGGTGGCGATGTCTATGGCCCATTTCGTGGCCCAGATGAAAGCGAAGTCCGACACGACGGACGTGCAACCCAACAGGGTGTTCAGGCACACCTGCAACCGGTGGCGGCGCAGGATGCCCCACAACCAGCGGAGCAAGCGGCCGGTGGAATATTTCGATCGGTTGGCAGGGAAAATTTGCGGCATGGTTATTTCCTGGGGTCGGCACCCCACATGAGCTTCTCGCGCAGGGTGGAATAAAACGAGTGGTTCTTGCGCTGCAACACCTTTATATTATAGGAGGCGCGGCGCAGGTGGAGACGCGTGGCCTCGGTGCAGGCTTCGCTGCGCCCGTCGAGAGCCACGAGGAAATTGTGGTTGCGCGCTTCCACCGATAACGTGAGCCGCGCCTGGTCCTGGAGCGTGATGGGGCGCGCGTTGAGGCTGTGGGAAGCCACGGGGGTGATGCAGAACGTGCCGGACTGCGGCACGATGATGGGGCCTCCCACGCTCAGGGCATATCCCGTGGAGCCGGTGGGCGTGTTGATGATGAGGCCGTCGGCCTGGTAAGTGGCCAGGTATTCGCCATCGACTTCCACGCGGATGGAAATCATGGAGGAATTGTCGCGCTTGAGCACGGCCACTTCGTTGAGCGCGAAGGGGTAGCCGGCCAAACGGGGGCCTTCATAGAGCACTTCGATGACGCTGCGCTCGTCGATTTTGTATGTGTGGTTGTAGATGTCGTTGATGCACTCTTCTATTTCGTCCTGGGACACATCGGCCAGGAAACCGAGCCGTCCCATGTTGATGCCCAAGATGGGGATGCGTTTGTCGCCCACCCGGGCGGCCGTGGCCAGGAACGTGCCGTCGCCGCCCATGCTCACGGCGATGTCGGCATAGAAGTCGCGCCCGGTAATCAGCCCGTTGGGGCGGCAGCCGAAACGGAGCGTTTTCGTAAGGTAATTGTAAAATCCGGATTCGATATAGAGCTCGGCCCCGCGGGCGGCCAGCAGGGAGATGAGTTGCCTCACAGAGGCCGATTTTTTGGCTTGATACACGTTGCCGAAAAGGGCAAATTTGAGCTTTTCTGCCATTCTACTAAGATTAATTAAGACTTTCTATCGCATTATGCGCATACAAATATAGTATTTTTTTCTAACTTTGTCCTATTGGTGAAAGATTTAATAACGAATATCAAGATGACGAAACTAAGTGTGAACATCAACAAGGTGGCCACCATACGCAACGCACGGGGTGGAAACAACCCGGATGTGGTGAAAGTGGCTTTGGATTGTGAGAAGTTCGGGGCGCAGGGCATCACGGTGCATCCCCGTCCCGATGAGCGGCATATCCGTTACCAGGACGTATATGATTTGAAGCCGGTGCTGCGCACGGAATTCAACATCGAAGGCAATCCCATTGACAAGTTCAATGACTTGGTGCTGAAAGTGAAACCTACGCAGGTGACGTTGGTGCCCGATGCGCCCGACCAAATCACGTCGAACGCGGGGTGGGACACGAAGAAGAACTTGGCGTTCCTGACAGAAATCGTCGGGGAATTCAAGGAAAAAGGCATCAGGACTTCTATTTTCGTGAATGCAGAACCGGAGATGGTGGAGTATGCCGCCAAAGCCGGGGCCGACCGGGTGGAGCTTTACACTGAACCATACGCATCGGCTTATGCCGCTGGCCCTGAGGCTGCCATTGCGCCTTTCGTGGAAGCGGCCAAGGTGGCCAAGAGCTTGGGCATGGGGGTGAACGCCGGACACGACCTGAGCCTGGAAAACCTGAAGTACATGCACGACCAGATAGTCGGGCTTGATGAGGTGAGCATCGGGCATGCGTTGATTTGTGATGCCCTTTATTTGGGATTGGAAGAGACGATAAAGCGATATTTGGATTGTTTGAAGTGAAGGGGCGTGCGGATTGCACGTGGGTATGAAAAATTTGAATTTGCTGGAGCGGATTACGGCGTTGTTTTCGTCATGGGGCGCGGAAGACGGTTTGGCTGTCGTGCTTGGGCATGTCGTGGCATTGCTAGTCTTGGTCGGGGTGGCATTCCTTGCCGATTTGGCCTGCCGCCATGTGGTGTTGAAGGCCGTGGCCAAGGTGGTGCGCCACACCAAGGCGAAGTGGGACGACGTGGTGTTCGACCACAAGGTGATGGTGCGGTTGAGCCACATGGTGATGCCGGTGGTCATTTACGTGTTCATCCCCTCGGTGTTCTCGGGGTCTAGCCTGTGGGCGGTCGATTTGGTGCAGCGCGTTTGTTTCGTGTTCATCGTCGTTTCGTTCCTGCTGTTTGTCCACGCTTTCCTGAAGGCTGTTTATAGTATTTACAGCGACAAGGAGAGTTTTCGCAACCGTCCGCTGAAGAGCATGATGCAGACCGTCCAGGTGGCCATGTGGTTCGTGGGCGGCATCGTGATACTCAGCGAGCTGATAGACAAAGACCCTGTGTCGCTATTGGCCGGGCTAGGTGCTTCGGCGGCTGTCCTGATGTTGATATTCAAGGACAGCATCATGGGCTTCGTGAGCGGCATCCAGCTTTCGGCGAACGACATGCTGAAGGTGGGCGATTGGATCAAGATGCCCAAGTATGAGGCCGACGGCATCGTGACCGAGGTGACGCTGAACACGGTGAAGGTGCGCAATTGGGACAACACGGTGACAACCATCCCGCCTTACGCGCTCGTGAGCGACGCTTTCCAAAATTGGAACGCCATGCGGGAGAGCGGTGGACGGCGCATCAAGCGGTCGGTGTGCATCGACATGACGAGTGTGCGGTTTTGCACGGAGGAAATGCTGGAGCGTTTTCGTAAAATCAGCCTGCTCAAGGATTATATTGACGAAAAGGAGCAGGCTTTGAAAGCGTATAATGAGGCCAATGGAATAGATGATAGCGTGAAAGTGAACGGGCGGCGGCAGACCAACTTGGGCGTGTTCCGTGCTTATCTCACGGCTTACCTGCGCAGCCTGCCCTTCACGAATCCGGATTTGCATTGCATGGTGCGCCACCTGCAACCCACGGACAAAGGCATTCCGGTAGAGCTGTATTTCTTCTCTACGGTCAAGGAGTGGGTGCCTTATGAGGGCATACAGGCCGACGTGTTCGACCACGTGCTGGCCGTGATTCCCGAATTCGGACTGCGCGTGTTCCAATCTCCGTCGGGGGCGGACGTGCAGAAGGCCGTCGGGGGCGAATAGGATTATTCATTATATTTAAATTAAGGTATATGGAAACAGTGTATTTGTTTTTTGCTGAAGGCGCGGAGGAAGTCGAGGCGTTAGCTGTGGTGGACATTCTGCGTCGTGCAGGCGTGGAGATTCGCATTGTGTCGATGACTGGCGAGAAGATGGTGACGGGTGCGCATGGCATTAAGGTGGCGGCCGACATGTTGCTGGACGAAGTGGATTTCTCGGCTGCGGCCATGTTGGTGCTTCCCGGCGGACTACCGGGTGCTTATAACCTGGCGGCCAGCAAGGAACTGGCCGATGGCATTATGCGGCAATACGAGGCAGGAAAGCCCTTGGCCGCCATTTGTGC
Organism: uncultured Paraprevotella sp.; assembly: GCA_944319925.1. Classification (GTDB taxonomy): domain Bacteria; phylum Bacteroidota; class Bacteroidia; order Bacteroidales; family Bacteroidaceae; genus Paraprevotella. Next base: position 5,853 of record CALUFQ010000043.1, read on the forward strand.
CGCACCGTTGGTGTATGGGCGGATGGGCTTGCTGAAAGGGCTGAAGGCTACTTGTTATCCGGGTTTCGAGGAAAACCTCGAAGGGGCGGAATACACGGGTGCCTTGGTGCAGGAGGACGGACAGTTCATTACCGGCAAGGGGCCGGCGGCAGTGTTTGAGTTCGGATTTGCCATCGCCGCCCGTTTGGCGGGAAAAGATAAGGCCGAGGCCGTGCGTTGCGGCATGCTTTATAACGAAGTGGCAGGATGAGGAAATATGCGGTCATTGTGGCCGGAGGGAAGGGACTGCGAATGGGGGCAGACGTGCCCAAGCAGTTCCTTCCCGTCGGCGGACGGCCTGTGTTGATGCGCACCTTGGACGCATTCCATGCTTTTGATGCGGAAATGCGCCTGATATTGGTGTTGCCTGTGTCGCAACAGGGCTATTGGCGGGATTTGTGCCGAGAATATGCCTTCGACGTGCCCCATCGTGTGGCCGACGGGGGAGAGTCCCGTTTCCATTCCGTGGCCAACGGGCTGGCTTGTGTGCCGGACGAAGACGCGGATGCCTTGGTGGCCGTACACGATGGGGTGCGCCCGTTTGTGGCGCAGAAAGTTATTGCGGCTTGTTTTGACTGTGCCGCCCGTGTCGGAGCCGTTGTGCCGGTAACAGATGTGGTAGAGACATTGCGGCGGTTGTCGGATGATGACAAGGGAAGCCGCACGGAAGACCGCAGTCGTTACCGGCTGGTGCAGACACCGCAGACCTTCCGGGCCGGCTTGCTAAAGGCGGCATACGCGCGCCCTTACCAACCTTCTTTCACCGATGATGCTTCGGTGGTGGAAGCGTCGGGTGTGGCGGTCGCGTTGGTGCCGGGAAACAGGGAAAACATCAAAATCACCACGCCTTTTGACTTGACGGTGGCCGAAGCCATCTTGTCCGCATGCGATGATAGACCTTGAGCATCATGACATCAAGTATCTTCCCGGCGTGGGACCGCAACGGGCCAAGGTGTTGGGGGATGAATTGCAGATTCACACCCTGCATGACCTGCTTTATACTTTTCCTTATAAGCATATCGACCGGACACGCTTGTATTGCATTCGTGAATTGACGGGCGACATGCCTTACGTGCAGATTCGCGGGCAGATTTTAAGTTTTGAGACAGAAGGCGAAGGGCGAAAGCGTCGCTTGGTGGCTCATTTCACGGACGGGCAGGGCGTGGTGGATTTGGTGTGGTTCAACGGATTGAAGTACATTACTTCAACCTACAAGTTGAGGACGGATTATGTGGCGTTTGGCCGTCCGAGCGTGTTTAACGGGCGCATCAACCTTGTACATCCGGACATTGACCCGGCAGACAGCCTGCACCTGAACTCCATGGGCTTGCAGCCTTATTACAATACGACGGAGAAAATGAAACGTGCGGGGCTGAATTCCCGTTCGTTGGAGCATTTCACTGCCACGTTGTTCGAGAAAATAGATTTTGTCATCCCCGAAACGCTTCCCGGTTACTTGGTCTCTTCGCTTCATTTGATGTCGTTGGATGAGGCTTTGCGTCGCATGCATTATCCCACTAGTGCGGAAACTTTGCGTAAAGCACAGTTCAGGTTGAAGTTTGAAGAACTGTTTTACGTCCAGCTCAATATCATAAGGTACGCGCGCGATCGCCGTCAAAAGTACAGGGGCTATGTTTTCGCGCGGGTTGGCTCTTTGTTTCATGAGTTTTATGAAAGGCATCTTCCTTTCGAACTGACGGGGGCACAGAAACGGGTAATTCGTGAAATTCGCCAGGATATGGGATGTGGGCGGCAGATGAACCGTTTGTTGCAGGGCGACGTGGGTAGCGGAAAGACGCTGGTTGCGCTAATGAGCATGCTGATTGCGTTGGACAATGACTTCCAGGCTTGCATCATGGCACCTACGGAGATATTGGCCGAACAGCATTTCGACACGTTCCGGAAAATGCTGGATGGTTTGCCGGTGCGGGTGGAACTGTTGACAGGGACGGTGAAAGGGAAACGCCGCAAGGAAGTGTTGGAAGGATTGGAAGCTGGCCATGTGCACGTTTTGGTGGGGACGCATGCCGTGTTGGAAGACACGGTGGTGTTCAAGTCGTTGGGCATGGTGGTCATCGACGAGCAACATCGTTTCGGGGTGGCGCAACGTGCCCGATTGTGGAAGAAAAGCGGGAACCCGCCGCATGTGCTGGTCATGACGGCCACGCCGATTCCGCGCACTTTGGCCATGACCTTGTATGGCGATCTTGACGTGTCGGTCATTGATGAACTTCCTCCCGGGCGGAAACCCATCCAGACAGTCCACCAGTTTGACAATCGGCGGGAGAGCCTGTACCGCATGATGCGGGGTCAACTGGGCGAAGGGCGCCAGGTGTATGTCGTTTATCCGCTGATTAAGGAAAGCGAGAAGATGGACATCAAGAATCTGGAAGAAGGTTATGAACAGTTGTGCCGTGCCTTGCCGGAATACCGCATCAGCCGGGTGCATGGAAAAATGAAGCCGGCAGAGAAGGAAGCAGAGATGCAGGCTTTCGTGTCGGGGAAGACCCAAATCCTTGTGGCCACGACGGTCATTGAAGTGGGGGTGAACGTGCCGAACGCTTCTGTGATGGTCATCGAGAATGCCGAGCGTTTCGGGTTGGCGCAGTTGCACCAGTTGCGCGGCCGTGTGGGGCGTGGGGCAGACCAGTCATATTGCATTTTGGTGACAAGGTATCAGTTGAGTGCCGACACGCGCAAACGCATCCAAATCATGACAGAGACCAACGACGGTTTCGAAATTGCCGAAGCGGACTTGAAACTTCGCGGGCCGGGCGATTTGGAGGGTACCCAGCAGAGCGGACTGGCTTTTAACCTGCGGCTGGCCGACTTGGCGCGCGACGGGCAAATCCTGCAGTTGGCGCGCGACACGGCCGAAAAGGTGTTGGACGAGGATCCTTATTGCGCGGCGGAGAAAAATCAAGTGCTGTGGAAACAGCTGGAGAAACTGCGGAAAACGTTGGTGGACTGGAGCGCGATTTCTTAAAAAAAGTCGCGAAAAGGACATTTTTCGCGAATATCCTTGCCTTTTTGGCATAAAAAGGTTACCTTTGCGCCCGTAAGTGTTGTTAAGACACTATGCATCATGTAGAATTTAAAATCATCAACCATGGAACAAACCTTAGTCTTATTGAAACCTTGTACGTTGCAGCGCGGGCTGGTAGGCGAGATTATCAACCGTTTTGAGAAAAAGGGACTGAGGTTGGCCGGGATGAAGATGATGCAGTTGACGGACTCCATTTTGAATGAGCATTACGCCCATCTGAGCGAGAAACCTTTCTTCCAGATGTTGAAAGACTCCATGATGTCCACTCCCGTAATCGCTTGTTGCCTGGAAGGGATAGATGCCGTGCGTGTCGTGCGGGCCATGACAGGGGCGACGAACGGAAGAAATGCGGATCCGGGGACAATCCGGGGGGATTATTGCGTGAGCAACCAGCAGAACATCGTCCATGCGTCAGACTCGTTGGAGACGGCGGCAGTGGAATTGGCGCGGTTCTTCAAGCCGGAGGAAATTTTCGATTACACGCCGTCGAACAGGAATTACTTGTATGCGTTGGATGAACATTAAAGGGAATAGACGAACTTAAATAAATTAGTGCTAAATGTTTTTCAATTTTAAAGGATTTAAAACAGGGACTGTGGTGGTTTTGGCTATGCTGAGCCTGCCCGTTGCGGGGCAGGACTTGTTGGCTCGCCAGGCACCCATAGACAAAAAGATGAGAGCCATCGACTCGGTCGCATTGCAGCGCATGATTGGCGACGAGATGCTCGGAAACCCTGCCGCAAACCTTTATCCCGAGTGGAACAACGAGTATGCACACCGTTATGATGTAGAAATGCCGGAAGAATATAAGATAGACTTGCGGCATTTTTGCATGCCGACACCGAGCCGCCGGATAACCTCCAATTATGGTTACCGTGCCAGCTTCCGTCGTCAGCACAAGGGCCTTGACATCAAGGTGTATATCGGTGACACCATACGTTCGGCGTTCAGCGGGAAAGTGCGTATCGTGAAATACGAACGCGGCGGCTATGGGAAGTATGTGGTGATTCGCCATCCGAATGGCTTGGAGACGATTTACGGCCATTTGTCCAAACAGCTTGTGGCTGAGAACCAGATAGTGAAAGCCGGCGAACCTATCGGGCTGGGCGGCAACACGGGGCGTTCCACGGGGTCGCATCTGCATTTCGAAACGCGTTTCTTGGGGCAGGCAATCAATCCGGCCGAAATGTTTGATTTCGTGGCGCAAGATGTGACGGGGGATTATTACATTTTCCGTTCCGGCAAGAAAAGCCGTGCTGCTTCGAAAAGCACCATGGCACGTCCGAAGCCCACAGCGCGCCCGCGTACGAAAATCCACCGCGTGAAATCTGGTGAGAGTCTTTCTGTTATCGCGGCCAAGCATGGTACGACGGTGGCCAAGTTGTGCAAGTTGAATGGGATTACGCGGAAGACGATACTTCGTCCGGGACAGATTATTAAATATTCATAAGCATTTATCTGATAAATTGTGGGAGTTTGTCATTTGCATGGCAAACTCCTTTTGTTTTATCAATGAATTGTGCTAACTTTGCACCGTATGTCAATACGTCATTACAGTCAGGGATGAATACACAGGAACAATTTGAACAGATAATGGCGGAGTGCCGTGAGTTGTTTTCGAAGAAACTGCATGATTATGGTGCGGCATGGCGTATCATGCGTCCGTCTTCTGTGACCGACCAGATATTTATTAAGGCCAATCGTATCCGGAACTTGGAAATCAAAGGTGAGTCATGGGTGGGCGAGGGCATCCGTCCGGAATTTGTGGGGATTGTCAATTATGCCATCGTGGGGCTGATACAGTTGGATTTGGGCTATGCCGATGCCGAGGACATGACGGCGGAGCAGGCTTTGGAACATTATGACAGGCATGCGCGTCGTTCGCTTGACTTGATGCTGAAAAAGAATCATGATTATGATGAGGCGTGGCGCGGCATGCGAATCAGTTCTTATACCGACCTGATTCTGATGAAACTTTACCGTACCAAGCAGATAGAATCGCTTGCGGGTTGTACTTTGGTGTCCGAAGGGGTGGATGCCAACTATATGGATATGATGAATTACGCTGTGTTCGGCTTGATAAAACTGACGTTTGGTGAGTAGGACGGGACGGAAATGTATGTGGCTGGTGGTGAACTTGTGCCGGATGTTGCTGGCATTGACGTTCACCTTCTCTGGTTTGGTGAAACTGGTGGACCCGCGGGGCACTCAATACAAGATAGAGGACTATTTGGAAGCCTTTGGCATGGACGGTTGGGTGCCGGTCTTTGTGCCTTTGGGAGTGTCTGTGCTCCTCTCCGTCTTTGAGTTCTGTATTGGGGTGTTCATGTTTTTTGGCATACGCCGTCGCCTGACCCCGTGGCTTTACTTGTTGTTCATGTGTGTCATGACTCCGCTGACTCTATATTTGGCCGTGGCCGATCCGGTGTCCGATTGCGGGTGTTTTGGCGATGCTGTGGAGTTGACAAACTGGCAGACGTTTTGGAAGAATGTCGTTTTATTGTTGATGGCCATAGTGGTGTTCCGTAATTCCCGTATGATGCCGCGTTTTGTCTCCGAGCGCAATCAATGGACGATTTCCTTGTATTCGATTGTCTTCAGTTTGGTCTTGTCTGGCTACTGCCTTTATTATCTTCCGGTGTTCGATTTCCGTCCTTATCATGTAGGGATGAATCTCCCTGAAGGCATGCAGGTTCCCGAAGGTGAAGAGGGGCCGGAGTTCGTCACGACTTTTATTTTGGAGAAAGATGGTGTGCAGAAAGAGTTTTCCGTGGACGGTTATCCCGAGGACACGGCTTGGCACTTTGTGGACAGCAAGACGGTGCTGGTTAAAGAGGGCTATGTTCCGCCGGTGCACGACTTTTCGGTGATGACATGGCCGGATGGCGAGGATGTGACAAATGCCATCCTTTCGGACAGTAATTATACGTTTCTTTTGATTTCCCCTTATTTGGAACAGGCTGATGACAGCAATATCGACCGCATCAATGAGATTTATGATTATAGCCAGATGCATGGCTATGCCTTTTATTGCCTGACGGCATCTGGCGATGAGGCCATCAGGCGGTGGCAGGATTTGGAGGGGGCTGATTACCCATTTGGGATAGTGGACGGCATCACGTTGAAGACCATAGTCCGTTCCAATCCTGGATTGTTGCTGTTGAAAGACGGGACTGTGTACAACAAATGGAGTTGTAACGACCTTCCAAAAGAGGAGGATTTGGAGAAACCATTGGAACAAAGCGAGTGGGGGGCTCTGCAGTCGGATTCGCGGACCATGAAGACCTTGCGGGTCGTCTTGTGGTTCCTTGTTCCCTTGTTCTTGTTGACCACCGCCGACCGGATATGGATGGGCAGCAAGATGTATAAGCGAATGAAACATAAAAACAGGATTAATAACCTTTTAAAACAAAAAGACATGAGAAAGAAAATTGTAGCAGGTAACTGGAAAATGAACCTGAACTTGCAGGAAGGTGTGGCTTTGGCCACTGAGTTGAATGCCGCGTTGGAGGCCGACAAGCCCAATTGCGACGTGATTATCTGCACTCCCTTCATTCATTTGGCTTCTGTGGCCAATGTGCTGGATGCTGGCTTGGTAGGCTTGGGTGCCGAGAATTGCGCGGACAAGGAGAAGGGGGCTTATACGGGAGAGGTTTCTGCTGCCATGGTGAAATCCACTGGTGCGCAGTATGTCATCCTTGGCCATTCCGAGCGTCGTGCTTATTATGGCGAGACGGCCGAAATCCTGAAAGAAAAGGTTAACTTGGCTTTGGCCAACGGCCTGAAGGTGATTTTCTGCATCGGCGAGGTGCTGGAAGAACGTGAGGCAGACCGCCAGAACGAAGTGGTCAAGGCACAATTGGAGGGTTCTCTTTTTGATTTGACCGCAGAACAGTTCTCTAACATCATTTTGGCTTACGAACCGGTTTGGGCTATCGGTACGGGAAAGACGGCTACGGCAGACCAGGCTGAAGAGATGCATGCTTTCATCCGTCGCACTATTGCCGAGAAGTTCGGCGCCGAGGCCGGTGAAAATGTGTCAATCCTTTATGGTGGAAGTTGCAAACCTTCGAATGCCAAGGAGATTTTTGCGAAACCCGATGTGGATGGCGGTTTGATTGGTGGCGCTGCCTTGAAGTGCGCCGACTTCAAGGGCATTATTGATGCCTGGAAGGCTTAAATCCATTTTTATGATATGCCAGCTGTCCCGGCTGCAAGGCTTGTCCGGGACAGCTACTTTTATTTATTGGAAAAACGGATGATATGAAACAGCTTTTCTTGTCGTTATGTTTATGCTTGGGCTTGTTGCCTGCCATGGCGCAGCAGAAGTTTATGGACAAGTTGGTGAAGGCCGTGGCCGGACAAGGTACGGTGCGTGTGGTGCAGGAAGCGGCTATCACGCGGTTGGTCAACGGGACGACGCCGGTGGATGCCGCGGCGGATAAGGCCGAAAAAGGCAAAAGCGACGGTTCCACAGATGGCGTGAAACAGCCGGTGCGGAAGATGAAGGCCGTGGGCTATCGCATCCAAGTGTATGCCGGGGGTAATTCCCGCACTTCTCGCCAGGAAGCCCAGCGGATGGCCGCAAAGGTAAAGCATTATTTTGACATGCCGACTTACACGCATTTCCAAAGCCCGCGGTGGATATGCCGGGTGGGCGATTTCAGGACTTATGAGGAGGCTAGCCAGTTTTTGCATGAGCTGCGGGCAACGGAACAGTTCGACGAGGCACTGATTGTGAAGTCCGTGATACAAATACCTTATTGATGGAGGATTTTCAGGATTATAGGAAGAGTGCCCAACCGGAGCTGGAGGAACATTATGCAGCCATTTTGCAGTTGTTGGGCGAAGACGTGGCGCGCGAAGGTTTGCAGAAGACACCTTATCGGGTGGCCAAGGCCATGCGTACGTTGACGAGGGGATATGGCGAAGACCCGAAAGAGATATTGAATTCGGCCAAGTTCAAGGAAGATTACCGGCACATGGTCATTGTGAAGGACATTGATTTCTTTTCCTTATGCGAGCATCATCTCCTGCCGTTTTATGGAAAGGTGCATGTGGCGTATATTCCGAATGGCTACATTACGGGATTGAGCAAAATCGCACGTGTCGTGGATTGTTTTTCCCACCGTTTGCAGGTACAGGAACGCATGACGCTCCAAATCAAGGAGTGCATCGACCAGGCTCTTCACCCTCTTGGGGTCATGGTGGTGGTGGAGGCGCGCCACATGTGCATGCAAATGAGGGGCGTGGAAAAGCAAAACTCCATTACGACGACGAGCGACTTCACGGGAGCGTTCAACCAGGCAAAGACGCGCGAGGAATTTCTTGACCTGATTCACCGCGGTTCTTTATAACTCCTTTTTAAGAATAAATAGCTGTCATCGTGACGGCTTTGTGCGTGTTTGGCATTGTAGTTGTAGTAGATGGAAGTAGAATGTTTAACGTTTAATTCTTACGGAAATGATTTCAGACAAATTGCAGAAGGCGATTAACGAGCAGATCACGGCCGAGATGTGGTCGGCCAACTTGTATCTTTCCATGGCATTCTTCTTGCAGAAGGAAGGCTATGATGGTTGTGCTACGTGGTTGAAGAAACAGTCGCAGGAGGAGATGGATCACGCCTACGGGCTGGCCGATTATCTTATCAAGCGCGGCGGCGTGGCCAAGGTGGACAAGGTGGATGTCGTGCCGCAGCAGTGGGACGGCGTGTTGGAAGTGTTCGAGAACGTGTATGAACACGAGTGCCAAGTGTCGAAGCTGATTGAAAACTTGGTTCGGGTGGCTTCTGAAGACAAGGACATGGCATCGCAGGATTTCCTGTGGGGCTACGTGCGCGAACAGGTGGAAGAGGAATCCACGGCTCAAGGCATCGTGGAGAAAATCCGCAAAGCCGGCAAGTCCGCCCTTATCTTTATTGATGACAAGTTGGGGCAACGCGCCTAAGCGCATCTGCTGGTAAAAGTTTGGAGGGCTGTTTCCGGGAGGCGGAAGCGGCCTTTTTTGTTGCTTTTAGCCTTGTAGTTCCCGTTTGGCAGGAAGTCTGTAGAAATGGCAGAAGTTCTTTCGAGGGCAAGGCGTGTTTTCTGCATATTTATTCATGTGCGGACTGTTTGTGTGCCATTTTGTCTGCCTTGCGTTCCGATTGTTCAATGAAATGCAAGGGAAAAGCGGGTTTCTTTGACGATTTTGCAATGGAATCCCCTTTAAGGTTTCTTTTTATAGCGAAAAATTTTGTTTTTTGGCATTTCTTTACGATATTTGCAGTGTTAAGGTAGGAAGAATATACAATAACCAATAAATTCCAGAAGCAAATGGCTGAACCATTAGAAGTAAAAGAACTGGACCAGGTGGTGGTCCGTTTCTCGGGCGATTCCGGCGACGGGATGCAATTGGCCGGGAACATTTTCTCCACGGTTTCCGCAACGGTGGGGAACGATATTTGCACATTTCCTGATTATCCGGCAGACATCCGCGCCCCGCAAGGCGCGCTCACGGGAGTGTCCGCTTTCCAAGTGCACATCGGGGCGGGCCGGGTCTATACACCGGGTGACAAGTGCGACGTGCTGGTGGCCATGAATGCGGCAGCGTTAAAGACACAATACAAATATGCCAAGCCGACGGCTTGCATCATCCTCGACACGGATTGCTTCCAGGCCAAGGACTTGGAGAAGGCGGCTTTCACGACCGATAACCCCATTGAGGAGATGGGCATCAAGAACGATGTGATAGCCGCACCCATCACGCAGATGGTGAAGGATTGCCTGGCCGATTCGGGCATGGACAACAAGGCTGTGCTCAAGTGCCGCAACATGTTCGCCCTCGGATTGGTGTGCTGGCTGTTCAACCGCGATTTGGAAATCGCCTTCAACATGTTGCGCGAGAAGTTCGCCAAGAAGCCGGCGGTAGCCGAGGCTAACATCAAGGTGGTACAGGCCGGCTACGATTACGGAGCCAATACCCACGCTTCGGTGGCACATACCTACCGCGTGGATTCCAAGACCAAGAAGCCCGGCAAATACATGGATATCATGGGCAACAAGGCCACGGCATACGGGTTTATCGCCGCTGCCGAGAAGGCTGGGAAGCGTCTTTATTTGGGGTCGTATCCCATCACGCCGGCCACGGACGTGTTGCACGAACTGTCCAAGCATAAGAGTTTGGGCGTGACCACGGTGCAGTGCGAGGACGAGATCGCCGGATGCGCCTCTTCGGTGGGTGCCGCTTTTGCCGGTGCGTTGGCCGTGACTTCCACTTCCGGACCGGGCGTGTGCCTGAAGTCCGAGGCGATGAACTTGGCTGTGATTACCGAGCTTCCGTTGGTGGTCTTGGACGTGCAGCGCGGCGGCCCTTCCACGGGCTTGCCCACCAAGAGCGAACAGACCGACCTCTTGCAGGCTTTGTTTGGGCGTAATGGAGAGTCTCCCATGCCGGTGATTGCTGCCACTTCGCCGACCAACTGCTTCGACGCGGCCTATTATGCTTGCAAGATGGCTTTGGAGCACATGACACCGGTGGTGTTGCTCACGGATGCTTTCGTGGCCAACGGCTCGGGGGCTTTCAAGTTGCCCGACTTGGACGAATATCCTGCCATCAACCCGCCATACGTGACACCTGACATGGCTGGGAGCTACACGCCATATATGCGTAATCCCGAAACGCAAGTTCGTTATTGGGCCATTCCGGGCCAAGAAGGCTTCATGCACATCCTTGGCGGATTGGAAAAGGACGGGCACACGGGTGCCATCAGCACCGACCCCGAGAACCACGATCTGATGTGCCGTTTGCGGGCTGAGAAAGTGGCCAAGATTCCGGTGCCCGATGTGGAAGTGCAAGGCTGCGTGGACGATGCCGAACTGTTGGTTGTGGGCTTCGGGGGCACATACGGCCATCTGCATTCCGCCATGGACGAGATGAACGCGGCGGGCAAGAAAGTGGCCTTGGCGCATTTCTCTTACCTGAACCCGTTGCCTGCCAACACGGCCGAGGTGTTGAGGAAATACCCGAAGGTGGTGGTGGCCGAGCAGAATCTCGGGCAGTTTGCCGCCTACTTGCGGATGAAGGTGGACGGCTTCGTGCCTTATCAGTTCAACCAAGTCAAGGGGCAGCCTTTCGTGGTGAGCGAGCTGGTGGCGGCCTTCAATGAGATTTACAACAAATAGTCAACTTCCTAAGCATAAAGAAAATGAGCGAATATACAGCAAAAGACTATAAAAAAGGACAACCCCGCTGGTGCCCGGGGTGCGGCGACCATTTCTTCCTGTCTTCCCTGCACAAGGCGATGGCCGAAATCGGGGTGGCGCCTCACAAGACGGCCGTGATTTCCGGAATCGGTTGTTCCAGCCGTTTACCTTATTATATGAACACTTACGCCATGCAGACCATCCATGGACGTGCGGCGGCGATAGCCACAGGCTTCAAGGTGGCTAATCCGGACATGGCTGTGTGGCAGATTTCCGGTGACGGTGACGGCTTGGCCATCGGCGGCAACCACTTCATTCATGCTGTCCGCCGCAACGTGGACATCAATATGGTGTTGTTGAACAACCGTATTTACGGGTTGACGAAAGGGCAGTATTCACCGACATCCCCGAGGGGATTCGTCAGCAAGTCGTCGCCATACGGCACGGTGGAAGACCCGTTCCGCCCGGCTGAACTTTGTTTCGGCGCACGTGGCCATTTCTTTGCCCGTGCCGTGGCCACGGATGCAGCCGGTACGGTGGAAATTCTGAAGGCGGCCTACGCCCACAGGGGGGCTTCGGTCTGTGAAATCCTGCAGAACTGCGTGATTTTCAACGACGGAGCATACGAATCCGTCTATACGAAAGAGGGACGTGCCAAGCACACCATTTACCTGGAACACGGCAAACCGATGTTGTTTGGCGAAAACAAGGAATACGGCCTGATGCAGGAAGGCTTCGGACTGAAGGTGGTGAAGCTGGGAGAGAACGGTGTGACGGAGAAAGACATTCTCGTGCACGACGCGCATTGTGTGGACAACACGCTTCACCTGAAGCTGGCGTTGATGGACGGCCCCGATTTTCCTGTGGCGTTGGGTGTTATCCGCGATGTGGAAGCTCCCACGTATGATGAGGCTGTCAACCAGCAGATTGAGGAAATCAAGGCCAAGAAGCCCTACCATAATTTCAAGGAATTGCTCTACACCAACGACATTTGGGAAGTGAAGGCCTGACGGTTTGCGTAGAGTAGGAAAAAGGGTGTCTGCCGTGCGACAAGCGTGGCGGGCACCTTTTTCAGTATGCCCTCCCTCTTTTCTGGGCCAAGGGTGGGGGGCGCGAAAACAGTTTCTTTTCCTGCGCGCGGCATGAATTTGTGCATTCGATAGGATTTTATGGGAGGTGCGGCATTCCTGTCGCACAATTGCAAGATAAGTCACTGGCATACGCAATAGTGCGAATATGTGCAGCAAGAATGCCGCCCTCCTATCCGATAATTTGTCACTTAGAATTAGAATGCACAAACTTCCTGCGCAGCATCCTCTTTGGGGGGGTGCCGGATTGCAACAGATATTTGCGGTTGTCTTTTGAAGTCGTTTCCTTTTGCCGGGGCAAACGTGGAACTGTCTATAATTTTCCCCCGTAGGCCAAGTCGCCGGCGTCGCCGAGCCCGGGCACGATGTACATGTGCTCGTTCAGCTCCGGGTCAATGGCTCCGCACCAGAGCGTGTAGTCTGTGTCTTTGAACGCGTCGGCAAGATAGTCCACTCCTTGCCGGGCGGCAATGGCGCAACACAGGTGGACTTTGGCTGGTTTTCCCTTGGTTTCGAAAGCTTTCAACCCCAGTTCCATGCTGCCTCCCGTGGCCAGCATGGGGTCTGCGATGATGAGTGTTTTCCCGTTCAGGTCGGGAGTGGCCAGGTAGTCGATGTGTATGCCCACTTCATGGCATTCCTTGTCTTTATAAAAGCGGTAGGCCGAGACGAATGCGTTGTCCGCTTCGTCAAACACGTTGAGGAATCCTTGGTGGAAGGGCAGGCCGGCGCGGAAGATGGTGCCCAGCACGATGTGGTCGGTGTAGAGCTGTGTGGGCGCGATGCCCAATGGGGTTTGTATTTCTTTTGTGGCATATTCCAGTGTGCGGCTGATTTCGTAGGCCATGGTTTCCCCGATTCTTTCCAGGTTGTGACGGAATGCCGCCCTATGATTTTGGAATTGCACATCCCTGAGTTCGGCCATGTATTTGTTCACGACCGTTTTTTGTTCTGCAAAATTGATAATCTTCATGTCGTCAGACTTAAAAATGAAATTGCAAAGCAAAAGTAACAAAAACTTCGCACAACTGTAAACTCCGCGTGGCAAATGTCGCGCATGTGTCGTGCTTTTGGGAAATTTAACGGAAGAATGATTTTGAATTAAGAAAAATAATATGGCGAAAGTTTCGTGTGCCCGTGAAACTTTGTAATTTTGTCAGCGCGAAAAGAAGAGAAGGATTGAATTGAATTTCTAAACCAAATATTTTAAAGAAATGGCAAATTTAGATTTGAGTAAGTACGGTATTACCGACGTGAAGGAAATCCTCCACAACCCGTCTTATGAAGTTTTGTTCGAAGAAGAAACCAAAGACAGCCTCGAAGGCTATGAAAAAGGTCAGGTGACAGAACTGGGTGCAGTGAACGTGATGACCGGCATTTATACGGGTCGTTCTCCCAAGGACAAGTTCTTCGTGTGCAATGAAGCCAGCAAAGACACCGTATGGTGGACTTCTGATGAATATAAGAACGACAACAAGCCCTGCTCTGAAGAAGCTTGGGCTGACCTGAAGGCAAAGGCTGTGAAGCAGCTGAGCGGCAAGCGCCTGTTTGTGATGGATACGTTCTGCGGTGCCAACCCGGCTACCCGCCTGAAAGTGCGTTTCATCATGGAAGTGGCATGGCAGGCTCACTTCGTGAAGAACATGTTCATCCGTCCGACGGAAGAGGAATTGGCTAATTATGGCGAGCCCGATTTCGTTTCGTTCAACGCAGCCAAGGCTAAGGTGGATAACTATAAAGAATTGGGCTTGAATTCCGAAACGGCTACCGTGTTCAACTTGAAGACCAACGAACAGGTTATCCTGAACACTTGGTATGGTGGTGAAATGAAGAAGGGTATCTTCTCCATCATGAACTACCTGAACCCGTTGCGCGGCATCGCTTCCATGCACTGCTCCGCTAACACCAATATGGACGGCACCAGCACGGCCATCTTCTTCGGCTTGTCTGGTACGGGTAAGACGACCTTGTCCACCGACCCGAAGCGTAAGTTGATTGGTGACGACGAACACGGATGGGACGATGAAGGCGTGTTCAACTACGAAGGCGGTTGCTATGCCAAGGTCATCAACCTCGACAAGGAGTCTGAGCCGGATATCTATAACGCCATCAAGCGCGACGCCCTGTTGGAGAACGTGACGGTGGACGCTAACGGCAAGATTGACTTCGCCGACAAGAGCGTGACGGAGAACACCCGCGTGTCTTATCCTATCTATCACATCGAAAACATTGTGAAGCCCGTTTCCAAGGGCCCGGCGGCTAAGCAGGTTATCTTCCTGTCGGCTGATGCCTTCGGCGTGTTGCCTCCGGTATCTATCTTGGACGACCAGCAGGCTCAATACTACTTCCTCTCTGGTTTCACCGCTAAGTTGGCTGGTACGGAACGTGGTATCACTGAACCGACTCCGACATTCTCCGCTTGCTTCGGCGCAGCTTTCTTGAGCTTGCATCCCACGAAGTATGCCGAGGAACTGGTGAAGAAGATGAACGCTTCCGGCGCGAAGGCTTATTTGGTGAACACCGGTTGGAACGGTACGGGCAAGCGTATCTCTATCCGTGACACCCGTGGTATCATCGATGCCATCCTGGACGGTTCCATCGACAAGGCTCCGACCAAGACGATTCCTTACTTCAACTTCGTTGTTCCGACGGAATTGCCGGGTGTTGACCCGAAGATTCTCGACCCGCGCGACACTTATGCCGATGCTGCTGAATGGAACAAGAAGGCCGAGGATTTGGCTGGACGTTTCATCAAGAACTTCGCGAAGTTCACGGGCAACGAAGCTGGCAAGGCTTTGGTAGAAGCAGGTCCGAAATTGTAATTTTTAGGAGTGAATATAAACAAAGAACCCGCCCGAATTTCGGGCGGGTCTTTTTTATTTGCTTGTAATTTCCATGATTCGGGGATTATGGCTATCTTTGCAACCAAAATCAAACACTTTAAGATGAAAAAGATAACATCCTTGTTGTTGTTATGGGTCATGGCTTTGCCGTTGTTGGCCCAGTTCCAGGAACCGGTGAAGTTTTCTGTGGCGCAGAACAAACTTTCCGATTCCGAATTTGAGATTGTCTTTACTGGGAGTATAGACCCGGGATGGCATGTGTATTCCACGGACATTCCTGAAGGAGGTCCCACTCCGGCTACCATTAACTTCGACGAACAGAAGGGTGTGGAACCGGTAGGCAAGCTGACGGCACGCGGCAGCGTGCACAAGGCTTTTGACGAGCTTTTCGGCATGGAAGTAACCTACATGGAAGGCACGGCCGTGTTCGTGCAGAAGATGCGCATCACGGAAGCAAGCTATTCCGTGAAGGGCTATCTGAACTATGGTGCTTGCAACGACCAAAACTGCATGCCGCCTACCAATGTGGAATTTTCTTTCGAAGGGGAAGGAAAGCCCCAAGCGGCTGCAGCAAAAGCTGCGTCTGAAAAAAAAAAGGAAGTAGCCGGGGCTGAAGCGGAAATAAAGGAAGAGGCGGCTCCGCTAGCTGAAACCAAAGAAGCGGCTGCCGTTCCCGCCGATTCCGCAGCGGTTGATTCGGCCGTAGCAGCTGTTCCGGCCGACAATAAGGCGGCCGTGGGGGCGACAGACTATTGGACACCGGTCATTGACGAACTGGCTGCTTTTGGCGAAGCGGCTTCCAATGCGGCGCAACAGGCCTGGTGGAAGATTTTCCTGCTGGGTTTCCTGGGCGGTTTGGTCGCTTTGCTGACCCCTTGTGTGTGGCCGATTATCCCAATGACGGTGAGCTTCTTCCTGAAGCGTTCCGGCGACAAGCGTAAAGGCATCCGCGACGCGGCCACCTATGGGGTGAGCATCGTGGTCATTTATGTGTTGTTGGGCTTGGTCATCACGGCCATTTTCGGGGCCAGCGCACTCAATGCGCTTTCCACCAACGCGATATTCAACATCTTCTTCTGCCTGTTGCTGTTGGTGTTTGCCGCCAGCTTCTTTGGTGCGTTTGAAATCACCTTGCCTTCTTCCTGGAGCAATGCCGTGGACAGCAAGGCGGAGTCCACGACAGGCTTGCTGAGCATTTTCCTCATGGCCTTCACGCTTGCCTTGGTGTCTTTCTCCTGCACGGGTCCGATTATCGGCTTTTTGTTGGTGGAAGTTTCCACGTCGGGCAGCATTCTTGCGCCCACCATCGGCATGCTGGGCTTTGCCATCGCCTTGGCTTTGCCGTTCACGTTGTTTGCCATGTTCCCGGCCTGGTTGAAGACGATGCCTAAGTCCGGCAATTGGATGAATTGCGTGAAAGTCACGCTCGGTTTCTTGGAATTGGCTTTTGCGCTGAAGTTCCTTTCCGTAGCCGATTTGGCTTACGGGTGGCACATCCTCGACCGCGAGGCTTTCCTCAGCCTGTGGATTGTGATTTTCGCTTTGTTGGGCGCATACCTGATTGGATGGTTGCGTTTCCCGCATGATGAAGACGAATACGACGAGTCTGGCAATGTCATTGTGAACCACCGCACTTCCGTGACGCGTTTCTTCATGGCACTCATTTCGTTTGCTTTCGCCATTTATATGGTGCCGGGTTTGTGGGGTGCACCGCTGAAGGCCATCAGCGCGTTCTCTCCCCCGATGAGCACCCAGGATTTCAACCTCTATGACAATGAAGTGCGGGCGGATTTCACTGATTTCGATGCGGGAATGGCGTATGCCAAACAACAAGGCAAACCGGTAATGGTTGATTTCACGGGGTATGGTTGCGTGAACTGCCGTAAGATGGAGTTGGCTGTGTGGTCGGACCAAAAGGTGGCCGACATCATGCAGGATGATTACGTGCTGATTTCCCTTTATGTGGACGAGAAGGCCAAGTTGCCAGAGCCAATCAAAGTGGTTGAAAACGGGCAAGAGCGTACGTTGCGCACGGTGGGCGACAAGTGGAGCTACCTGCAGCGCAGCAAGTTCGGTGCCAACGCCCAGCCTTTCTACGTGTTGCTCGACAACGAGGGCAAACCGTTGAACAAGTCTTATTCCTACGATGAAGACATTGAAAAGTATGTGAACTTCCTGCAGACAGGGTTGAAGAATTATAAGAAATAGAAAACATTTTATTTGTTTTCATTGCGCGTCGTGCGGGTGTATCCCTGTGCGGCGCTTTTATTTATTAGCCGGATAGTGACTTTCAATGAGTGCTCCTTAATTCCCAAAAAGCTACGGCGGAGGCGGCTGCCACGTTGAGCGAGTCCACGCCATGTGCCATGGGGATGCGCACCACGTAGTCGGCTCCTGCGATGGCTGTTTGCGGAAGTCCGTCGCCTTCGGTGCCCATGATGAGAGCCAGTTTGGGTTCTGTTTTCAGGATTAGGCTGTCCAATGGGATGGCGTTTTCAGTGAGTGCCATGGCGGCGGTACGGAATCCTAGGTTGCGCAGGTCGCTGAGGTCAGTGTCAATCCATGTCCATGGGATGAGGAACACAGACCCCATGGAGACGCGCACCGCCCGGCGGTTCAGCGGGTCGCACGAGTCACGGGTGAGCAACACGCCGTCTATGCCCAATGCGGCGGCCGACCGGAAGATGGCTCCGATGTTGGTGGTGTCTGTCACGCCATGGATGACCACAATGCGCCGGGCGTTCCGGCAGACGTCTTCCACGCTTGGCGGCGTGGGGCGGCGCATGGCGCAGAGCACTCCGCGTGTCAGGGTGTAGCCGGTCAGCTGGGTCAATAGCTCGCGTCCGCCTGTATATATAGGAAGGGCGTGGCATTGTTCGGCAATGTCGGCGGCATCTCCCGTGAGGTGTTTCCCTTCGCAGAGGAGTGCCAACGGTTCGTAGCCTGCAGCCAGGGCTACGCGGATGACCTTAGGACTTTCGGCGATGAACACGCCTTTTTCCGGTTCCAGTCGGTTGCGCAGTTGGGCTTCTGTCAGGGTGCTGAATACATCCACGCCGGGTTGTTCCAGTGAAGTGATTTCGATGATGGGCATTGTCTTAAGCAGTAAAAAAGCTATTTGATTGCAAAGATACTGAGTTTTTGTTGTGAATGAGGATATTTTCAAGAAAGAAGTGTGAGTTGCCGTAGAGTTTCAGGCTTTGGTATTTGGTGTTCCAGCCCTTGAAACAGGTTGTTCCAGGCCTTGAAACTTTTGGTGCGTGGTAGGAACTCCTCCGCCTTGCAGGGGAGGTGGCCCGCAGGGCCGGAGGGGTTTCCCGCCCACGCTGCCATTCCGCATGGCGCACAAAAGGGTCGTTACGCCCCTGTGGGCGTGAGACCCCCTCCGCCCCTTCGGGGCTCGTCCCCCTGCGAGGCGGGACAGTTCTATTACCTCCGCCCATATATAATAATGTGTGCTCCCCTCCGCGTGTCAGGATTCGCGAAAATCCTTGTTTTTTTTGGAAAAAAGTCGGTTGAAAGTTTGCCGGAAAGCAAAAAAGGGCGTACCTTTGCACCCGCAATCGGGAAAACAACCGGTTGCTGAAAGAAAAGAGAGATCATTGAAAGGCTTACATAAGACAAGACAGCACAAGGAAGCGTGACACATGTGCCGCGGGGTTTCGGCCCCGCGGCCCCGTCCCCGGGGGGAGGACAGTACAATTCCTCCCTTACGGGAAGAGAAAAAGAAAAAAAGATTAGGATGAAGAGTTTGATCCTGGCTCAGGATGAACGCTAGCTACAGGCTTAACACATGCAAGTCGAGGGGCAGCATGATTGAAGCTTGCTTCAATCGATGGCGACCGGCGCACGGGTGAGTAACGCGTATCCAACCTGCCGCGGGCCCCGGGATAGTCCCCTGAAAGGGGGGTTAACACCGGATGCCCTCGCGCCGCCTCCTGGCGGCGTGAGGAAAGGTTTCCGGCCCGCGATGGGGATGCGTCCCATTAGCTTGTTGGCGGGGCAACGGCCCACCAAGGCGACGATGGGTAGGGGTTCTGAGAGGAAGGCCCCCCACATTGGGACTGAGACACGGCCCAAACTCCTACGGGAGGCAGCAGTGGGGAATATTGGTCAATGGGCGGAAGCCTGAACCAGCCAAGTAGCGTGGAGGACGACGGCCCTAGTTGGTTGTAAACTCCTTTTATGCGGGGACAAAGCCGCCCACGCGTGGGCGTTTGCGGGTACCGCATGAATAAGCATCGGCTAATTCCGTGCCAGCAGCCGCGGTAATACGGAAGATGCGGGCGTTATCCGGATTTATTGGGTTTAAAGGGAGCGTAGGCGGCCCTGTAAGTCAGCGGTGAAATGGCGCGGCTCAACCGCGTCCTGCCGTTGAAACTGCTGGGCTTGAGTCTGCACAGGGCACATGGAACTCGTGGTGTAGCGGTGAAATGCTTAGATATCACGAAGAACCCCGATCGCGAAGGCATTGTGCCGGGGCAGTACTGACGCTGAGGCTCGAAAGTGCGGGTATCGAACAGGATTAGATACCCTGGTAGTCCGCACGGTAAACGATGGATGCCCGCCCGCGGCGAGATACTGTCGCGGGCCAAGCGAAAGCGTTAAGCATCCCACCTGGGGAGTACGCCGGCAACGGTGAAACTCAAAGGAATTGACGGGGGCCCGCACAAGCGGAGGAACATGTGGTTTAATTCGATGATACGCGAGGAACCTTACCCGGGCTCGAACGCGGGCTGCATGGACTGGAGACAGTCCTTTCCCTTCGGGGACCGCCCGCGAGGTGCTGCATGGTTGTCGTCAGCTCGTGCCGTGAGGTGTCGGCTCAAGTGCCATAACGAGCGCAACCCCTTTCCACGGTTGCCATCGCGTGATGGCGGGCACTCCGTGGAGACTGCCGCCGCAAGGTGCGAGGAAGGCGGGGATGACGTCAAATCAGCACGGCCCTTACGTCCGGGGCCACACACG
Source organism: uncultured Paraprevotella sp. (assembly GCA_944319925.1). Taxonomy (GTDB): domain Bacteria; phylum Bacteroidota; class Bacteroidia; order Bacteroidales; family Bacteroidaceae; genus Paraprevotella. Next base: position 26,020 of record CALUFQ010000043.1, read on the forward strand.
TGTTACAATGGCGGGCACAGAGGGAAGCCACCCCGCGAGGGGGCGCGGATCCCGAAATCCCGTCCCAGTTCGGACTGGAGTCTGCAACCCGACTCCACGAAGCTGGATTCGCTAGTAATCGCGCATCAGCCATGGCGC
>CALUFQ010000044.1 GCA_944319925.1 uncultured Paraprevotella sp.
AATTGGAGGTATTCTTTTTATCTTTAGCTAAGATACAAATTTTATATTACATTGGCAATCAATTCGTTATAAAGTTCTGTTCTTTTTACGACAGTCCCTAACTTACGAATACCCGCCCCCGATTCAGAGGAAAGTCTGGAATCGGGGGCGGGGTCGTAAGTGGATATAGGGCAGGGTCCTGTCTGACAGATTCAGCACCGTTTCTTAGTTTTCCACTATCGTACAGATGCTGACGCGATTCCAATCCGGTTCTTCGAACATATAGCCTACGCCTTGGCCTTTGGCGGTGATGCGCCGTTCTTCTATCCGGTATTTGTTTACCAACATGTTGCGCACGGCTTCGGCACGTTGTTGGGCGATGCGTGCATTGACTTCCGCGCTGCCTTCAGGCGAAGCATAGCCCAAGATAATGACTTTTGCTTTTTTGTGGTTCTTCAAGTAAGTGGCGATGCGTTCCACATTGGGTTGTTGGGAAGCGTCGATGGTCACCTTGCCTTGGCGGAAGGTCACGACGGACTCCAGCGTTTTCTTGTGGTCGGTAATCACTTTCGGTTCACGTTTGCGGCATTCGTCCAAGGCTCGCGCCAAATCGGCGGATTTATGTTCTTCTTTGTGCAGAGCCTCGCCCGCACGGCGCAACTGGTCATCTTTGGTTGCCACTTCCTGGCGCAACGTGTTGATGGTGGCATTCAGCGAAGCCACTTCTACCGCGTCATATACCCTCACCTTCGACATGTAGTGCTTGCCGTTGCTGTTCTTGAAGTGGTAAGCGATTCCTGCCGTGATTTCCCAGTTTGCATAATTGGCGTTGAAGTTGGGATGGCTGTGTGTACGCCCGGCATCCCACATGCTCATGTCCCAGAACAAGGCCGGCTTGATGGCGATAGTCCAGGCTTTTTTCTCGCCCATGTTGAAGTTGAAGTTCACGCCTGCCTTGGAGGCCAGGTGGTTCGCTCCTTCTCCGTTTTCATAGAAATTATTCAGCCGCAGCCATCCGAAACCGCCCATGAGCTCTACTTCAAATACGGACGGTTTCCCTTTGTAGCCGGCAAAAAGACGGTTCAGGTTCACACGGTTGAGTAGCATGACATCGAAGGCATCAAAGGCGGTGTGGCTGTACTGCCAGGCCATGGGGCTGACTGTGTTGACCGTCCAGTTGCTTTCCAAAGTCAGGCCGTAGATGGGCGAAAGTTGTTTGTCGATGTCCAGGCCGACTACGGCACGGGCGTTTTTCAGAAAAGCACTGTGCGTGAGTGGAGACACGATTCCGCCATTCACTCCGATAGACCAGTTGTCACCGAATTTGTTTCCATCAAGGACTTGTGCGTTCAGGCTGCCCGCAACCCATACGCTTAAAAGGGCAATTAAAGACTTTTTCATAATTGATTTATTTGGTTGTATTACGGCAAATGTAAAATTTTCCTTTGGATAGCCCAAATAATCAGGCGTTTTTTGTCCAATAAAACTTTTTTTCATGCAAAAAAAGAGGGCAACCTTACGGTCGCCCTCTCCTGCTAATCGTAAAAATGCCTTTACTTCGTCACGCAGATGCTTGCGCGGTTGTAGGTCGGTTCTGCAAAGATGCTGCCCACGCCCTTGCCTTCAGTCGTAATCCTGTCGGCATTGATGCCATACTTGTCAACCAAAATCTTCTTCACGGCTTCGGCGCGTTTTTCAGACAGTTTCTGGTTGAAGTCGGCATTGCCTTCCGGAGAAGCATAACCCGAGATGGTCACTTTCGCGCCTGAATTTTCTTTCAGGTAGTTTGCCAGGCGGTCGATGTTCGGCATCTGCAATGCGTCAACCTTGCTGCTGCTTTGGCGGAAGATGACTACATATTCGTTTTCTGCCACGGCTTGTGTCTGTACGGGTTGCACTTTCTTGTTCTTGCAGTCGTTCAACTCCTTCTGCAGGTCATTGATGGTGTTTTGTGCATTCTGCAGGGCACGATCCTTGCCGGCGGCTTCTGCTTCCATCGAACTGATTGTGGCGTTCAGGGCCGCGATTTGTTCGGCATGGTTGCAGCCGTTCGTGTAGTAGTGTTTGCCGCTGCTGTTCTTGAAGTGGTAAACGATGCCGGCCGTGATTTCCCATGCAGCCTGGTTGGCATTGAAATTGATGTGGTCCAACCCGAATTGGGTCATTGTCCATGTGATGGCGGGCTTGACGGCGATTGTCCATGCTTTCTTTTCACCGATATTGAAGTTGAAATTCAAACCGGCTTTGGACGTAATCCAGTTGCCATCCTTTTCGCCCTCGTCAGTCCAATAAGCGTCGTTCACATGCAGCCATCCGAAACCGGCCAAGGCTTCCACTTCGAACAGGCTGGGTTTGCCCTTGTAGCGGCAGAACACGTTGTTCAGGTTGATGCGGTGCAACAACATCAAGTTGCTGGCATCGAAAGCGGCATTGCTTTCAAAGGCGTTGATGCTCCACATGTTTTCAAACGTCAATCCATAGACGGGAGAGAGCTGCTTGTTGAGGTCGATGCCCATCGTGGCACGTGCATTCTTGAAAAATGCGCTGTGGGTGAGCGGGGTTACGATACCACCGTTCACTCCGATAGACCAATTATCGCGGAACTTCACAGACTGCTCCTCGGTCGTCTGGGCGTTCAGGCTTCCCAAGCCCATTACACCCGCTAACAGTAATAGAGACTTTTTCATAACGGTTTTGTTTGAAATTAATAAATTGTCTATTTACATTTACAAATATAGGCTTTATTCGGAATATCTTGTTCTCTTTTTATGTTATTAAAACAAAAAAAGAGACATTTTCTGTCTCTTTTTCTTATGTGGGGTCGTTTTCAAACGGCAAAAAGCAACTTTATACCAAATGTCCGATCCATTCGTCGCGTTCGCCCGGAAGCAGGTCGATGACAGGGATTTCAATCATCGTGTAGCATCCCGGCTGTTGGCGCATGGAGGCGCGGGCCACGCAGACCAGCACCTGGCCTGTCAGGGCCGGGTTGTTGATGCGCATGTTGAACTCGAACAGTTGGTTTTGGGTCTTTCCGGAAACGCCTTTGCGCGTCAGGTTCACGCCGTGACCCATGTCCAGCAGTTCATCTACGTCCTGCACTTGTACCACGTGGGTCTCATCGTTCACGAAATAGGGGTCGGCCTTGATGGCTGCGGCCACCTTGTCAAACTCATACCCTTCCTTTACCTCTATATATACCATGCGGCGATGGATGCCCGTGCCCGTCGGAATGGTCATGGAAAGGGCGGCTTTCACGCCTTCCACGGCTTTCACGGCCACGGTGTGTCCCATGCTCATGCCCGGCCCGAAGTTGGTGTAGGTGATGCCTTTCGGCGCGATGGCTTGCAACATGGTGCGCACGACAGAGTCGCTCCCCGGGTCCCAACCGGCGGAAATGATGGAAACGGCATTGCCGGCCTTGGCACTTTCGTCCAATGTGTGGCGCAAAGCCGGTATTTGCGTGTGGATATCAAAACTATCTACGGTATTGATGCCGAGGGCAAGGATTTCCTTGGCATACTTTTCCACGCTACGGGTCGGCGTGGCCAAGATGGCGACATCCACGTCTTTCAGTTCGCGAATGTCCTTCACCACGTCATACTGGGTCAGTTCTGCGGGTTTGTTCTCCGCACCGTTGCGGCGCACGATGCCCGCTATCTCGAAGTCGGGTGCGGCTTCGAGAGCCTGCACGGCATAGTGGCCGATATTGCCGTATCCCACTACGGCAGCTCTGATTTTCTTCATTATTTTCTCCTATTTTATATATAAATAATATGTAAGTCTGTCTTTATCGTTCGTTCTGGAACATGGGGTCCCATGCAGGCAAACGCACGGGTTTCTGTTTGAGCAGCTCCAACACTTCCTGCGGGCAATATTTCTTGTTAACCACCACGCGAAACATGTATTCGTCAAACCAGCGGTCGGTCATGATGAGATGCCCTTGTGCGCCATAGTCGGCTCCCCAGCTGTTTTCCACCATCCAGCGTTCGGGTTTTCCGGCTTCGTCCAAGTCCACGGCCATCAGCGTCATGGCATGGGTACTCCCGCTGTCGAAACTTTGGATGCGTTGTTTCTTGTCCATGCCGAATGTGGTGCCAAACAGGCTGCCATAATCGTAGTTGTCCAGGTCAAGCGTACCGTCTTTGGGGTTCAGGAACTTGCTCACGTCGCAGCTGAAATACATCATCGTGCTGTCTTTCAAGCTGGCCACGGCCATCTCCTTGATTTCTTCAACCGGAAGGTTCACATAGAGCCAATTGTGTCCGTCATACGTATGGCGGTCGTAGTCGATTTCATACACTTGGTGGTAAGGCCGCGAAGGGTCGTTCATCAGCATGACATAATTGGCATTCAAGTCCTCTCCGCCACACACTTCCTTGTAGAAACTCTGCGGGGTATAGGTCTTGGGCTTTTCCGTGTATTTCCCGTTCACTTTCGGTGCCCATGTGAAGGAAGCCGGGGGTTCGCCGTAGGCATAGACCAGCATGCGGTAAACCGTTTTCATCAGTTCCACTTTCTGCTGTTCCAGTTCCTTTTCCGAAGCTCCCTTTTCGGCTGCTGCCCGCAGGCTCATGCCTCCTTCGCGCAACTTGCGTTTCAGCAACGAGGCAAATTCGCTCGTGTTGTCGCTACTATACGTCTCGGCCATCGCCTCGCGCGGCACCACCCCGTATTTTTCAAACAGGTCGGACACGCCGGTGAACTGTCCGCCATCGCTCAGCGGGTTGCGGAACAGCCATTCCACCATCTTGTCGTCGAGCGGCTTCTCGCGCGTGTCGATGATGCCCTGCAAGAACAGGTTGCTTTTCTCCAACTGGTCGTAGAAGAACGTATAGACGGTAGAGAAGTAGAAGTTCTTCATGCCGGTGCGCGCCATGAGTTGTGCGCGCAACACGTTCGTCCCCGTAAACAGCCAGCACCGCCCGCTGCTTTTTTGGTCGGTGATGCCCGAACTTTGCACTTTGTAAGTGAAGTCCATGTCAGTATCGGCCGTGTGGGCACTGTTGGCGGCAAGCTTCTTGATGGGGTTGGCGTTCACCGCATTCCGGATGGCCTTGTCCGTCCTATCGTTTGCATAGCTGTCTTTCAGCGTTTTCAACACGTCCGGCGTGAGTGCCTGTTGCGCGGAGGCCATGCCCCCGCACAGACACAAGACGAGATACAATGCAGTTCTTTTCATATCCGTCTTTCGCTTATTTCACGTATTCGGCCCAGTCGGTCAGGCGCATGTCGCCCTTACGCAAGTAAGTGTCGTGCATGGCAAAGGCCGCAGACAGGCAGTGGTGGGTGTGTCCGCCGTATTTTTCTGCCAGTTTCAGGTAGTCGAGCAACAGCGGGCGGTAGTCCGGATGAGCCACCTTGATGAGCTCGGCAGCCTTCTCCATGGAGCATTTGCCGCGCAGGTCGGCCACACCGTATTCCGTAATCACGGCATCCACGAAGTGGCTGGTGTGGTCGATGTGCGAACAGAAAGGCACGATGCTGCTGATGGCACCGCCCTTGGTAGTGGAACCGCAAGTGAAGATGCTCAGGTAGGCGTTGTTCGTGAAGTCGGCCGAACCGCCGATGCCGTTCATCATTTTCGTGCCGCAAATCTTCGTGGAGTTCACGTGTCCGTAAATGTCGGCCTCGATGGCGGTGTTCAGCGAGCAGACGCCGATGCGGGCGATGACTTCCGGGCTGTTGGAAATTTCCGACGGGCGGAGCACCAGCTTGTCTTTGAAGAAATCCATGTCATCATAAATACCGTGCAAGCATTCGTTGGTCACGGTCAGCGAGCAGGCTGAAGCCGACAACACGCGGCCTTCGCGCATCAGGTGTACGGGGGCATCTTGGAGCACTTCGGTATAGATGCTGAAGTTCGGCACGTCCGGGCATTCTCCCAATGCGCCCAGCACGGCGTTGGCACCGCTGCCCACACCGCTTTGCAGGTTGAGGAAGGTGGGCGGAATCTTGCCGTTCTTCAGGTTTTCCAGCAGGAACGCGGCCACGTTGTTGCCGATTTGCGTGGTGATGGAATCTGGGTCTTTGAAGGCGCGGGCTTCGTCGGGGATGTTGCATTCGATGATTCCCTTGATGCGGTCGGCATCCACTTCCACGTAGGGTTTGCCTATCCGGTCGTTGGCCTTCGTGATCATGATGGGGGTGCGGTAGGGGTGGTCTTCTATCTCATATACGTCATGGATGCCCATGCATTTCTTGCTGTGGAAGGCATTCAGCTCGATGAAGATGCCTTTCCGGGCAAGCCGGCACACGGTGGGGCTGATGCCGCCGGCTGCCGTGAGATAAATGTGTGCCTTGTTGCCTACCAGCTCCACTTCGCAGGCCTCGATGATGGCCCAGTCCACATGCCCCAGGTAGCCTTGGCGGATTTGGGTAGCCATGTTGGACAAGTTGAGGTCGGAATAGGAAATCTCGTTGTTATTGACGTGTGTGCGGAAGTCTTTGTTCGTCGTGTAGGGTGCGCGGAATTTGATGGCATGCACGTTAGCCAGCATGCCGTCGCAGCTTTGTCCTGTGGAAGCTCCCGTCAGGATGTTGATTTTGAACTCCCGTCCTGCGGCATGTTCCGCTTCTGCCTTTTTGGCGATTTCCGCCGGTACGCTCTTAGGTACACCGGCCGGCGTGAATCCGCTCAGCCCGATGGTATCTCCGTTTTGGATGAGGGCGGCCGCCTCGGCAGCCGTGATTTTGTTAAATCCCATAAAGTCGATAGCTTTAATAGAGTGATACATTCATAAAATTGACGCAAAGATACTGATTTTTTTTGAACCTTGTCATGGCTTCAGCGGGTTTTCCTTGCATAACGTAACGAATGCGGCCTTTTTGGGCACGTCACACATTCCATTTCGGCTTGCGTTTTTCCAGGAAGGCGCGCCCGCCTTCCTGTGCCTCGTCAGTCATGTAATAGAGCATCGTGGCATCGCCGGCCAGCTCCTGGATGCCGGCTTGCCCGTCCAGTTCCGCGTTCAGCCCCACTTTGATCATGCGCAAGGCCAACGGACTGAGCTGCATCATCTCTTCCGCCCACGCCACATACTCGTCTTCCAGCTGTGCCAAGGGCACCACCTTGTTCACCAACCCCATGTCGAGAGCCTCCTGTGCCGTGTATTTCCGGCAGAGGAACCAGATTTCGCGCGCTTTCTTCTGTCCCACGACACGGGCCAGGTAGGATGCGCCGAAACCGGCATCGAAGCTGCCCACACGCGGGCCCGTTTGTCCGAAGATGGCATTGTCCGATGCAATGGTCAGGTCGCATACCACGTGCAGCACGTGCCCGCCACCGATGGCAAAACCGTTTACGGCTGCCACCACCGGTTTGGGCAGCGAACGGATTTGCTTCTGCACTTCCAACACATTCAGCCGCGGCACACCGTCCGTCCCCACATAGCCGCCACGCCCCTTGACGTGCATGTCGCCTCCTGAACAAAACGCCTTGTCGCCTGCGCCGGTGAGCACCACCACCCGCACGTCGCCCCGTTCGCGGCAGATGTAAAGTGCATCGCTCATTTCCGACACCGTGCGTGGTGTGAAAGCGTTGCGCACCTGCGGGCGATTGATGGTGATGCGGGCAATCCCGTTGTAAAAGTCAAAAAGAATATCTTCGTATTCTTTCAGGGTTTTCCATTCTCTTTCCATATTTATTCTGTTTTTATCATTAATGGTACTGAAACAAAAATACGCTTTTCCCGGCGCATAAGCAATAAAAACGGGCTACAAAAACGTTTCCAATAAGTCAAACATGGAAAACAAAAACTATGAAAAAGTGGTTATTCCTGTTGTCACTCATTTGCAGCGTCTCCGTCTTTTCCCAGACCACAGTGCGCATAGGAGTGGGAGCCACGGTCTCGTCCATGACAGCCAACCTCAAATACGACATCATGAACGACCGCATCGTGACCTTCAACCTCTCGGCTGCCACAGACTACCTGCAACGAAAATATTTCTATCTTTCCTCCGAATTCAAATACCTCCGGCTGGGCGGAGACGACAGGGAACTGTATTTCCTCAACAGCCATGGAGAGCAACAAAAAGGCTTGTCCGACCCGGAAAGCTGGAATTACCTGCAACTGAACACAAAATTCCGTGCCCGTCTCCCTCTCGGAAACTATGCCATCTATGTAGGCGTAGGGCCGCACATAAACCTGTTGGTCGGCGACCGCCGTTTCACCAACATTCCCGATGTGTTCGACGGACAGGCGCGCCGCTTCCTTTGGGGGGAGATCTTCGAGGCAGGCGTGACATACATATATAATAAAGTGTTGTTCGACCTGAACGCGTCCTACCAGCTGAACAATTCTTCCATCGCCCGCACATCGCTCTACACGTTCGACAGCCGCGGCGTGTGGGGCATCAATGTCTCCGCAGGCTATGTGTTCTGAACAAAAGGCTCGTTCCACATGGGAACATCCGGAATCAGAATTACAACTGTTTTTTATTCAAAAACAAACGTCCATATTGGACATTCCTCCTATTTCCAACCATCTTTGATGCCATGGTAATAGTCGCGCAATGCTGCCGCGTCCGTCTCCGCTTCGGTGAACACTTCCAACAACACGGGGCATGAAGCCTCCGCGTCGAACAAATCATCGAGGGCGGCCAAGAGGGAGATGGTGTCCGTGGCCCTGAGATACGTGAATCCGCAGGACTCCGCCCAGCCACGAGCCGTGGCACCATGGGAAGCCGTCACGAAATGGCAGGTGTCGCCCTGCATGTCCAACCCGGGCAAGGCGTGGAAAATAGCCCCGCCACCGTTGTTCAACACCACGATGCGCAGGTTCGGCCGGACGTGGCCGTTCCACAGCCCGTTCATGTCGTAAAAGAAACTCAGGTCGCCCACCAACAGCACATTTAGCCTGTCATCTGCCGCTGCATAGCCCACAGCAGCCGACACGGAGCCCTCTATTCCGTTCATGCCACGGTTGCATTGCACTTCCGTTCCCTCCGGCAACGGGAAAAGTTCCGCCAGCCGGACGACCGAACTGTTGCCTAAATGCAATACAGACTGCACCGGCAAAGCTTCAAGTATCCGCGCCACGGCGTATAATTCAGAATAAACCATCCCTGGGCGCGTCAACCGCGCACAAGCTTCACGCCATCGGTGCGCATAATCTTCTGAATGGAAAGCCGCCCGCATCCGTATCCATGCCCTGCAAAAATCCTCCACGGAAGCTTCGACCACGATGGTCTGGGCGCAAAACAAATCGGCAGGTTGGCCGTCTGGTGCCACGTGCCAATGCGCCAACGGGCGTGTACGGCGCAGGAACTGTTTCAAACGCTTCGACACGATGTGTCCGCCCAATGTAATGACCAAATCAGGGCGCAAAGCTTCCAGTGTCCCTTCGTCTGCGGCATATAGCACCTCGTCGAAACGCCGCACCGCACCGGAGTCCGGCGCGACATTGCCAAGTACCTCGGCCAACCATGGCACTCCAGTGCCCGAGAAACAAGAAGAAACGACAACGGCTTCTTCCCGCGACAACTGTCCCGCCACCACCATGCAACGGGTGTGCGTCCCCATTTCCTGTTTCAGAATCTCCTCCGCCAATCCGTTCGCGGACAGCGTATGACGGACGATGCGCCGCACGGCGGGTAACTTTTCCGTTTCAAAACGGAACAAGGGTTCGGACAAAGGCACATTGATATGTACCGGCCCGAAGCCGTGGTGGTCTAATTCAAGCAACGCCTCATTGACCAAACGGTTGACATACCATTCGTCTTCCCCGCAACGCACCTCGGGCAAGTCCACCGCCTTCTTCACCAACCCGCCAAATGCTCCAGGTTGCGGCAACGTCTGCCCGTCCATCTGCCCTATCCAGGCCGCAGGCCGGTCGGCCGAAACCACCACCAACGGCACTTGCCGGTAAAAAGCCTCGGCCACAGCCGGATGGAGGTTCAGCAAAGCCGACCCGGACGTGCAGCACACAGCCACGGGATGCCGCCCCTGCAAAGCCAGCCCGATGGCAAAAAAGCCCGCACTGCGTTCATCCGTCACCGAATAGCACTCGAAATCACCGCAGGCCGAGAAGGCCTGCACCAACGGCACGTCCCGGCTTCCGGGGCACAACACGACCTGGCGAATGCCATAAGCCCGCAGCAAGGCCACGAGCTGCAACACGTTCTTTTTATCAGTATATCCCATTTGAAGTTCCTTTGGCGATTACGTATTTCATGGTTTGCAGTTTCCGTTCCGTCTCCATCCATTCGTCTTCCAGCACAGATGAAGACAACAACCCTCCGCCGGCATAAAGACGGAAAGACGCACCGTCCGCCACCGACTGCATGCAGCGCAGGTTGACATACAAGGCCGTTTCACCCGCAGGGTCGAACGTCCCCAAAAAGCCGGAATAATATTCCCGATGATATCCTTCATGTTCCTTAATGAAATGAAAAGCCTCATTTTTGGGAAGTCCGCACACGGCAGGAGTCGGATGCAGGGCCTGCACGACCTCGCACACCTTCGTGGCGGAAATGGAAAAGCGGAAAACAGTTTTCAGATGCGCCAACTCGCCTGCCGTGACCGTGACAGGGCCTTCTTCTGAAAAAGGAATCCCTTGTCCGCGCAGGCAATCACCGATGTAATCCGCCACACAGCCCTGTTCGCGGACGTTCTTCTCAGACCAACGTTCCGCCAACTTGCCATTTTTCAGCCATTGCGTCCCGGCCAAGGCCACTGTCTCAAACGCTCCATGCTTTCCTTTTAATAAAATCTCCGGCGTGGCACCCAACCAAAAACCCGTCTGTGGGGCATAAAACAAATAAATATATGAATGCACATAACGGCGGCAGGCGGCACGAAAAGCCTCCACCCACGAAAACCCCGCCGGGCATGGCACTTCCGCTCGGCGCGACAAGACCAATTTCTGAAAAATTCCTTCGCGCAGCGCCTTTGAAAACATCGAAAACGCATGGGCATAGCCTGTTGAAGGAACCGATTCCAGCTTTCCGACCAAAGGCACGGGTGCCGGAGCTTCTTTTTCCGTCCCGTCCACTATCCGGTCAGCCAATACCTCAATTTCTTCTTCTACAGGTAACAACCATATAGATTGCCCCTCTCCCGAATGGAAAGGGGCAAACACAAAACCTTTTTTTCCGGCCAACTCGCCGATATCATCCACCTTTTCCGGGTTTCTTGCATAACATCCCCTGCAACAAACCGCTCCCGGTTCCCGGTAGAACACAAAGGCTCCCCCTGCACCCATCCACCGCGAAGCGATGGTGGTCACGGTATCCGTATGGCTCATTTCCGTTTCATCACGCTATTGACCACCCGGATGGAAGACACCAGTTTCCCCGTGGAAGTGAACACATCGACATTCCACACGTGGGACGAACGTCCTTTGTGGACAATCGTGCCCACGGCACGCACCGTGTCGCCCTCATGGGCTGACGAAATATGGTTGCCGCTCACCTGCATCCCCACGACAAACTCGTCGGGCTTGCAGATGACCATCGAACCGAATCCGGCCACCGTCTCGGCCAAGGCCAACGTGGCCCCGCCGTGCAGGATGCCGAACGGCTGGCGGTTGCGGTGGTCCACCGGCATGATGGCCTCCACACGGTCGTGCGAGGCATAGGTGTATTGGATGCCCAGGTTGCCCATCAGCGTACTTTCGGCCTGCGCGTTGATGGCATCCAACGGGATTTCGCTTTCCCGCACCTCGGCCAAGAACGCTTTCTCCACGGCCACGGCCACGCCGTCTTCGTTGTTGGACAGCGTGGTGTAGTCCGCGCAACGCTTCACCGAATCCGCCGCATTGCCCATGGCGATGCCCAAGTCGGCCAGCTGCAGCATGGTAACGTCGGCGGCACCGTCGCCGAACACCACGATTTCGTCCGTCTTGATGCCCTCCTTCTCCATGATGACCCCCAGCGTGTTGGCTTTGTCCACGCGGCTTCCCACGACTTCAAGGAAATAAGGTTCCGAACGGAACACATCCAATACGCCGTTCAGCCGCCGTTTCCAATGCTCTTCCAACCCCACGAGTGCTTCCTCGTCGTCGCTCACCAGCATGCACTTGCATGGCGGGTAATCAATAGCCGCCGAGAAATACTCCTGGTAGTCTATCTTCATCCCGTTCAAAGCTGCTTCCTCACGCACGTGGGGATTATCCGGATTATTCGTCACGATGGTGTCCCCGTTATAGGTCAGGATGGTGAAACCGTTTTTGTTCGCCTTCTTCTCCAAATAAGGAATCAGTTCGGGATTGATGCGGCGTTCGAACACCACCTCCCCATTGGATGCATTAATCACTTGCCCCCCGTTATAGGAAAGGATATAACCGTTGTATGTGCCAAGTTCCAACGTTTTGGCTAACGGCAACAAACCGTATGTGGGGCGACCCGATGCCAACATGATGCGCACACCCATCTGTTGCACTTTGCGCAGCGTGTTCAGCGTGCGTTTGCTAATCTCTTTCTCGTCGTTCAACAGTGTCCCGTCCACGTCGAGTACCAACATTTTATACTTCATACGCCCACGTCTTTTGATGTTACAAGGCAAATATAAGAAAACCCTTTCAAAAAAACAGATATGGGTAAAAGTTTATCACGATGCTTCACTTTTTTTAGCGGACAATCCGAAGGGACTGACGGTTGCCCGATAATCAGGGGGCTTTGGGACAGTCGGCCTTTTCCGGAACAGTTCGCATTGTTGGGGATTTATACTTTGCGCGGTTCATCCGGCGGAAAGCCTTGATGCCAACTCCCGGCATGCTTTCCGGTCGATTTTCCCGTTTCCGGTTTGCGGCACTTCCGCGACACGGAACACTTGGCGCGGGGCATGGTAGCGGGGCAGACACGCTTTCATCCCGGACAGCAAGTCTGCGTCGTCCATTGGGCAACGGTGGTCAACCAGCATGACCAGCATTTCCCCCAAACAGGCATCGGGCACGGACGACAAGGCGAAGGGCACGTGAATCCATTCTCCCAACCGCCGTTCTTCCTCCTCTATTTGGATTTTAACGCCTCCGCTGTTTACCGTATTGTCCGCACGGCCCACAATGGCAAATGTGCCGTCGGCATACAGCCGGGCCACGTCATTGGTGGCAAGGTCGCCGTCGCAAATGCCGGGGGTTTGGATGACCAGCGTGCCGCAATTGGACAATGACAGCCGGATGCCATCGAAAGGCATGTAGCGTTCGGAAGCCTCCGGGCCGTTGAGCGCGCGCAGGGCGATGTGGGAAAGCGTCTCCGTCATTCCGTAAGTGGAATACACACGGCAAGGAAGGCCGGCCAAACGGTTCCGCAACGTTTCGTCCACAGGCCCGCCGCCCACAATGACATGGTGAATCCGGCTTAACCGCCGTGTCGTGGCCGCATCCTGCAAGATATGATAGAGTTGCATGGGCACCACGGACAGGAAATCTATTTTCTCCTCCACGCCGGAAAGCGGGTTTCCCGACGGCGGACACACGTGCAACCACATGCCTGCCACCAGGGCACGCACCACCACCATCTTCGCCCCGATATACCGCAAGTCCATGCAGAGCAAGGCCGTGTCGCCTGGGCGAAGCCCGAGGAACCCGCACGTGCGCACGGCACTGCACATCATCCGCGTCTTTTCCACGAACATCTTTTTGGGTGTGCCCGTGGAACCGGAAGTTTGTACTTCCACGCATGGAGACGGCGAGAACCACTCGGCCAGGAACGCATACACGGGGCGAAGTGCCGGACGGGTGTCCGATGCGGCAAGGCGTTCCAATTCACTCCGGTCGGCAATGGCGAAACGCCGCCCCGCGACCATGATGCTTTGCTTATTGATGTCCGTCTGCCACATACCACAAACAATCTTTCCGGATTTCCAAAGGCATGGGCACATTGTCTGTGAACAGCAGTCCCGTGCCCAGTCCTTGGGGCATCTTCGGTTGCCAGGTGGCACACCATTGGGCGATGGCGTTCAGGCCGATGTTGGATTCCAACGCGGAAGTAATCCACCAACCGATGCCCCGCCGTTCCGCTTCCTCAATCCATTCGCGGCAGCCTTGGAAACCTCCATGCAGCGAAGGTTTCAGCACGACATACTGCGGGCGCAGCGTGTCGAGCAACGCCTGTTTCTCCTTGCGTGTGCAATGGCCGATCAATTCTTCGTCAAAAGCGATAGGGAGCGGGGAAGTGGCGGTCAGCCGCGCCATTTCCTCCCATTGCCCGGCACGGATAGGTTGTTCGATGGAATGCAAGTCCAGTTCGGCCAGGCGTTTGAGCTTGTCCGATGCCTCGCGGGGCAAGAACGCGCCGTTGGCATCCACCCGCAATTCCATCTCCGCTGCCGAAAAATGGCGGCGGACGAAGCGCAGCAACTCCAATTCCTCTTCGAACGAAATGGCACCAATCTTCAGCTTGACGCATCGGTAGCCCGCCTCCATCTTCGTGCGGATTTGCGCGTACATGTCTTCCCGGCTGCCCATCCAAATCAGCCCGTTGATGCAAATGCCTTCCTCGCCGCGCGAGAAAGGCGTGTCCCACAGGGCGTGTGTCCGGCGTTCCCAATGGCGCAAAGCTGTTTCCAACCCGAATACCATTGAAGGATAACGCGCCCAGCGGGTGGTGTCAACCATCCCTTTCCGCGCCACATCTGCACACACGTCCCGCAACACAACCTCATAATCCGGCACGTCATCCAGGCTCAGTTTGGGCAGCGGGGCACATTCGCCCCATCCTTCGTGCCCGTCGGCTTTCAGCCGCACGAGCCAGGAGCGGCGTTCCGTGTAAACGCCCCGCGAAGTGCCGGCCGGCTTTTTAAAGTGAAAAAGCCGTGGAAAAATTTCTGCCGTCAATCGTTCCATTGTTTCCATTCTCTTTTCACAAAAATACGGCAAATCCCTTTGCCGCGCAAGAAAGCGAACCGAATTATGAGAAACAGTTTTGAATTTCAAAAATAGTTTTCATGTCCATGTGGCGGTCGTTATGCCCGCGCTTCGTAGAGTTTATACTTAGCACGGAATAAATTTGTGCATTCCCAAATGACGATTTATCGGATAGGAGGTGCAGCGTTCTTGCTGCACACACGCGCACTATTGCGTATGCCAGCGACTTATCTTGCGATTGAGGGTGTATCAAAATTGAAATGTCGTCTCTTAAAAGTAACGGATTAGAACCATAATACCTAAAAGGGCGCATCAAACGCTGTTTTTGAGTAATGATACGACCCTTTACCTAGCCTTTTAGGATGTCCAGATTTCAAATTAAAAGTTCATCTTGCCAAATATTAAATTTTGATACACCATCCCCCTATGTTGACAACATGACATTTCGGGTGCGCGTTGACAATTTGCTCATTTTCGCCTTCTGAGATTCGCGTATCCGGCCGCCGGGACAGGACGGCGCGGAAAGAACGCAGCCACACGCGCCTTATGGAAATCAAAATGTCGCAGAATCACCTCCAAACCTGCCCTTCTGACGGAACACGGGACACTCCCGGCGCGGAAGTCCGACCGACGGGAAAGCCCACCGGGGGATTCCACCGACAAAATGACAGGGGAAACGTGTCCGGGAAAAAATTCCAACGGGAAGGAAAAACGGCCCCGGAGCCGCCACGAAAAAGTTTCTGTACCGGGATTTTTTCGTCCGAGCCCCGAAAAAAAAATTTCGAGCCCCGAAAAAAGAATTCCGGGGCTCGGAATTTCGCGTTCCGGCCCCGAAATTTTTCGCCAGACTGCTCCAAAAAGTGAATGACTCCGATAAAATCTTGCACAGAAGCCCCGTTTTGTGCAAAAAAATCGCTCAAAAATCGGCTATTTGGGCCGGATTGCGCAAGAGTCGCGTCACGAAAATCAGCAAAAACGGCACAATTTGTCTGTTTTTACAAGCATTTCATGACATCCTGATTGTCCGTTCGGAGGCAAAACACCTCCGCCTTGTAGGGGAGGCGGCCCGCAGGGCCGGAGGGGTTTCCCGTGCACAAGAGTGATTTTCCCCTTTTTCCGGCTCGTTTATGTTGTCCGTGGATGCATCCGGGGGCCAGTGGGCGTGAAACCCACTCCGCCCCTTCGGGGTTCGTCCCCCTGCGAGGCGGGACCGTTTTGGCATCCGCATGGCAGACAAAAGGGTCGCTACGACCCTTCGCATGGCGAACAAAACGGACATTATGGCCGCGCATGGAGAGCAGAATGGACGTTACGTCTCGCGCAGTGTTTGTCAAATCCCCTCTGAATTTGCTCCACGAAAAACCGGTCCGCACAGGACATGCCTCTCCCCGTCTTCCCTTTGACAACCATGTTGCATACCCTCCCAAAAATGTTGCATGGAAACAAATTTGCCCGAAGATGAAACAAATCTTCCCGCCGCCGGACTGCATTCCCCTTACATTTGCAGCACGAGAGGTTAATCCGATATTTTCATATAACTCAAAATTTCAATGCTATGAAGGCAGAAAAGAAACATCTTTTTTCATCCCGCCTGACGGGTGTGGCAGTCTTGCTGTTCGCTTTTGCCGGCGTACACGCATCGGCACAGGAAGGCAAGCCGTCCACGGACGAGGCTTCAAAAGAAGAAGGAAACCGCAACGTGATGCTGAATGCGGCCAGCGCCAACGGGCCGCGCGAAATCCAAATCGGGCTTCCTTCGGCGGATGTCAACGTGCTCGAGAACGGCATTCCCGTGACCTACGCCACGAATCCCCACAGCGTGAACTCGCTTTGGCGCGCCGATGCCAGCCTGAGCCACGTGGGCTTGCTCAAAATCTCGGAAACGGCCATCACCACCGGAAACATCGGCTATGCGGTCAACTCGTTCACCCAATTGGGGCAAAAAGGTTTCCACGGCACGTTGAACTACAAGGCAAACCATTTCGGCATGCAGGAATTCTCAATGAACCTGAACGGGGAAATTGCCAAAGACTGGTTCTACAGCGGCAGCATCTACCAGGATTTCGACCCGGGAACGTTCAAAATCAAATCGACCCCGTTCCAAGACCGCACACAGATTTACAAGTTCGCCTTGACGAAACGGTATGGCGAAGGCCGGGGCGAGCTGACCGCCATGTATCATTACAGCAACAGCCATCCGGTGTATAACTATGCCACACAGTCGGCCCCGTTCATCTACGTGGGTGACGGGAGCGTGAAGGAGCTGGGAAAGTTCGCGCTGGGCACGACTTCTTACCTGCCCGTGGACAACGAGATGATGTACCGCGACATGCGGACGGGCGAAGTGCACAAGACCAACTTGTACGATGCCAGCCAAAACAAGGGGAGCGAGTTCGTGCTGATGAACGACTACAAATGGGACGGCGGGCTGCAATGGAAAACCATCGCGAAATACGACCACGCGACCGGGTCGCTGGTTTACCAGACCCCGATGTCGCTCGACCGGAACGAGGCGGGCATCGCCTACCTGTATGAAGCCGAAGACGGAAGCATGAAACCCTACGAGGGAGAATACGTGCAGAGCCGCATGTCGTGCCTGAACCGCGGGTTCATAGACGAATTCATGTTCACCACCGAACTTTCGCGCAAGACGGACGGCGGCACATGGCGCCTGGGAGTGAACGAGTGGTACTACGATGTGGACTACACGTCGAATACCACGATGTATGACCAGTCGGTGCCGGTGGACGGGAGTTATCCCGTGCGCCTTTCCAATGCCGATTATGCCACATACGCCGACCGCTCGTATGCCCAAGGCGGCTATTATTACGATTTCAACAAGAATGCTTCCGAATACTACAAAGGGCATGAAAACAAGCTCGCGGCCTATTTCACCCACGACTGGAACATCACGGACAGATTCAACCTCTACTACGGTGCACGGCTGGAATGGCAGGCCCTGCGCGGCGAGAACCTGGCGGTAAAGGATGCCGACGGCAATTTCGTGGGACGCTTCGCCGACTACCACTTGGGCGCGACCAGCCCGGACGGCGTGAAGATTTCCCCCACCCCCATCGAATACGACTGGTTCAACTATGCGCTGAGCGCGGCGGCCACCTACAAGCTGACCAAAGGTTTCGGCCTGACAGGCGACTTCACTTACATCACCCAGCATCCGCGCATCGAGAACTTCGCCCCGGCCACCACGCCGAACACCGACAAGATTTCGGTGCCTTTGGGCCGGGCGGGCATCTATTACAACAACAGCTGGCTGAGCCTGACTTCCCTATTCTCTTACATCTCGAAGACCAACAACAACTCCACGCTGAACTTGCAGCATGCCGTGAACGGCGTGAACCAAATCATGGCGGCCCCGCTGACTTACGACATCAAGACCTTGGGGTGGACCACGGACGTAGTGGCCACTCCGTTCAAAGGCTTCGACCTCCACTTCCTGTTCACTTACCAAAAGCCGACCTATAAGAAGTACGAGACCTCGGTGACGTTCCCCGACGGCTACGTGGGAAGCATCAATGCGACAGGCAACATCGTGGCCGAAATCCCGCAGGTCATCGTGGAAATCGACCCGAGCTACATGATTACGAAAGACTTGAAAATCTGGACCAGCTTCCGTTATTTCAGCAAAACATACGCCAACATCAACGATGCCTATTACTTCAACGGGCGTTGGGAAACCTTCGGCGGCGTGAACTGGCAGGTAAATAAGAAACTGGCCTTGGGCTGCACGGTGGTCAATTTCCTGAACCAAACCGGGGCGAAAGGCAGCATCGCCGGGGCCGAACTCATCGGGAAGGAAGATGCCGGACAATATGCGGGCCACGTGATGGCCGGAAGCTACATCCGCCCGTTTACGGTGGAATTCACCGCGCAATTGAGATTTTAATGCTATATTTACAACTCCAAAAACAGACAACCATGAAAAAGAATCTGATTTATCTCGCGGGCGGCGCCATGATGGCTTGCGGAATGGCCGCCTGCCAATCGTCCGGCACAGGCCTCGCGTTTGAACACCAAGGCGACTCACTGACGCTGGTACACGTCTCCGCCCCAGGCAAATACCTGCTCCTCCCCATCCAGGAATCAAGCGATGAAGGCAAAGTCCGGCTGGAAACCGGAAGCCCGGCCGATGTGGCAATGGATGTCCGCCTTGCCACAGACAGCATTGAGTACTACGTGCCTTTCGAACTCCCACAAGGCGGGGAAGCAACCGTTTCCATCCGCAAGGTGGCTGCTGATGCCGTATGTTGGGAACATATCCAATTGGCGGACACCTTCGACACAAGCAACACCGACTATTACCGCCCGGTTTACCACCACACCCCGCTCTACGGCTGGATGAACGACCCGAACGGCATGGTGTACAAGGACGGGGAATATCACCTTTATTTCCAATACAACCCCTACGGCTCGAAATGGGGCAACATGCACTGGGGACACTCCGTCAGCACCGATTTGGTTCATTGGAATCATCTGAAGCCGGCCATCGCACGCGACACGCTGGGGCACATCTTCTCCGGCAGCACCGTGGTAGATAAAGCGGGTACGGCTGGTTATGGAGCCAATGCTATGATAGCCCTTTATACTTCGGCGAGCGACAAGTACGGGCAGATACAGTGCATGGCGTACAGCACCGACAACGGGCGCACCTACACGAAGTATGAGAAGAACCCGGTGCTGACCCCGTTCGACGGGCTGAAGGACTTCCGCGACCCGAAAGTGTTCTGGTACGAACCGGAAAAGAAGTGGGTGATGATTGTGTCGGCCGACAAGGAAATGCGCTTCTACGCCTCGCACAACCTGAAAGACTGGGAATACATGAGTGCTTTCGGCAAGGGATACGGCGCGCAGCCCAACCAGTTTGAATGCCCGGACTTCGTCCAGTTGCCTCTGGACGGGAACAAGGACAAGATGAAATGGGTGATGTTGGTCAACATCAATCCGGGCTGTATGTTTGGCGGAAGCGCGACGGAATATTTCGTGGGTGATTTCAACGGGAAGGAGTTCACGTGCGACACGGAACCCGAAGTGGCCAAATGGCTGGATTACGGAAAAGACCACTATGCGGCGGTTTGCTTCTCGAATACCGGCGAACGGGTCATTTCCATCCCTTGGATGAGCAACTGGCAGTATGCCAATGTGACTCCCATCCGTCAATACCGTGGTGCCAACGGTTTGCCCCGCGAATTGTCCTTGTACACCAAAGACGGCCAGGTTTATGTAGCCGCCAACGTGGTGAAGGAAGTGGAAGCCTTGCGCAAGGATACCCGTTCGTTCGACCCTATTACGGTGGAAGGCGAATATAAGTTGGACGAGATAGTCCCGCAGACGGACGGCGCGTACGAATTGGAAATGGACATCACTCCCGGTGCATCGGGTGTGGCCGGTTTCGACTTGATGAATGCCAAAGGCGAAATCGTTAAGATTTACTTGGACATGAAAGCCGGACGGCTCGTGATGGACCGTACCGAAAGCGGACTGGTTGCTTTCGGCGACAAGTCGGAACCGCATGCCAAGGAAACCGACGACCACCGCAAGACGATGTCGGTCAATTACCGGAATGATTTCGCATTAGGCACGTGGGCACCGCTTTCCCTGTGCGAAGGCAAGACCTATCACTTGGACGTGTTTGTGGACAAGTGTTCCATTGAGATATTCGTGGACGGCGGGCGCATCGCCATGACCAACCTGGTGTTCCCCACCACGCCGTATAATACGCTTCGTTTCCATGCCGAGGGAGGCAAAGCGCAGGTGGAGGGCCTGAAGATTCACAAACTGGGACTATGAAATGAGCGAAACGAAATTAAACACAGGAGGGATGACGATGAAGGCAAAACATTGGTTGTGCGCCGCAGCGATAGGGATTGCCCCTTGCGGAAGCCCGGCGGAAGGGCAGGTTATCCGCATTTCTACCAACCATACCGATTTGGTATTGCAGGTGGCTGAGAACGGGCGGCTGTACCAGACTTATTTGGGTGAGAAATTATTGCATGAGTCCGACCTGGAGGAATTGGATTGGGCGGTACACGCCGCTTCGGACGGAAGTGTCAGCAAACGGGGTTGGGAAGTGTACAGTGGTTCAGGAAATGAAGATTTCTTCGAGCCTGCTTTGGCAGTGACGCACAACGACGGGAATGCTTCCACGTGGCTTTATTACGTGTCTTCTTCGACTACGACGGTGGAAGGGGGAACGCAAACCGATATCGTGTTGCGTGACAGTGTCTATCCGGTGGAAGTCACGTTGCACTATGTGGCATATCCGGAAGAAGATGTCATCAAGACGTGGAGCGAAATCGTTCATCAGGAAAAGAAGCCGGTATATCTTTCGGCGTATGCCTCCACGATGCTTTATTTCAACAGGGGGAGTTATTACCTGACCGAGTTTACGGGCGATTGGGCAAAAGAGGTCCAGATGAGCACCGGGCAGCTTCTGCCGGGAAAGAAGATTGTCGATACCAAATTGGGAAGCCGTGCGGCAATGCATGCCAGCCCTTTCTTCATCGTGGGATTGGACCAGCCTGCCCATGAGCGTCAAGGGGATGTGCTGATGGGGGCATTGGGCTGGACCGGGAATTTCCGCTTTACGTTTGAAGTCGATAATGTAGGAAACTTGCGTGTCATTCCGGCCATCAACCCGTATGCTTCCGTTTATCCGTTGGAGCGTGGGGAGGTTTTTACGACCCCTGAGTTTGTTTTCACATACAGTACGGAAGGTGCAGGCCAGGGCAGCCGCAACCTGCAGGGCTGGATGCGCAAGTATCAGTTGAAGAACGGGACGGGCGACCGAATGACCTTGCTCAACAACTGGGAGAACACTGCTTTCGACTTCGACCAAGACTTGCTGGCAGGACTGATGCGTGAGGCAAAGGACCTGGGCGTGGACTTGTTCTTGCTGGATGACGGATGGTTTGGCAACAAATACCCGCGTAAAGACGACAAGGCAGGGCTGGGTGACTGGGAAGCCACACAGGGCAAATTGCCAGGAGGTGTTCCGGCATTGGTGGAATCGGCTAAGCAAGCCGGTGTGAAGTTCGGCATTTGGATAGAGCCGGAAATGGTGAATCCGAAGAGCGAACTGTTCGAGAAGCATCCCGATTGGGCCATCCGTTACCCGAAGAGGGAGACGTATTACTACCGCAACCAGCTCGTGCTGGACCTGAGTAACCCCGAAGTGCAGGATTATGTATATGGCGTGGTGGACAAGCTGATGAAGGAGAACCCGGAGTTGGCGTACTTCAAATGGGACTGCAACAGCCCGATAACCAATATCCATTCCCCTTATCTGAAAGACCGCCAAGGCAGGCTGTATATCGACCATGTGCGGGGCGTGTATAATGTGATGAAGCGGGTGAACGAGAATTACCCGGATGTCACGCTCATGCTTTGCTCCGGGGGCGGTGCCCGATGCGATTACGAGGCGATGAAGTATTTCGACGAGTTCTGGTGCAGCGACGATACCGACCCCGTAGAGCGTGCGTACATCCAATGGGGCTTCTCGCATTTCTTCCCGGCAAAGGCGATGTGTGCGCATGTGACAAGCTGGAACAAGGCTGCCTCTATCAAGTTCCGCACCGACATGGCTTCGATGTGCAAGTTGGGTTTCGACATCGGCTTGACAGAAATGAATGAAGACGAACTGGCGTATTGCCGTGTGGCGGTGGCCAATTGGAACCGCTTGAAGCCGGCCATTCTTGAAGGTGTCCAATACCGTCTGGTCTCGCCTTATGAAAGCAACCACATGGCGGTGGGTTATGTGAGCGAAGATAAGGATTGCGCTGTGCTTTTTGCCTATGACATTCATCCGCGTTTTCAAGAGAAGTTGTTGGCTGTCCGCCTGCAAGGGCTTGACCCCGGAAAGAAATATCTGGTAAAGGAAATCAACCTGATGCCGGGCGTTTCCTCTTCGCTGAAAGCCAATGGAAAAGTCTATTCGGGCGATTACCTGATGAAAGTGGGGCTGGATGTATTCGGTTTCCAGCAGATGCAGAGCCGGGTGATAGAGTTTGTGGCACAATAAAGAGGGAGGATATATGACAATCGATAAACAAATCAAGTACGGCAAGCTGGTGCCCGTGATGCTCTGCTTCTTCGCAATGGGCTTCGTCGATTTGGTGGGAATCGCTTCCAATTACGTGAAAGCGGACTTGGGGCTGAGCGATGCCGAAGCCAATATCTTCCCTTCGCTGGTGTTCTTCTGGTTCCTGATATTCTCCGTGCCGACGGGCGTGTTGATGAACCGCATCGGGAGGAAGAATACGGTTGTGCTTAGCTTGGCTGTGACCTTTGTGTCGCTGCTGCTCCCGATATTCGGCGACAGCTACGGCCTCATGCTCTGTTCGTTCTCCCTGCTGGGTATCGGCAATGCGCTGATGCAGACTTCGCTGAACCCGCTGCTGAGCAACATCATCACGGGCGACAAGCTGGCCAGCTCGCTTACGTTCGGGCAGTTTGTCAAAGCGATCGCTTCGTTCCTGGCCCCTTACATTGCCATGTGGGGAGCCACGCAGGCGATACCGGAGTTCGGCATAGGCTGGCGGGTGCTGTTCCCCGTCTATATGGCGGTGGCGGTCATCGCCGTCCTGTGGCTCTCCGCCACTCCGATTGAGGAAGAGACCCCCGACAAGGCTTCGGGTTTCGCCAGTTGCCTTCGCCTGCTGGGGCATCCGTTCATCCTGCTCTGCTTCCTAGGCATCATGTGCCACGTGGGCATCGATGTGGGCACCAACACCACCGCCCCGAAAATCCTGATGGAACGGCTGGACATGACGCTCGACGAAGCCGGGTTCGCCACGAGCCTCTACTTCATCTTCCGCACCTTGGGATGCTTGTCGGGAGCGGTCATCCTGCAGAAGGTGGCTTCGAAATCTTTCTTGGGCATCAGCGTGGCGTGTATGCTGGTGGCTATGGTGCTGCTGTTTGTCTCGACCGGCCTGACGGTGATTTACATTGCCATCGCCCTTATCGGCTTCGGCAATTCAAACGTGTTCTCCATCATCTTCTCGCAAGCCCTCTTGGCTGTGCCCGACAAGAAGAACGAGATTTCCGGCTTGATGATCATGGGTCTGTTCGGCGGCACGGTCTTCCCGCTGCTGATGGGATTCGCCAGCGATGCCATAGGACAGAGCGGCGCCGTGGCTGTGATGACGGTAGGAGTCTTATACCTTATTGTATATATGTGTAAACTGAAAAAATAAAGAGCCATGAACAATACAATCGTAGTAGGAATGGGCGAAGCATTGTGGGACATGCTTCCCGAAGGAAAGAAAATAGGCGGTGCGCCGGCAAACTTTGCTTACCACGTGTCGCAGTTCGGACTGGACAGCTGCGTGGTCAGTGCGGTGGGCGAGGACGAGTTGGGCACGGAGATTCTGAAGAACTTCCGCGAGAAGAAGCTCAACTGCATGATAGAGACCGTGCCTTACCCGACAGGGACGGTACAGGTGGAACTGGATGCCAACGGCGTACCCTGTTACGACATCCGCGAAGGCGTGGCGTGGGACAACATTCCCTTCACCCCCGCCTTGGAAGGATTGGCACGACAGACCCGCGCCGTATGTTTCGGCTCGCTGGCACAACGCAGCGTGGTTTCCCGCGAAACTATCAACCGCTTCCTCGACGCGATGCCCGGCGGCGAAGACCGGTACAAAATATTCGACATCAACTTGCGCCAAGGATTCTATACGAAGGAGATTCTCTGTAACTCGATGCGCAAGTGCAACATACTGAAGATAAACGACGAAGAGCTGGTTACTGTGAGCCGCATGTTCGGCTATCCGGGCATCGACCTCCAAGACAAGTGCTGGATATTGCTGGCGAAATACAACCTGCGGATGCTCATCCTCACCTGCGGTGTAAACGGCAGCTATGTCTTCACCCCGGGCGAAATCTCGTTTGTCGAGACTCCGAAAGTGGAGGTCGCCGACACGGTAGGCGCGGGCGATTCGTTCACCGCTGCCTTCGTGGCTTCCGTCCTGAAAGGACTGCCCGTGGCCGAAGCCCACCGGATTGCCGTGGAGACCTCGGCCTTTGTCTGCACACGGCACGGAGCCATGCCCGCATTGCCCGACAGCCTGAAAAGGAAAGCGGACGACTGGATACGCTGCTGAACCCATGTGGATGCGGGGGCATACGCGGTCGCCCCCGCATCCCGTTTTTTCACGAAACCGCCACTCGCTTTTGGACAAACGGACAGAAATGCTTATCTTCGTCCTCGGTAAGGAATCCTAAACGATGCCACGATGAAACACGTCCATGTCCATTTCTTGAACTTTTTGTTCACCCTTCTCCTCCTCGTAGGATGCGCCGCACCGCAGCAGCGGTATGTCATCGGCGTGTCGCAGTGCAGCGATGATGAATGGCGCGAGCAGATGAACAAGGAAATCAGCCGCGAAGCCTTGTTCTATCCCGAAGCGGAAGTAGCCTTCCGCACGGCGAAAGACGACAACGCACAGCAGATACGCGACATCGAAATGATGATACGTAAACGGGTGGATTTGCTGGTGGTGTCTCCCAACGAAGCGGATGCCATCACCCCCGTCATCGAAAAAGCATACGCGGAAGGCATTCCGGTCATCCTGACCGACCGGAAAATACACTCCGACAAATACACGGCCTACATCGGTGCCGACAACCATGCCATCGGACGCAACGTGGGCGAGTACATCGCCGCACGGTTGCAAGGCAAAGGAAATGTCGTGGAAATCATGGGGCTGCGCGGCTCCACCCCCGCCATGGAACGCCATCGGGGCATGGTGGAAGTGTTGGAAAAATATCCGGGAATCCGGCTCGTCGCATCGGCTGACGCGGGCTGGCTCCGGAACAGGGCGCACCAATGTTTCGACTCCATCCTTGCCAGCCAGTCGGAAATAGACTTGGTCTATTGCCAGAACGACCGCATGGCGGCAGGCGCATACGAAGCGGCGGTGAAATACGGGCGGGAAAAAGAGATGCTGTTTGTGGGCATTGATGCGCTGGCGGGCGAAGGCTATGGCATCGCGCAAGTGGCGAGCGGGCAACTGGACGCTACGTTTATTTATCCCACGGGAGGCGACCG
>CALUFQ010000045.1 GCA_944319925.1 uncultured Paraprevotella sp.
ATCGGCGCCGTGTTGTCTATGCTGGTCTTGCGCGAGCGTCCCGACTGGATTTTCTTCATCGCCCTTGCCTTGATGCTTGTAGGGGCGCGTTTGGCTTCTAAGATTGAAACGGCAAAGGAATAGGAATTTCTTTCAATAGGCTTATGTCCAGTGGAAGACACCGCCTGTATAAAAACACGGCGGGGCTTTGCTAGCGCATCTTCCAGTAACCTATTCTTGCCCCGCTTCCGGTTTTGTAAACCTTAACAAATCCGCAGCTCCGTGCGTCACTTTATTTAACCGACACGCATTTTAAGGCGGATTTTGTTTTTTTGTATTTTTGCCGTAACAGGTAATCAATAAACAAAAAACAGCATGAAACAGTATCTTATCCTTTTGCTGGCAATCATCTGCGAGGTGGTTGCCACGAGTGCCCTGAAACAGGCTGAGCAGTTCACCCGCCTCGTGCCGTCATTGATAACCCTTGCGGGCTATGCGGGCGCGTTCTATTTCCTCAGCATGGTCTTGCGGAGCATCCCGTTGGGCATCGCCTATGCCATTTGGTCGGGAGCGGGCATCGTGCTGGTGGTGCTTGTCGGCTGGCTGGTGTTCAAGCAGCATCTTGACTTTCCTGCCATCATCGGCATTTGCATGATTCTCGGCGGGGGCGTGGTGATAAATTTATTTTCGGAATCGGCAGTGCATTGACTTGCCTGCGTCGGATCTTTCTTGCACCAAGAGAAATTCATTTTCCGTAAGATTGTTACAAACGCAGGGAATCTGGGTATGCCCTTTCCGACAGCCAACCGCTACCTTTGCATCAGAATCAGAAGCATAAAAGAATAAGCACAATGGAAACGAATCTTACTTACGACATGTACGTTCCTACCCGCGTGATGTTCGGGGCTGGGATGCTGGACAAATTGAGTGAACAACCGATGCCGGGCAAACGCGCCCTCATTGTCATCTCCAACGGCAAATCGACCCGTGCCAATGGCTATCTGGCCCGCACGGAAGAGCAGTTGCACAAGGCTGGCGTGGAGACTTTCCTCTTCGACGGCGTGATGCCCAATCCTACTGTGGGCAACGTGAATGCCGGGGCCAAAGCTGCCCGCGGGAATGGTTGCGACTTCCTCGTGGCACTGGGCGGCGGAAGCGTGATGGACTGTACCAAGGCCATTGCGGTGATGGCTACCAACGAAGGCGAGTTGTGGGACTACGTGCCCGTCGGCTCCGGTAAAGGCAATCCTATTGCCGTGAAGCCGCTGCCCATCATCGCCATCACCACTACGGCAGGCACAGGCTCGGAAACGGACAATTCGGGTGTCATCACCAAAGAAGACACTTTCGAGAAGGCGTTTGTGGGCGATGCCTCCCTGTTCCCCGTCCTCTCCATCGTGGATCCGGAACTGATGGCGAGCGTACCGCCGACATTCACTGCTTATCAAGGCTTCGATGCCCTGTTCCACAGCACGGAAGGTTACATCGCCCGTGGCGCGAACCTGATGAGCGACATGTACGCCCTGACCGCCATTGAGAACCTCGCCAAGTACCTGCCCCGTGCCGTGAAGGACGGCAAGGACATGGAAGCCCGCACCCACGTGGCGCTGGGCAACACGCTGTCGGGCGTAGTGATGTGCCTCACGCTCATCACCAGCGAGCACGCCCTGGAACACGCGCTTTCCGCCTACCATCCGGCATTGCCTCACGGTGCAGGTCTAATTATGGTCAGCAAGGCATACTATAAATACTTCATCGAACACCACGCCTGCGATGAACGCTTCATCCGCATGGCACAGGCGATGGGGATGCCCGAAGCCACGAAGCCCGAAGACTTCCTCACCGCCCTCACCCGCTTGCAGGAGGCTTGCGGCGTGGCCGACCTGAAGATGTCCGACTACGGCATCACGCCCGACGAGTTCGAGACGCTGATGCGCAACACCCGCGAGGTGATGGGCGTGATGTTCACCAGCGACCGTGTGCAGATGACGGACGAGGACATCGTGAATGTCTATAAGGAATCCTATAAATAATAAGAATCGCATCTGAAAACGGCGGGGACAGTGCTTATCGGCGCGGATAAGGGCTGTCCTCTTATTTTTAGTAAAATGGGTACAAATGCAGAGGATATGTCTATTCCGCCTCGTCTTGTGTGGTTGTATCTTTGCAACATAGAATAATAAAAAGGAAGAAAATATGAATATGATGCGAAATCTATTAACCGCATTGCTCCTGTTCGGACAGCTGTCGTGCAACGGGGCAGAAAAGGAGACGCATCGACCCGATATTCATCCGGGTATGTGCGCCAAGGAACCGATGGCTGCCGACGGCATCGTGCACCTGTCGAAAATCGAAGTCTATCCGCAGTACCTCGATGAGTATGTGAAATACGCTATGGAGGTGGGGGAAATCTCCCTGCGTACAGAACCGGGCGTGTTGACCATGTATGCCGTCGGCGAAAAGGAGAATCCCTGCAAGATAACCATTCTTGAAACATACGCAAGCAAGGAGGCTTACGACAAGCACATCGCTTCCGCTCATTTCCTGAAATACAAGCAAGGAACGCTGCACATGGTCAAATCGTTGGAACTGACAGACCAGACGCCGCTCAATCCTGCCAACCGGATTAACAACTTTATAGAACAACGTAACAATAATGTCCATCAAAATAACGCGAATATGGAAAGTAACACTATCAAACTGACCATCGAAGGCGGCAAGACATTCACCGCCACATTGGAACACAATTCTTCAGCCAAGGCACTAAGAGAGCAACTTGCCAAAGGTGATATCACCGTAGAAATGAACGACTACGGCGATATGGAAAAAGTGGGTTCGCTGGGCATCAACCTGCCTCGCAATGACCGTCAGACCACGACCGGACCGGGCGACATCATCCTCTACTTAGGGAACAATCTCGTCATCTATTATGACACCAATTCGTGGAACTTCACCCGTATAGGCAAGGTGAACGGAGTCGGTTCACGCAAGGAGATGCTTGAATTGCTTGGCGGAGCAGGGAAAATTTCCGTAACCCTTTCATTGGGCGAAAAATGAAAAGGCAGATAATGGTGGTATTGCTCGGAACGGCATTGACATTATCCGCCGGGGCACAGCAAGCGGTAGATGTCCACACCCACATCATCATCCCCGAATACATGGAAGTGCTGCGGGCGCACGGGGCGGAACTGGAGGAAACCTTTCCGTTGCCCGCGTGGGATGCGGAGCGGCACATCGCCTTTATGGACAGCGCGGGCATCCGCACCGCCGTACTCACGATGCCCGCGCCACAGCCCTATTATGATAATGTAGAAGAAAGCGCCAAGTGCATCCGCCGGGTGAACGAGGTTTCCGCAAAGGCAAAGTGGCAATACCCCGGCCGATTCAAGTTCTGCGCCGCCCTGCCGCTGCCCGATGTGGATGCCGCCATCCGCGAAGCCGTCTATGCGCTTGATACGTTGGGCGCGGACGGTGTGAAGCTGGCGACCAACAGTCGGGGACAATACTTGGGCGACGAGGCGTTGGATCCATTGATGGAGGTACTGAACGAGCGGCACGCCGTCATCATCATCCATCCGCACCGCCCCACGCCATATCCGGAGGAAATCATCGCCACCACGCCGCTGGCGATGTATGAATATCCGGCGGAGACCACCCGCGCCGTGGTGAACATGCTGTCGAGGAACGTGCTGCTGCGTTACCCGAACCTGAAAGTGGTCGTGCCCCATTGCGGCTCATTCCTGCCGCTGGCGTTGCCGCGAATGAAATCCATCCTCCCGGCAATGGTTGCACAAGGCTATATGCAGCCGATAGACTGGGAAGGCAACCTCTCGCGCCTCTACTTCGACTTGGCGGGCAGTCCCACCCCCGAAGTCCTACGCTCGCTGCTCACCATCACCACGCCCGACCACATCCTTTACGGTTCGGACTATCCCTACCTGCCCGATGCCGTGCTGAAAGCCAATCTGCAAAGGTTGAAGCAGACGCTGGCTTCGGATGAGGAACTTGCCGGATATGCGGAGATGTTTTTGTGGGGGAACGCGGAGGAATTGTTCAAGTAAGGAATAGAATCGGGGAGATGTTTGCCCCGCTCCCCGATTTTTCTTATCTTCGCTGAGAATAAAAGACATAACATTATGGATGCCGTATTAAACTTAAATATTTGAAGAGGAAATGAAAGGCTGAATAGCCAACTAACATAATACTTCCCAATCACAATGAGCGAACTCCGAAACATCCCCAACGTGGGAAAGACCACCGAGCAAGACCTGATAGCAATGGGCTACACCACTATTGAGTCCCTGAAAGGCAAAAAGGCGGACGAACTGTATGCCGAAGAATGCGCCTTGCGCGGATGCGTCCTCGACCGTTGCCAGCTTTACTTGTATCGGGCAGTCGAATATTTTGTGAATACGGAAAATCCCGACCCGATGAAATGTCGCTGGTGGTATTGGAAGGACGAGTTTGTCGAGGTTTCGCCTTGTGGGGCTGTCTGTGTGGAGTGCAGTCTCTTTCCTTTGCAGTGCGCCGGATGTAGGAAGATAAAAGGAAAAGTTTTTTGGTTGCAATATACGGGCGATGTGTGTTGCCGTGTGTACGATTGCTGCGTGAACCGGAAGCATTGGTGTCATTGCGGCAAATGTGCAGAGTTACCCTGTTACCGCTTCTCCAAAGACCCGACTATTTCCGATGAACAGAATGCGGAGAATTTGAGGAAGATGCTGGATAATTTGGATAAGGCGAATAGACAACCCTAATTCCATCTGATTACCCTTGCAGCCTCTGGCAATATTCCGACGGCGTAATGCCCTCCTGCTTCTTGAACATCCGGCTGAAATGCTGGGGGTACTCGAAGCCGAGGCGGTCGGACACTTGGGAGATGGTTTCTCCTGCCGCCAGCCCGTTCTTGGCAAGCTGGATGACGAGCCGACGAATGTGACTGCTCGCCGTGTCGCCGGTCGTCTTTTTGATGACATCGCCGAAATAGTTGGGTGACATGCAGAGCTTGTCGGCGCAATACTGCACGGAGGGCAGACCGAGGGTCAGTTGGAATTTATTCTCGAAATAGTCGCGAAGCAGACGGTCGAAGCGGACGAGGATATCAGAGTTCTCAACCTTTCGGGTGACGAACTGGCGGTTGTAGAAACGCTGGCAGAAGTTGAGCGTAAGTTCGATGTAGTCCACGAGGATGGCGTTTTGCTGCCCGTCCGGTTTTCCCGCGAGTTCTTTGCGCGTTTGGCGCATCAGCGACACGAGGATGTCGTGTTCTTCATCGGTCATGTGCAGGGCTTCATTGACGCGGTAGTCGAAGAACGAGTAATCCCTGATACGTTTTTCCAACGGGAAGCCGTGCAGCAGGTCGGGGTGGAAAAGAAGTGCCCATCCTGCAATCGCCACCCGCTCGCCGTTGTCCTCCTTGCCGCCCACTTGTCCGGGAGCCACGCAGAGCAGCGTACCTTTGTTGTAATCATATTTACCGCAGCCATAGTCCAAATCCACATCGGCATCGTCCCGCAGGAACAGCCCGTACACGCTGTAATTGTTCAGGCTGTGGCGTATGGGCGAAACCTCGTCATAGTCAATGACGCTGACCAACGGGTGCTGGTCGGCACATCCGAGGTAGCGGCTGTAGTCGTTGACGTTCCTTACTTTCAGTATCTTGCTCATAGTTCTTTCCGTTAAACCTGTACAAAGATAAAGCATTTCACAGACAATAATTTACGCCGACTGCAATATCTGTAAAAATGGTATATCTTGCCGTCTTGTGATTACAAATCCTCTCCTTGTTCCGGTGTAATTTTGCATCAGATAAAAACGAGAATACAATGAAACAGAAAACAGAATTACCTGAAGAATTGTGCGCGGACGAGGCGGTGTGCTTCATCGCAGACCGCCACCACGTCACACCGCAACAACTCTTGCGCCATTTCCTTTGCGGGGAGGCATCCATACCTTTGGAACCTAACGAAGTGGAGATACTGAAAGGGCTATTAAGAACTGAATGCACAAAGGATGAACAGCGATGAGAACGAGGGCATCAGGAACTGCCCGCCGAAGCGGCAGAACAGCCGGTACGCGGCATACCCGACCACGGCTGTCATGGCGAGGAACACCCCAAAGGATCGTCCTGTCCTCGTCTTTTCACCGTCTTCCCATGCTAAATATTGTATGGGGCTTTGGATAGCTTGCGTGAGTTGCGAATCATAGTTAGCCAAAATCACAATTGAAGCTAAGTGTGATTCGTTTCGAAATAAAAATGGTATATTTGCAGCGATATATGACCAGCTTTACGGATATTTGTATGGAGAAGACTTTGATATTACAGAATCCTCATTGGGAAGGAAAGACTTATGCCGGACTGTACAGGAGGCAGCTCATGGATAATTTGTTGCAGAAAAAAACATTGCCCCATGTGCAGATACTGACAGGGGTGCGGCGGTGTGGAAAATCGACCTTGTTCAAGTTGTTGATAAACGATTTGATAGAGGACGGCGTGTCTCCCAAGTCTATTCTCAACATCAATTTGGATGCTCCCATGTTCATCCCCTTTTGGCACGACGTTTCGCAGATAAGGCTTATCGTAGAAAGAGCAGAGGCACTGACCGGCGAAAAGGTGGAATATCTGTTTTTAGACGAAGTGCAACAAATGGAGAATTGGGAGGTTTTTGTGAAATCGGCATACGACAGCAAGGAATTTCGCAAAATATATGTCACCGGCTCCAATTCCAACATGCTGCAAAGCAAGTTTGCCGCCATGCTTTCCGGCCGTTATTTTGAAAATGAAGTGCGTCCGTTTTCCCTGCGCGAATGTCTGGGAACAATAGGCGTCCATTCCCTGCTTGATGCTTATCAACGTATGCCGGAGGTTTTGCGGCTTATAAACGGTTGCATGGCGTTCGGCTCTTTTCCAGAGATTGTCCTCTCCGGGCTTGACGATGTTTTGAAACAAGAACTTCTGCACAGCTATTTTGAGTCCATTGTGCAGAAAGATTGCATCGTGTACAATTCCATACGCGACAGCCAGCTTTTTTACAAGACCGTCAATTACTTGTTGCGAAATGTGGGAAACCGTTTCTCACCCCAACAGTTGGCCAAGGCCATGAACAGCAATGAAAACACCATGACCGCCTATCTCCAATATCTGTGTGAGAGCTATATTTGCGCCGATGTGCGCAATTTCTCGTTCTCCCAAAAGGAAAGCAAACGCTCGGAACACAAATGTTATTGCGTGGATAATGGAATCATGTATGCCAACACATTCCGTTACAGCCCCGATACGGGTAACTTTTTTGAGAATCTGATATTCAATGAACTGCGGAATAAAGGCTACGCCCCCATTTCTTTCGACAATTCGAAAGGGGAGTGCGACTTCATCGCTTCACGGAATGGAGCGTTGCATGCCTTTCAGGCGTGTTATGAACTGACTGACAACAACCGCGGGCGCGAGTTCTCGGGATTCTCCGCAATAAAGGCTTCCCTTGCGTCGAAAGTCATCATTACCTACAATCAGAAACTGGAAGAAAACGGTGTTCGCGTGGTTCCGTTGTGGGAATGGGTGTTGGATGAATGAATGGCTGCAACAGATGGGGCTTTTACAATGATTTGTCAAGGGTGCAACTTCTGACAATACTTCGACAGAGTGATGCCCCTTGGCTTCTCCCACGCCTTTATTCCTCAATCTTTGCGTCACGATGATACCCATGCCGGATATAAGAGTCTACGAAGATAAGCTCCTTGTACCATTCGCCTTTCTCGTTCTTCTTGTTTTGAAACCGGAAGAATCCACGGACGAAAATATCATTGTCATTGACAATCTTTCTGAACCAACGGGAGTCCATGACGATGACTTCCTGCCCACTTTCGTTCCGTACTTTCTCTTTGGTCTTATAATCAAGGATGGTATCATCGAACTTTACAACCTTCCCGACTGGAACTACTATTGTCTCAACTTTGACATATTTCTTGACGGCAAGGTAAACGATAAGTTTGTTTGCCAATTTCTCGTATATTTCTTTCCGTTCTTCATGATTCCCACTGAATAATTGCTCATCATCTATCAAGGTTGGCCAAGTGTAAATACGCCGCTTGTTGTCCTCTGTCGATTCCACGTAGAAATATAGCAGCAACTGACTTTTACCATCGTTTTGCCTGAACAACCATACATACAGCTTGTTTTCACCGAAGCCATAAACGATTGTCCCGCAATCCCTCGAAAGCAAGATGCCACATACATTGTCGGCATAAAACTCCTGAAATAGCTGATGGTCTATGCTGAAAAAGGACTTCGCGCTTTTCTCCATCACTTTCTCAAAAGAGGGCATGACTAGTTCGGGAAGCCCCCAGTCTGGAGAAGTATCACGCGCACCTGCAAGATGTTGCATCCCGTTATACAGATACTCGAAATGCTCTCTGTTGTCCAGCATCGGTATTCCTAAATTTTCCTCGTCTGCTGTGTTATTGTTATCCAATAACCAAGATATGATTGGTTGCTTGCGAATTATCATGGTATATTCTTGTTAAGTATGTTATAAGTCCTCCCCGTTTGCCCGGTTATACTCATTGTCATAAAACATGGTGATGTAATATTGCCCATAAAGGCTACTTATCATAAACCAGACGGGGCGTTTGGCACAAAGTTCGTACATATACGTCAAGGTGGCGGCTATCATGTCCACTCGAACTTCATAGGTGGGATTGGCAAGTTGCTCTTCCGTGTATTGGGACAAGGAAGGCATGATGGCTTCGGCCATGGCCGTTGAGTCTATGACGGACGGAAGTTGGTAATAAATTGCTTCATACCGTTTGTCATTGACTGTTATTTCATAACCTACATCTTCATCATCGGGCAATTCATAACCCGTGGAAGAGATAAACATATATTTCTTGTTGTTTTGGAACTGCCGGCATAGGTCGTTGAACCGTATCTTTATATCCGTTCCGCCCATCAGATGGGCATCGCAAACCATGATGCGACATACTTTGTCGTTGTTCGTTGCAACATAAACATTGACATCCGTCCCATTGAATTGTCCCACCAGTGCTTCGCTTCCTTGAGGGTCGGGTTTGAAACCTTTCCCCTTCAACTTGCGTATCATTTCCTCTTTGCTCCCATCCACTGGGATGCCCAGGAACTTGGTCACCTCTTGCTGCCCGAACGCGACTGCGGACATCATGAGCAGCATAAACATTGATAACAACATCCGTTTCATACCATCATATTTAACCTGCCTTCCCCCGGCCCCGCAAGGAACAGCCATTAATACGCATGAGGCGTGAAGCCGTATGCCACACGTCCTAATGTACAGGCCCTGAGAAAACCTTTGGAAACAGATGTGGGAATAACAGCCCCACGCCATATGCGTGGAAACCATTACATCACCTCTTGTTTCCATTGTTTGAAGGTTCTCAGGCTTCGTACACACAAGAAGAAGACATAACGCCTCTTTATTTTCAATATGTCGCGGACAAAAACACTTCGTCCGCCTGCGAAGGTATGAAATAATCCCGTTAAACAGCTCTCCAGACAAGAAAAATCTGATGCCCAGCCTTTAATTTCCGCTTGGCAAGCCATTCTATGAATCGGAGAAACACCAGGGGTGGTGGGATAAAGCTTGTAGCAGGGTTTTAACCGCATAATCCGTAAATCTGTTACAATCGCCTGTAAACGAGTTACAGGCTTTCTTGCTCTATGCACCTATCTTTGCATAGTTAAAACAGAAAACAGATGAAAAAGTTATTTATCTTATCCGCCCTCGCACTGGCAGCAAGCCTGTCCGCGACGGCACAAACAACAGACAATATGGATAGAATCGAAGTATGCAAGCAGAATTACCGCACCCTATTTGGCGGTGAAGCCCTGACCGGGCAGGGCACAGACCCGGAAATGATGGACATCCTTCAGAAGTTCATCTTTGGTGAAGTATTCCAAACGGGCGAATTGACGCTGAAACAGCGCGAAATGATTACCTGCATCACCCTCGCCACGATGCAGACGCTCCCGCAACTGAAAGCCCATGCAGGGGCGGCACTTAATGTGGGCGTCACCCCGGAGGAACTGCGCGAGGTGATGTATCTCACCGCCCCGTTCATCGGCTTCCCCAAGATGCTGAATGCCGTGGCCACGGTGAATGAGGTGTTCAAGGAGCGAGGCATCAGCCTGCCGTTGGAAAAGCAAGGCACGGTGACGGAAGAAACACGCCACGAGACAGGCAAAGCCATTCAGGACAAGCTTTATCCCGGCGGCATCGCCTCGGTGATGGAAGGTATGCCCGGAGATATGGGCAAGAATGTAGAACAGTTCCTGACCGACTATTTTTTCGGTGAAATATACAGCCGTGGCGCATTTGACTTGCAAACGCGCGAGTGTTGGGCTATTGCGTGTTGACCACCTTGGAAGCCGAGAGCCAGCTCCATTCGCACTATCACGGCAACATTAACGCCGGCAACTTGCCTGAAACATTGACCGCCGCTGTCATCCAGTGCCTGCCCTATATTGGTTTCCCCGCTGCTATCAAGGCGTTGCGCATCATCAAAAAGGAATATGCCAAGTGACATTACTAAAATAACTGATTTATGAACAAGATGATATTGACATTGGCGGCGGTAATGACCATGAGCTTTGCCGCCTGCGCCCAAAACAAAAGAGAAAAGAGTATGCAAACCGAAAACAAGTCGTTGGTTGTGTATTTTTCCGCCACAGGCACAACCGCCCAAGCAGCCCGGACGATTGCAGACGTTACAGGCGGCACATTATGTGAGATTGTCCCGCAACAAGCCTACACGTCCGATGACCTTGACTGGAACAACAGGCAGTCGCGCAGTTCGGTGGAAATGAGCAATCCGAAGGCACGTCCGGCATTGAAGGGCGCGAAAGCAGATATTGCTGCTTACGATGTCATTTTCATCGGCTATCCCATCTGGTGGAATCAGGCTCCACGAATCATCAACACATTCATCGAGAGCCACGACCTGAAAGGCAAGACGCTTGTGCCGTTTGCCACATCCGGTGGAAGCGGAATAAACAACAGCGTAAGAAAATTGAGGAAGGCATACCCCGATTTGGAATGGCAGGACGGCAAGCAGCTGAACGGAGCAAGCCGGAATGCCATTCAGAATTGGGTCGGTGATGTGATGAAAAAAAACAGTTAATTCCTGCGAGGCAGACGTAAAAAGAAAGCGGCCTTCCTATGCTGGTTGGCCGCCTTTTGTTGTTTGAAAGAAGTAATAAAAATAAAGTTTGTTTATGCTTCAGCAGGTGTTTCGGTTGTTTCTTCTGCGGGAGCATCAGCAGCGTTTTCAGCAGCTTCGGCTTCAGCCTTTGCGGCAGCCGCGGCAGCTTTCTTCTCTGCAACTTTCTTAGCGATCTCTTCGTTGACTTTCTTCTCGGCCTGCAGGCGAGCTTCGGCAGCAGCTTTCTTGTCGGCCGCTTTCTTGGCTTCGAAAGCTTCCAAGCCTTTCTGCTTGTCACTCTTCCAGGCTTCGAACTTGGCTTGTGCGGTTGCTTCATCAAAAGCCCCCTTCTTTACGCCGCCGCGCAGGTGCTTCATCATGTAAACACCTTCCTTGGAAAGGATGTTGCGCACGGTGTCGGTCGGTTGCGCACCGACTTCGACCCAATACAGGGCGCGGTCGAATTTCAAATCTACAGTGGCAGGATTGGTGTTCGGGTTGTACGTGCCAATCTTTTCTGTAAACTTACCATCACGTGGTGCTCTTACGTCTGCAATGACGATGCTGTAAAAGGCGTAGCCTTTACGGCCATGGCGTTGCAATCTGATTTTTGTTGCCATAAAAAATGTTTTGTTTATAAATTATAGGTTTGAAATATGCCGTCAACTCGTAACGGCGGCGCAAAGTTACGCCTTTTTATCCGATTGGCCAAGCCTTGCGCGTGTTTTTTTCCGCATTCCTATTTCTTGATGCGCAAGCTCGCTTTCACCATATATAATATGAGGAGCGCGTACATGAGGAGCGAGAGCCATTCGCTGGCGGGGTTACTCCACCATCCGGCATAGTCAAACGAAATCCCGCCAAAGCGCAGAGCCGCGCTGGCCACGCCCATGAGTGCGCCGCCGGCAATGAAGCCCGAGGCGATAAGAGTGCCTTTTTCGCCGCGTTCCTTATTTACGTTTGCCTCCTTGCTGCGTGTGGTGACGAACCAATTGATCAGTCCTCCTACCAAAAGCGGGAGGTTGAGTTCCAAGGGAATGAACATGCCCAAGGCGAAGGCCAGGGCGGAGACATTGCATAGGGTAAGAACGATGGCGATGACCGCACCGATGCCGTAGAGCAGCCAAGGTGCGCCCGCACCGCTCATCAACGGTTCGATGACAGCGGCCATGGCGTTGGCCTGCGGGGCTGCCAGTTGTCCGCTTGTGAAGCCGTACGTCTCATTCAGTATCATGATGACGCCGGCCACGGTCGCTGCAGACACCAAGATGCCCAGGAACTTGAACGACTCCTGTTTCTTGGGTGTGCTGCCCAGCCAGTAGCCGATTTTGAGGTCGGTGATGAAACTGCCGGCCGTGGCCAGGGCGGTGCATACCACGCCGCCCATGATCAAGGCGGCCACCATGCCGGCAGTGCCCCGCAGGCCCACGGCCACCATGATGACAGAAGCGAGGATGAGGGTCATCAGCGTCATGCCGGACACGGGGTTGCTGCCCACGATGGCGATGGCATTGGCGGCCACTGTGGTGAAAAGGAAGGCAATCACGGCAACAATCAACACGCCGGTGAGAGTGAACAAGAGGTTGCCTTCCATGACATCGAAGTAGAAAAACAGCAGGATGGCCACGATGGCGGCCAGCGAGCCGATGACCACTATTTTCATGGAGAGGTCACGCTGGGTGCGGGGCACGGCCGTGCCGCTTTTGCCTTTGCCTTTCATTTCCTGTGCGGCAAGCCCGATGGCACTTCCGATGATTTTCCGGCTTTTCAGGATGCCGATGATGCCCGCCATGGCGATGCCGCCAATGCCGATGCTCTTGGCATATTGGAAAATCTGTTCCGCGCTGGCGGCGGAGGCTGCCACGCCGTCGCCCATGTCAAGTCCGGGGAACAACAAGGGGATGGCAGGAACGATGACCCACCACACGGCCACGGAACCGCAGCAGATGATGAGGGCGTATTTCAAACCGACGATGTAGCCCATGCCCAATACGGCCGCACCCGTGTTGATCTTGAAAACGAACTTGGCCTTGTCGGCCAGCAATTGCCCCCATTCGAAACAACGCGTGGTGAAGCATTCGTTCCACCAGCCTACCGTGGCGATGATGAAATCATAGAGTCCGCCTACCAACCCGGCAATCAAGAGGGGGCGGGCTTGGTTGCCTCCTTTCTCTCCGGAAACAAGCACTTGCGTGGAAGCCGTGGCTTCAGGGAAAGGGTATTTCCCGTGCATGTCCTTCACGAAGTATTTCCGGAACGGTATCAGGAAAAGGATGCCTAACGCGCCGCCCAGCACGGATGCGATGAACACCTCTAAAAAATCCACTGTCATTTCCGGATATTTGGCCTGCAGGATATACAAGGCCGGCAAGGTGAAGATGGCACCGGCCACCACCATGCCCGAACATGCACCGATGCTTTGGATAATGACGTTCTCACCCAACGCGCCTTTGCGGCGGGTTGCGCCTGCGAGTCCGATGGCGATGATAGTAATCGGGATGGCTGCTTCAAACACCTGGCCCACTTTCAGTCCCAAATAGGCCGAGGCCGCAGAAAACAGCACGGCCATCAGGATTCCCCACAGCACAGACCATGCGGTCACTTCCTTGTACGTGCGTTGCGGGGACATCACGGGTTCATACTCTTCGCCTTCTTTCAGTTCCCGGAATGCATTCTCCGGCAACCCCGACGGTTGGTTTACACGTTTTTCCATTTCGTCATGTTTTAATGTTTGTTTAAAATTGTGGGCAAAGATAGGGATTTCAGGGAAAACCAGCCAACCCGTTGTCTTGATTTTATTTAATTAGCTTAATTTTTAGTGCCGATTTCTGCTTATTCACTATTTTTGCAACTCAAAAACAGGCATACAGTTGAAACTTCAGGGTAAATCGATATTGCTCCTCATGCTTTGTTGCTGTCTGTCCGGCATATTACGGGCACAAATCAGTGGCCGGGTAATTGATTCGGGCACAGGAGAACCTATCCCTTCGGCAAATGTCTATTATGAAAACCAAAAGCATGTGGGAACCACCACAGACCGCCGGGGAAGATTCACATTGCGCGTTTCAGGCAGGAGTGACACCCTCGTGGTCTCGTTCGTGGGATATGAAACGGTGAAGCGGGCAGTCAGAGCGGGAGAGAAGCGCACGGTGAATGTGAGCATGAAAAGCTTGGATCGGGAATTGTCGGAACTCGTGGTGAAACCCAAAAAGCAAAAATACAGCCGTAAGAACAACCCGGCGGTGGAACTGATGCGGAAGGTGATTGCCGCGAAGGGGCAAAACGACTTGAAGAACAATGACTATTACCGTTATGACAAATACCAACGGATTACGTTCGGGTTCAACAACATTACGCAGGAATTCATGGACAGCGGATTTCTCAAGAAATACCCTTTGCTGCTCAAGCAAGTGGAATTTTGTCCTCAGACGCAGACCAACATCCTTCCGCTGACCTATAATGAGACCTCGTCGGAACATATTTACCGGAAGCTGCCCGAAGCGGAGCGTGACTTCGTGAGGGGGACGAATTCAGAAGGACTGAACGAGCTTTTTGCCACGGGCGACATCGTGAACATCGTTCTGCAGCGTTTCTTTGCCGACGTGAACATCTACGACAATTCCATCAACTTGCTGGAACGTTATTTCACCAGCCCGTTGTCGGAATCCCATGCCATTATCTTCTACCAATATTATATCATGGACACGTTGGACGTGGAGGGGGACAAGTGTATTGAGTTGAGTTTCATACCGCGTAATCCGCAGGATTTCGGCTTTTCGGGACGTTTGTGGGTTTTGGCAGACAGTTCCTACCAAGTGAAACGTTGCCTGGTGAACCTTCCTGTCCGTTCCAGCGTGAATTTCATCAGCAATTTGGTCATCGAGCAGGATTTCGCCACATTGCCCAACGGGCAACGCGTGTTGGTGAAAGACAATATGATAGCCGAAATGGGTGCGTTGAAAAGATACCACAACATGTTGGTCAAGCGCACCACGGCCTATACGGGCTTTGATTTCTCGCCCATTGCCGATGAGCGGTTCGAGCAACGGGAAACACCAAGGGAAGGTGTGCCACAAATAAAAGACAATACATTCTGGACGCAATATCGTACGGATACGCTGACACGTTCAGAGGCCAACATGTCCAAGATGGTGAGCGACATGACGAAGAAAAAGGGGTTCGGCTGGATTTTATGGATTGTGCGGGCTTTCGTGGAAAACTATGTGGAAACCTCTCCGCCGGGAAAAAAGAACTATGTGGACTTCGGCCCTGTGAACACGGTGGTCTCATCCAATTTTATCGATAAGGTACGTTTGCGCGCCAGTGCGCAAACGACGGCCAACCTCAACCCGCACCTTTTCCTGAAGGGGTATGTGGCCTACGGCGTACGGGACAGGAAATGGAAATATGAGGGGGAAATAGAATATTCGTTCCTGAAAAAACAGTATTCCCCCGAGGAATTTCCGCGGAACTCCATTGCCGTGTCCACCCGTTACGATGTCATGGCTCCTTCTGACGCTTTGCTGCCTACGGACAAGGACAATGTCTTTGCTTCCTTCAAGACGCAGACCATCGACCAAATGTCTTATTTCCGGCAGTATAGTGTGCGCTATGTGTATGAGTTCGACAATCATTTCGGCATCACGGCCCAGTTGCGCCACATCACCCAAACGCCGACCGGCTCGTTGTTCTACCGCAACCTGGACGGGCTGATGGTGCCAAAGCTGACGCAAAGCGAAGCCACCCTGAGCCTGCGCTATGCACCGGGAGAACAGGTGGTGGTCACCAAACAACGCCGGCATCCGGTGAACCATAATTATCCGATTTTCACGTTGATGCACACCGCTGGATTCAAAGGTGTCCTGGGTGGCGATTATGCGTCCAATTATACGGAACTGTCCCTGACGAAACGTTTTTGGCTTAATTCGTGGGGGCGCATTGATGTATATGCCCGTGCGGGTGCGCAGTGGAACAAAGTGCCTTTCCCCTTGCTGATTACGCCGGAGGCCAACAACTCCTATGTCATCCAACGTAACATGTTCAACCTGATCAACAACATGGAGTTCATGAACGACCGTTTTGTCTCGGTGGCTTTGCAATGGGACTTGAGCGGGAAACTGTTCAACCGCATCCC
The DNA here is from genome assembly GCA_944319925.1 of uncultured Paraprevotella sp. Classification (GTDB taxonomy): domain Bacteria; phylum Bacteroidota; class Bacteroidia; order Bacteroidales; family Bacteroidaceae; genus Paraprevotella. Next base: position 16,283 of record CALUFQ010000045.1, read on the forward strand.
GTTGCTCAAGCGTTTGAAATGGCGCGAGGTCATCGGTTTCAAGACGCTCTACGGGACACTGACGGATAAGAATAATCCATATAAGCAGACGGGCGGTGGAGAGTTGTTTGGTTTCCCCTCGCGGAACGGCATGCCGACAAGCTTCGTCATGGGTGACGCGCCCTATATGGAGTTGAACGTGGGAATCCACAACATCTTCAAGTTCCTCCGCGTGGACTATGTGAGGAGGTTGAATTACTTGGACTTGCCCAACGTGAAGAAGAACGGTGTGAGGTTCGTCCTGCAGTTTGACTTTTAAACTTTTTGGAAAAATGGGAGCACCTTTGGCAGAAAGATTACGTCCCCGCACGTTGGACGATTACGTGGGACAGAAGCATTTGGTCGGTCCGGGAGCGGTCTTGCGCAAGATGATTGACTCGGGACGCATTTCTTCTTTTATCCTGTGGGGGCCTCCGGGTGTCGGAAAGACCACGCTGGCACAAATCATCGCTCATAAGCTGGAAACTCCTTTTTACACGTTGAGTGCCGTGACGAGCGGGGTGAAGGAAGTGCGCGAGGTGATAGAAAAGGCGAAGCACAACCGCTTTTTTTCCCAGGCCAGCCCGATATTGTTCATTGACGAAATCCACCGCTTCAGCAAGTCGCAACAAGACTCCCTGCTGGGTGCCGTGGAACAGGGCACGGTGACACTCATCGGCGCCACGACGGAGAATCCGTCTTTCGAGGTGATTCGTCCGCTTTTGTCGCGTTGCCAGCTCTACGTGTTGAAGAGCCTGACCAAGGACGACTTGCTGGAACTGTTGCGGAATGCCGTTGAAAAAGATGCCATTCTGAAGACCAAGCAGATTGAGTTTCGCGAAACCGATGCCATGCTTAGGTATAGCGGTGGCGATGCCCGTAAGCTCTTGAACATTCTGGAGCTGGTGGTGGAGGCCGACGGGACAGACCACGTTGTCATTACCGACAACGTCGTGGCCGAGCGGTTGCAACAAAATCCCCTCGCATACGACAAAGGAGGGGAGATGCACTACGACATCATTTCGGCATTCATCAAGAGCATACGTGGAAGCGATCCAGATGCAGCTTTGTATTGGTTGGCGCGGATGATAGAAGGCGGAGAAGACCCTTCGTTCATAGCCCGCCGCTTGGTCATTTCGGCCAGCGAAGACATCGGGTTGGCCAATCCCAATGCGTTGTTGTTGGCCAACGCCGCGTTTGACGCCGTGATGAAAATCGGATGGCCGGAAGGGCGAATCCCGTTAGCGGAGGCTACCGTGTATCTGGCCACAAGTCCCAAAAGCAATTCGGCATATATGGGCATTAACGATGCCTTGCAACTGGTGCGGCAGACCGGCAACCTTCCCGTGCCCTTGCATTTGCGCAATGCGCCCACCCAGTTGATGAAGGAACTGGGTTACGGGAAGGAATATAAGTATGCCCACGACTTCGAGGGACATTTCGTAGAGCAGCAGTTTCTTCCGGACGAAGTGAAGGACAGGCGCATCTGGCATGCGCAAGAGAATGCTGCGGAAGCCAAGTTGCACGAACGCATGGTGCGGTTGTGGAACGACCGTTACAAGCAATGAGTTTGTCCGCTATTGGGCGGACGGCTTATCTTTCTTGGCATATTGGGATGGTGTCACTCCAAACATCTCTTTAAAATAAGACGAGAAATAACGCGGCGTGTTGAAGCCGACTTTCCACGAAATGTCTTGTATGGAATAACGTCCGGTGGCCAAAAGTTCCGCAGCATGTTTCAGGCGCAACGAGCGGATAAACTCGGAAGGCGACTGTCCTACGAGGGCTTGGAGTTTCCGCCACAACACGCTGCGTTCGATACCGACATCCGCACTGAGTTGGTCCACGGTGTATTCCGTGTTGCCCATGTTCTTTTCCACACATTTCACGGCACGTTCCAAAAGCTGTTCGTCTATCGAGGAGATGGCAATGTCCTTCGGTTCCACTTGCAGTTCTTCGCGGAAACGTCTGCGCCTTTTCTTTTCTTGTTCCAGAAGTTGGCGGATGCGGCTTGTCAACACATCTATGTTGAATGGCTTGGCAATGAATGAATCCGCACCGGCATCGTATGCCTCGCTCCGGCCTTCAGGCGAATCCTTGGCCGTGAGCAGGATGAACGGGATGTGGCTGCATTTCATGTCGTGCTTTATTTTCCGGCAAAATTCGTAGCCGTCCATTTGCGGCATCATGGCATCGCTGATAATCAGGTCCGGGTTATGTTCCCTTGCGAGTTCCAATCCTCTTTTCCCGTTTTCTGCCGTCAACAAGTGGTAGTGCCGGTCGAGCAAGTCTTGCATGAACATGCGGAATTGCGTGTTGTCCTCCACGATGAGAATGGTCGCACGTTTCCCATCCTCGTGTTCTGGCATTGGCAAGGCGGATTCGGGCGTTTTTTCCTTTTCTTCCCCTTCTTGTATAATCTCTTGCGGAAGGTCATGCCACGGCAATGTGATGCAGAAAGAAGTCCCTTTTCCTGGTGTGCTTTCCACATTGATTGTCCCGTTATGCAAGTCCACGTATCCCTTGGTGAGATGAAGTCCGATACCGCTTCCCGTGTTCAGTTGTTGCGGCTGCTTGTTTTCGCTTTGGAAAAAGCGGTCAAAGATATGTTTCAAATCTTCGTTTTTGATGCCACATCCGGTGTCGCTCACCCGAATGTCCATGGCAGGATGTGCGCCGGCGGAGAATATTCCTTGCCATTTGGCTTCCACGCAAATAGTTCCTCCCTCGGGTGTGAATTTTAATGCGTTGGAAAGCAAATTATTCATTACACGCACAATCTTTTCCCTGTCCAAATTAAATGTGTCTTCTTCTGCGAAGCGGCATTCGCAAGTGAGCGTCACGTGTTTCCCATTAGCGATTTCCATGAATGGCGTCACGCATTCTTTGATAAAAGACAAAGGGTGGATGCAGGAAAGCTTCAATTGTTCTCCCTTTTGCTCTAGCCGCCTGAAGTCTAGCAATTGGTTGACTAGTTTGAGCAAGTCTTTGGCATTTCCCATTATCTTTTCCAAGTCTCTCCGCAATGATTCATCCTTGGCGTTGCGGATAAGCAATTCAAGCGGAGTAATGATGAGGGCCAACGGGGTTCGGAACTCATGGCTGATGTTTGTGAAGAAACGGAACTTAAGTTCATCCAATTGCTGCTTCTTTTGGTATTCCAAATTCTCTTGTTCGGCTTTCAGCTTGGAGCGTTTGTAAGCGAAATACAGTTCGATGGCATAATAGGCCGCGAGAAGTGTCATTGTTACATATAAAGCATAAGCCCACCACGTTTTCCACCAAGGAGGCAGGATGGTGATTGTCCATTCGGCAATCTCTCCCCATGGTGCGTTTCCCATGGCCGCTTGCATTTGCAATGTGTATTTGCCCGGATTCAACGAAGTGTACGTGGCCGTACAGATACCGGTCGGTTCGGCCGTATGATGCCATTCCTGTTCCAATCCCACCAAGCGGTAACGGTAACGTGTGTGTTGCGGGGTATCATAATCCAAGGCGGAAAAACGCAACTCAAGGAAATTCTCGTCATGCCTGAGGCGTATGTCGCGGGTATAGGAAAATCCGTCGGGAAAAAGCTGACGCCCGTGGAATAATCCTTCGTTGCTGATAGACTGGTTCATGATGCGCAACCCCATGAGGGTGGGAACAAGGTGTGAGGATGAGTAGTCGGTGGTTTCAGAAGGAATGTCCGTGATTCCTTCCATTCCCCCGGCGTAAATGTGGCCGTTGGGCATGACTGTGATTGATTGCTCCATCATTTCTCCCGGCTGCATACCATCCTGGACACATATTCTGGAAATCGAAAAATGCCTTTTCCCGGCTTTATGCGTTATCTTGGCAATACCATTGGACGTGGACACCCACAGGGCACCTTCCCGGTCGGCCGTGATGCCTTGTATGCAGTTATTGGGCAACCCTTCCTTTGTGTCGAAACGAAGGGTTTCACCACCACGTAGGTCGTGCCGGACAAGTCCGTTTTGTGTACCAATCCAAACAGCCCCGTTCCCCACGTATGCGCAATTGTATTTTGTACTGTATTTCTCCCATGGTGCTATCCAAGAGGCCGGTTTCATGACATTATCAGCCGCGTCATATTCGAAAAGCCCTCCCTGTCCTCCGATAAGTAACTTTTCCGGTGCTATTTCCACGGCGAAACTCATTACCCGGCTACGGGTGAAATCTGAATTTTCCAAGACGAGGCGTATGCTCGTGTTTTTCATGGGGTCATACAGGTATAAATCCTTCAAATTAAAGCAAACCAACATCTTTCCATTCGAAAGCAGGAGGCAGAACCTGACGGTCTCGGTCGGCGTTTCGATGGGAATCTCTTTGTCCTTTCGCGTGATGTGCCCGTCCTGCAAATGGAACAGGCCTTGGCGGGTGCAAAGCCAGAAATGTCCCAATGAATCCTTCTGTATATTGGAACAATAGCATTCGGAAAGTTCCTGCAGGAAAGGTTTATAGGCTTTTTGCTCAGTGTCGAATAAGAAAAATCCATGCATCGTGCCGGCCAACAGGTGTTTTTGGTCGTATTGAACCAAGCTGCGAATGATTCGCCCGCCTTTATTTCGTGCCGCATCGTTGGCGTAGTATTCCACATAGTGCTTTTTCGATTGCATCCTCAACACGCCGGAGCTTCCCGTGCCGAGCCATAATCCTTGGTTTTTGTCAATCAGCAATGACATGACAAAATCTTGCAGCCGGTTCCCGTTGGTAAGTTCAAACCAATCCAGTTTCTCCAGGATTTCATAATCACGCGATAACTTGACGAGCACGTTGTTTCCACCCAGCCAAAAACATCCCGACCGGTCTTTTTTGATGTCGTTGATAGCTTCGCCTTTCAAGACAATTTTCCATTGGCGGGTATATATATTATATAGGTAAACATATCCTTCCGTGTGGCTGACGGAAATGAGCAAGTGCTGATTGTCGGCTTGCAACCATGCCGTGCGGAAAGCTTCAGAGGGATAAGCGGTGGCGGCAGAAAAATCTTCTCCGGTCATACGCCCGCTTTTCTCCTCCCAACATAGCATTTTCCCCGTGTTGAGAAAAATCAGATGAAACGGCCCTGCCTGTATGACGTCTTTCGCTTTGACGCCCGCTTCTTTTTCCTCGGATGAAGGGGCGTATATCATGTGTGCCGGATGTTGCCAGTCATATCGGTATAGTTTCCCGCTTGCCGTAATCAGCCAAGCCATTTTGTCTTGGTCAAGAATGAAGTCGTTGAGCGGTTCTTTTAGTCCGGCCGCCTGAAATCGCGCTTTCAAGTCAAGGCAGAATCTTTGTGTACGGGTGTCAAACAGGTAGAGCCTGTAATAATCTTTAGCCCACAACAGCCCGTTTCCGCCGTCGTAAGCCATGCATATATTGTGCATGCCCAAAGGTAACGTGTTGCTTAAATCGCAGTCAAGCGGTTCAAACCGGTTCCCGTCATAGACATTGAACATGCCTTCCGTGTAAACGAGTATCCTTCCGTCTTCCATTTGGGTGAGGAAACGTACTTGGTTGTTGAACAGCCCGTCGTCCATATCCAACAACTTGAACTTTTCAGCCGACGGATAACTGTTTTGCAGCAAGAAAAACAGGCAAAGAAAGGTTATGTAAGTCCAAATGCGTTTCATTATCTCATAGGTAATTTGAAAACAAAGATAGCAAAAACCTTTTGAAATGTATCAAAAGACAGGGCTGTTTGTTACATTTTTCGTGAACACCTGCATGAAATGTTGTTCCTGGCTGCATGAAATGTTGTTTTTAGAGGTTTTGCAACAATCTACACGTATCGAAACAACAATTTATGCACTAGCTTATTGTCCGCAGTGCCTATCTTTGCAATGCTTAAAGATAAACCGTGGACACAATGGACAAAGGATTCGACTATGAGACGCTGTTCGAGAAGCATTACCAATCGGCTGTGCGTTATGCAAATTCTTTTTTATATGATACGGAAGAAGCTCGCGATGTGGTGGGTGATGTCTTGTTGCGCATGCTGGAAATAGAAGACCGTTTGAAGTTGGAGTTGAACGTGCCGGGCTTGTTTTATTCCATGGTGTGCCGGAAATGCCTGGACATCGTGCGCCGCAGGCAACGTCTGGAAGATGCCAAGGATTACATGAAGCAGACGGCCGACCGCATTTCGGATGACGAGCTGGCATCGCTCTGCCAAAAGGAATTGTTCCGCATCATCGGGCAGACCGTGTACCACTTGCCGTGGACGGAGCGGGTGGCTTTTAGCGAAATCCGGTTGGAAGGGAGAAGCTATCGCGAAGTGGCCGAGAGCATGAACCTGACATGGCGTTCGGTGGAATATAATGTGAAGAAGGCCACGGAAAAAGTAAAGGAGCGTTTACGCTACCTGTATGGATAAGGAGGTATTTTTTTAATAGGTTTTTTCATATATTAGTTAAGTTAGGACGCAGGGCTGGGCAGTGATGTCCGGCCCTGATGTTTATTTGATGCCGCGGCGGTTCAGTGCGGCGGAATATTTGGCGGCATTGGCCAAATGCTCCTTGTATGTGCGCGCAAAATTGTGGGTTCCCGAGAAATCTTCCTTGGCACACATGTAAAGGTAATCATGGCGCACGTGGTTCAGCACGGCATCAATCCCTGCGATGGAAGCGATGCGGATGGGGCCGGGAGGAAGTCCCGCGTCGCGATAGGTATTATAGGGGCTTTCCACGTTCAGGTGCTTGTGATAAATTCGCCGGAGCGAAAAGTCGCGCAGCGCGAATTTTATGGTCGGGTCGGCTTGTAGGGGCATCCCGCAACGCAACCGGTTGACATACATGCCTGCCACCATCGGTTTTTCGGCATCGCAAGCTGTTTCTTCGTCCACGATGGATGCCAGTGTGGCAACTTCCTCGGGTGTCAAGCCCGCCGCCTTGGCCTTTTCCAACCGTTCCGTTGTCCAAAAGGTTTTGTATTCTTTTTGCATGCGTTCCATGAACCTGTCCAGCCCGATATTCCAATACACTTCATAGGTGTTGGGGATGAACAGGCACGCCATTGTGGCGGTGTCGCATCCATAACGGTTGCAAAAGGCGGAATCGGTAAAAGACTGCGCCACGAGGACGGAGTCCATCATCAATTTCCGCCCCAACACGCCAGCCAAACGGTCCATGGTGCGGACGGAAGGAATGGTTAGCCGCACGGGCGCCTGCCTGCCTTGGCGAAGTTTTCGGTACAGGTCGAGCATGTTGTCATCCGGTTCTATGGCGTAACGCCCGCTTTTCACGGAGTAGCCACCCAGGGCAGATAATACAGGAAACCCGCAGGACAGGCCCGGTTGCCCCGCAGCTTTGATTTTCACGTTTACTGAATCGGGCGTATCGTCATCGTCTATATATAAATAGGTGGTATCCTTGATGCCGAACGTGGCGTTGAAGAACATAAAATATGCGGCAAGAAGGAGCAACAACCCGCCTGCACAAGCCGCCGGAACACCCCATTTCCTGAACATGTCTTTTGCTTCCATTTCCTTTTTTTGTTTGCAAAGTTAGCCAAAAAGCATGCCAAGTCAAAAAAGATACGTATATTTGTGTTTGTTTTTAATTTCATTTTCGATATCATGAAAGCAAGTAAGTTGATAGTTTGCGCGGCTCTCTTAGCCGCTATGCCCTTGGCGGCACAGGAAACCTCCCGGATACGGCTGTATCCGGAACAGGCCAAGCAAATCATCCCGAAAGAAATTTACGGGCAGTTTGCCGAACACCTGGGGACGTGCATATACGGAGGACTTTGGGTGGGCGAAGATTCCAAGATTCCCAACACGGACGGCTACCGCAACGACGTGCTCCAGGCGTTGAAAGACCTGAAAGTGCCGGTGCTGAGATGGCCGGGAGGATGCTTTGCCGATGAATACCATTGGCGCGACGGCATAGGCCCGAAAGAAGACCGCCCGCGCATGGTGAACAACAATTGGGGCGGAACTGTGGAAGACAACAGTTTCGGCACACATGAGTTCCTCAACCTTTGCGAACTCTTGGGGTGCGAACCCTACGTGTCCATGAACGTGGGCAGCGGCACGGTGCAGGAGACGGCGCAATGGGTGGAGTATATGACAGCCGAAGACGGCCCGATGGCCAAGCTCCGCAAGCAAAACGGACGCGAAGAGCCTTGGAAAGTGAAATACATCGGCGTGGGAAACGAAAGCTGGGGATGCGGCGGCAGCATGCGTGCGGAATATTATGCCGACCTTTACCGCCGTTACCAGACATATTGCCGCAGCTACAACGGAAACAGGTTGTTTAAAATTGCCAGCGGGTCGGGCGAATACGATTTGCGTTGGACTGAAGTCTTGATGGACAGGGCGCGCAATTACATGAACGGCCTTTCGCTGCATTATTACACAGTGTCCGGTTGGAGCGGCAGCAAAGGCTCGGCCACGGATTTCTCCGCTGAAGACTATTATTGGACGATGGGAAAATGCCTGGACATTGAGAATTGCATCCGCGAACACACCCGCATCATGGATGAATACGACCCGCAGAAACGGGTTGCCTTGATAGTGGATGAATGGGGCACATGGTGGGACGAAGAGCCGGGCACCGTCAAAGGACACCTCTATCAACAGAACACCATGCGTGATGCTTTCGTGGCCGCGCTGTCGCTGAATGTGTTCCACAAATACACCGACCGCATCAAGATGGCCAACATCGCACAAGTGGCCAACGTGTTGCAGAGCATGATTCTAACGAAGGACGACAAGATGGTACTCACCCCGACATATTATGTGTTCCAAATGTATAATGTACACCAAGATGCTACTTACCTGCCATTGGACGTGCTGTGCGCCACAAAGCAGGTGAGGGAACAGATGAGGCGCGACGGCGGGCAGCGGACGTTGCCGTTGCTGGGGGCCACGGCCTCGCGGGCGAAGGACGGCACAGTCCATCTCTCGCTTTCCAATGTGGATTTGGAGACGGCAAACGAAGTGATTGTGGATTTGGCAGGACTAGGTGTCAAAACCGTGTCCGGGCGGATTCTGACCTGCGGGCAAATTTCAGACAAAAACACGTTTGAACACCCCGATGCCGTGAAACCTGCCGATTTCAAGGATGCCAAGTTGTCGGAAGGCAAACTCACCGTGAAAATGCCTCCCATGAGCATCGTGGCGTTGGAATTGAAATAGGGGCTTGGGACATTTGCGGGGCACGGCCTTCACGCTGTTTTTCCAGTGTGAAGGCCGTGCCTTTTTCCGTCTTGTCGGTTTGCGGGTGCGGTGGGCAACGGGCGTTCCCCGCCGCACCCGAAGGGGCAAAATCAAATCCCCATCAAAATTCGACTGGCCCAAAATCAGGATGTCGTGAAATGCTTGTGAAAATGGACAAATTGTGCCGTTTTGGCTGATTTTCGTGACGCGACTTTTGCGCAATCCGGCCCAAATAGCAGATTCTTGCGCGATTTTTTTGCACAAAACGGGGCTTCTGTGCAAGTT
>CALUFQ010000046.1 GCA_944319925.1 uncultured Paraprevotella sp.
TGACGATGGTGGTGCCGTCGCGGTGCAGTTCGCTGAGCAGTTCCATCACCTCGCGCCCGTTCTTGGAATCCAGGTTGCCGGTCGGCTCGTCGGCCAAGATGAGCTGCGGACCGGCCACGACGGCGCGGGCGATGGCCACGCGCTGTTGCTGTCCGCCGGAGAGCTGGGCGGGGAAGTGCTTGCGGCGGTGCAGGATGTCCATGCGCTTCATGGCCGCTTCCACGCGCTCGCGGCGTTCGCGGGTCGGCACTTTCATGTAGAGCAGGGGCAGCTCGATGTTCTCATATACGTTCAGCTCGTCAATCAGGTTGAAACTCTGAAAGACGAAGCCGATGACGCCTTTCCGCAGCCGGGTACGCTCGCGTTCCTTCAGGTGCGACACATCCGTGCCGTTGAGCAAGTAGGTGCCGGCGGTGGGGTTGTCCAGCAGTCCCAGAATGTTGAGCAGGGTGGACTTGCCGCAACCCGACGGGCCCATGATGGCCACAAATTCCCCTTTCTTCACTTCGAGGCTGACATCGTTAAGGGCGTAGGTGGCCACTTCTTCTGTTTTGAAAATCTTTTGCAAATGTTCTGTCTTGATCATAGTCGTATTTTTTAGGATTTGATATTCGATGTGTTTATTCGTTTTTCAGTACGTCCGCCGGGTTCGTCCGGATGGCCCGGCGGATTTGCAGGCCCAACACGGCGAGCGTGAGCAAGGCCGTGGCCACGCCTGCCCACAGGAAGATGTCCGCCGAGAGCGGGGCGTGGTGGGCAAAGTCCTCAATGTAGCGGCTCAGCGCGGCGTAGGACAGGCCGGAGGCCGTGAGGAAGGCGGCCAACCAAATGTAGGCGTATTGCCGGGAGAGCAGCACGAAGAGGTCGCGCGGCGAAGCCCCGTGCACCTTGCGCAGGGCGATTTCGCGGTAGCGGCAGCGGAGGTCGTAGAGCGAGATGCCCAGCAGTCCCAACACGGAAATCAGGATGGCCACGGCGGCAAAGAGCAGGAAGATGCGCATCTGCAGCCGGTCTTGCGCGTAGAGGTCGCGGATGTCGTCCTCGGCCCAACTGTATTCCATTGCGCCGCCGCCCATCAGCTCGTCCCACAGCCTTTTCATGAAGGCCACGGCCTCTTCGCGGTGTCCCGGCTTGACGGCCAGCAGGAGCGGGTTGCGTGGGTCTTTTTCCGAATAGGTGAACACGGCCGGGAGGGTTCTTTCCGTCAAGTTGCCGCCGCAGAAGTCTTCCACGATGCCGATGACCTCGTAGGGCGGGTTATAGTCGAAGTCCATTCCCGAGGTGAACCAAATCCGGCTTTCCAGTTGCACACGGTCGGTGCGCAGGTCTTTGATGCCCAGTCGGCGGGCGGCCTCTTCGGTGACAATCATTTTATATTCATGTTCTTTGTCCTTGCCTTCTTCCCATAGCCGGCCTTCTTTCAGCCGGAATCCGAATACGTCCATGTAGGAGATGTTGGACGAGGAGCGTATGGAAAGTTCCACCTGCTCTCCCGAAGGGCCGGTGGCATTCTTGAAGAAACCGTCCTGCACAGGAATGCCGCCCGTGGTCCAGCCGGAGAAGAGTGGCGAGGCATCCAGTTCGCGTGCGACCCGTTCCCAGGTCTCTTGCGCCTGCATCCTCCTGCGGAGCCAATCGTTTTCGTCCATCTGGTAACTGGATTCTTCGTTATAAAACGGCTCGACCCGCAGGATGTCTTTCGAGCGGAAGTTCAGGTCGTAGTGGAGCAGGAAGTCGAGCTGCCGGGCGAAGTAGATGGCGGCCACCAGGATGCCGATGGTGATGGTGAACTGGCCGAAGAGGAACACGGCGTTGCCCCGCAGGGAGTGGCGGCGCACCGGCGCGGACAGGTGCATGCTGCGGACGGGCGGTGCCAGGCAGTAGCGGGCGAAGGGGTAAAGCGTGGTGAGCAGGGGCATGCCCACGAGCACGAGCAGCGAGAGGCCCAGGTCGAACGCCAGGTCGGAGCGGACGGGAATCTGCAGGCCGCGCTCCACCGGGATGCGGGTGACCTCCACCACAACCCAGACGAGGAACAAGGCCACGGCCCCGATGCAGAAGTTTTCCAGGAAGAGCTGGCCGAAGACGCTCCGCCCGCTGCCGCCATATACCTTGCGGATGCCGAACTCTTTTTGCCGCTTGAGCATCATCACGGCGTGGAGGTTTGTGTAGTTGAACAGTCCGACGATGACCAGCAGGGCGGTGACGAAGCCCAGCAGGGTCACGACACGCGGGTTGCCGTGTATGATGATTTCATCCATCTGGCCGCTCAATTCATGGTCCATGTAGAACTCCTTCAGCGGACTGAGCCGATAACTGATGGCCCTTCCGCTGTAGCTCTGCAGCGTCATGAATTCCTTGTTCTTCTCGTTTACCACCGCCATGTCCTCCGGACGGTGCAGCCGCACCAGCTCGATGGGCACCCGGCTCCATTGGTCGCTGGTTTGGCTGGAGACCATCAGGTCGCATTGGAAACTGCTTTTCGTGGAAGGTTCGCCCACCACGCCGCACACCGTCAGTTCCTCGCCCAGCGACACGTCTTGGAGAGTCTTTCCCAGCGGGCTCTCGTCGCCCCACAGGCGGCGGGCCAGCCTTTCGCTGACGAGTGCCGCTCCCGGGCGGTCCAGTGCGTCTTCTCCGGCCAGCAGCGGGAAGGGCAGGAAGTCCAGAAAGAGGCTGTCGGCAAAGATGGTGCGCACCGGGACGAGCTGTCCGTCCACCTGCAGTTTGTCGTCCGGGAAACAGTAGAAACGGGTGAAACCTTCCACTTCGGGATGCGCCAACGGGTTCCGGAAGTTCGGGTCGCGGTTGCGGTTTTCCGTGCTGGAGAAGCAACTTCTCCATCCATCCTCATGGAGCACGTTCAGGAGAAACGTGCGCTCCAGTTCGGGCACGAAGTGGTCCACGGTGCGTTCCTGGTGGATGTAGCGCGCCAGCACGAAGGCGCAGGACAGGCTCAGCACCAGTCCGGCCAGATTGAGCGCGGTGTAGGTCTTGAATCGGCCTACGGTGCGCAGGGCTTGCATCAATAGTTTTTTCATTTTTTTCTATTTATATTAAAATGTGTTTATTCTTTCTCCAGCATGTCGGTGGGGCGGCTCTGCGCGGCGCGCCACACTTGTCCGCCCACGCAGGCGGTCACCACGGCGGCCATGCCCAGGAAGAGCAGGAAGTAGATGCCCCATCCGACGGGCAATTGTTCGACATATTGTTCCTGCCAACGGCGCACGGCCATGTAGCCCAAGGGGAAGGCTACGATGGAGGCCGCTGCCAGGCAAGCCAGGTATTCGCGGATGAAGCTGCCGAAGATGTCGCCCGCCGTGGCTCCGTTCACCTTGCGGATGGCGATTTCCTTGCGCCGCTGTTCGCACACCAGGGTGACGAAGGCATAGACGCAGAAGAGGGCCACGCCGCTGCATACGCCTGCGGCCAGCAGGATGAGCCGCAGCAGCACCTGTTCTGATGCCAGCTGTTCATCGTACACTGCCGTGACGGTGCGCACCGGTTCGGCCCACGGGTCTTGTTCCCGCATGATGTCGTTGATGCGGGCGCACACCGAGTCGGCTTGCTCCGGCATGCAGGCCACCAGGATGTCATCCGGCATGCTGCTCCAGAAACCTTTGTATTCCCGGCCGACCATCACGCACGGATCCACCGGCACGGTGGGCGCCGAGATGTGGAAATCCTTCACTACGCCGGCCACCGTCAGCACGTGGTCGGCATAGTAGAGGCGTTTGCCGATGGCTTCTTCCGGCACCCATCCCATGGCCCGCATGGCGGTCTCGTTGATCATCACTTGTCCCTGCCGGGCTTCCGCCGCCGTGGGGCAATGGCCTTGGAGCAGTTCGACGCGCCAAAAGTCCATCCATTCCTTTCGGGCAGTGATGTGGTTTGTGCGCAATGGTTCGGTGCCTTCTGCTTGGCCCTCCCAGCGGATATCCATTGGAGCGAAATCGTTGGCACACAGCATGCCGTGTTCGTCCGGACAAACGTGTTTCACTCCCGCCAAACGGGCGATGCGGTCGGCCAGTCCGGGCCGGTTGTAGTAGCTGTTTATCACGATGCGGTCTTTGCGCTCCCAACCTACATCCGTCGTGGTGGAAAGGTAGTGCAGCTGGCGGCCCATCATGGTGCCGCAGAACAGAATGAAGAAGGCTACGGCGAATTGGACAATCAGGTTTAGCCGGGGTAGCCAGGCTCGCGAAGAAGGGCGCAGGTGTTCTTGCAGTGTGCGTCGGCTGAAAATCCACACGATGAGCAGGAAGGCGGCGATGCTGATCACGGAGAGTCCCAGGAAATAGACCGCCACTTCGCCCGTCAGGTGCCGGTCGATTTCCGTCAGCTCGCAGAACCAAGGGCGTATCAGCTCCAACAGGATGAAGCCCAGCAGCAGAGTCATGGCCAGCAGGGAGAGGAATTCGGTGAGCAGCAGTGCGGCCAATTGCCCGTTGGTGGCCCCGCACACTTTCCGGATGGCCAGTTCCCGCAGGCGGCGGGGAATGCGTCCTGCCAGGAAAGAACAGGTGTTGACCAGCACCGCGAGGATTATCAGTGCGCCGATGCCCACGAAGAGTTTCAGGTAGGTAGTCCGCACGGGTTGCTGGACGGAATAGACCGTGGAGCGGCAGGACGTGAGCGGTTCCATCTGGAAGTGATAGGACATGCCCTTGTACTGCTCGTTGATGCGTCGCACAACGGCTTCCAAGTCGGTGTCCTCATGGGCGGTTTTCAGCACGATGGTGCAACTGTAATTCATTTCACTTCCGTTTAGTATAGGGTCATATTGCAGCACATTGATGGAGATGTTGCTGTTCGGCCAGTCTCTCACCACGGCACCTACGGTGAGCGGCTGTCTGTCAGAGTCGTACACCGTACGACCGATGGCTGGGCTGTCGCCGAAACAGTCGGTGGCCGTCTTCCGGCTGAGGGCCACTTGCGAAGGGTCGTGCCAGAAGGCGGGACTGCCTTCAAGGATGTCCACATGGAACACTTCGGAGAAATTCTCGTCCACCATGGTGGGGATGACAAAGACGGAATCGGCTTCAACGCTTGCTTCTCCATAGTTGACATAGGCCGTGGCCCGTTCTATTTCCGGGAAGTCCCGGTTCAACTGCGGCACCAGCTTGGTATCCGCCCAAGGAGCTATGCTTAAAGCGTCCATACCAAAGTCGGTGCAGCACAGGTACAGCCTCTCGGCGTCGGGATGGAACTGGTCGAAGGTCGTTTCGTGCCGCACCCACAGCAGCGAGAGGGCAAAGCTGATGAAGCCCGCGGCCAGTCCGCATACGCATACGGCGGTCTGCATCTTATACTTGAGCAGATTGCGCAGGGCTATTTTCAGATAGTGTGTAACCATTGTCTTCTTGTTTTTTTAAGCGTTGTCGGTTTCATGAGTCAATTCTTATGTCATCGGCCGGTTGGCGGCGGGAGGCTTTCCACACTTGCGTTCCCATGCCCAGCAGCATCAATAGACCGAGGACGAGGGCCACAGCGACGTAGTAACCCGCGCCGATGCTGATTTGGTGTACATATTGCTCCAGCCAGCGGCGCATCAGGATGTAGCCGATGGGGAAGGCCACGACGAGGCTCAGCAGCCAAAGCAGCATATACTCGCGACACCACATCCGGTAGATGTCGCCCGTAGTGGCCCCGTTGATTTTCCGGAGGGCGATTTCCTTGCGCCGCTGTTCGCAGGCCAGGGTGATCAGCGAATAAACGCAGAAGACGGCTACGCCCACGCACAGGGCGGCGGCGCCCCATAGCAGTTTCAGCAGGAGCAGTTCCGACTTCAACTCGCCATCCACCAAATCCGATGCCTTGACGGCTTCCAGTTCCGGGTGTTGCGAAAGAATCCGTTGGCATACCTCGTCGGCGGCTCCGTCTTCCGTCTTCACCTGCACCCGGAAACACCACCCTTGATGTAACTTCTCTTGTCGGGCGAAGGCACTATAACCGGGGCGGAAAATCATGAGGGGAGCTTCAGGCTCAAGCACGCGATGGGAAAAATCACCGATTACTCCGGCCACACGAAACTGGTATTGCTCGAAAACGAACTGCTTTCCCACTGCTTCGTGCCATCCGAAAGCCTGCTGTGCAGCTTCGTTGATGAGCACCAGTCCTTCTTCTGCTTCGGAGGCCGAGGGGACATGCCCTTCCAGCAGGCGGATTCCCCAAAAGTCCATCCAGGCTTGGTCGCCCCACAGAAAATCAATCAGTATAAAGTCTCCGTTTTCTTTCTTTTCGTCCCATTCCGTGACGGGCAATTTTTGGTAACTGGTGAAGAACGGATGGAAGCCGTACAGGGTCTGTCTGACACCGGCCATCTTTCGGATGGCGGCTTCTGTTTCCCGCCAATTGTCTTGCCAAGAAGCCCCCATGATAATGCGGTCTTTCGATTCGAATCCTTGGCTTTGGGGCGACCTCAGGTAATGAATTTGAGCCGCCATGATGCCGACGCAAAACGTGACCAAGGCCGTCAGCGTCAGTTGGAACGTGAGGTTGAGTTTGGCTCCTATTCCTATGCGTGAAGCCTGCAGGTTGCGTTGCAGTGTGCGGCGGGTGAAGACCACGAACAGCAAGACATAGCCGAGCCACACGGCCAAGGCCGGCAATAGCATGTACATCCACAGGTGGCCGGGTTCCAAAGTCCGGATTTGCGCGTATTCCCTGAATGCGGGAAGCAACAGTTCCAGCAGGATGAAGCCCAGCAGCAGCCCGCCGGCCAGCAGCATCAGGAATTCCGTCATAAGCAGCCCGAACAGCTGGGCAGGCGATGCCCCGCACACCTGCCGGATGGCCATCTCGCGCCAGCGTTTTTGCAGGCGGCTGGAGAAGAAGGCATAGTAGTTGACCAGGATGGAAAGCACGATGAGCGCACTGATGAGCACAAACAGGTTCAGGTAGATGAGCCGTACGGGCATGATGCTTTCGTGGAATGCGGCGCGGTATTGGCTGATGGGCACCAATTGAAACGTCAGGTGGCTGTATGTCCGTTCCTTGAAAGCCCGGGTGATTTTCCCGGCCAGGGCGTGGGGGTCAGCCTTACTGCCGAGGCGCACCAGGCAAAGTTCTCCATAATTCTTGTCTTTCCTGCGTTCCCGGCATTGCAGGAGTCCAAAGTCAAAAACGCTGTGCCCTTTCAGGTCGGCCACCACGGCTCCCACCCGCACCTGCTTTTCTTTGATGGTGAGTTCGCGTCCCACGGCCGGCGAATGGCCAAACAGCCGCCGGGCCACACTTTCGGTCAAACCGACGTAGGACGGATTGCGCAGGAATTCTTCTGTCCCCGCCACGAGCGGCAGGCGGAACACGTCCAGAAATCCGGGGTCTATTACATTGTATGGACAAACTATCGAGTCGTTGAGCTGGATTTGTACATATCCGTATGGGATGGCCGTGGCGCATTCCACCTCGGGAAACCGTTGCGGCACGTCGGTGCAATACTCGTATCTCATCGTTTCATGATAAGTGCCTGTGGTGTCTTGCAAGGCCAGGAAATACATTCGGTCGGCTTCGGGATGCCCGGTGTCGAACGTGTGTTCATAGCGCAGCCAATAGGCGGAGAGGGCCAGGCAGGTGAATCCCAGTGCCCATCCCACGAGGGTAACCACCGTCTGCACCTTATACTTGAGCAGGTTGCGCCAGGCGATTTTCAAGTAGTGGGTGATCATATATAATAATAGGTGTATTTTGTCTGAATGGATTTTATTCCAGCACGATTTCCTCCACGTCTCCAAACGACTGGTAGCCCGTGACGAGCACACGGTCGCCGGCCTGCAATCCTTCCAGCAGTTCGTATTGGCGCGGGTTCTGGCGGCCGATGCTGATGTCCGTCCGGTAGGCCCGTGTGCCGTCGGCGTTCAGTTTGAAAATCCAGCGTCCGCCAGTGACGGCGTAGAAGTTGCCGCGTGGCAACACCAGTGTCTTTTCGGGTTGTCCCAGCTCGATCTGCAGGCGGTAGCTCTTGCCCAGCCGCACGTTGTCCGGCACGGAGTCGGTGAACACCAGGTCAACTTCGAAGCTGCGGTCCTTCACTTCCGGCCACACCTTGGACACCTTCAACGGGTAACGCCGCTCCTGGTATTGCAGCGAGGCGGGCAGTCCGGCCGTGATGCGGTCCACGTAGTATTCGCTCAGTGCGGCATGGATTTTGAAGCGGTCGAGCACCTTCACGTCGCCCACTCGTTGCCCGGCACTAATCTGTTGTCCCGGCACGATGTCGGCCAGGCTCAGCTGTCCGGTCACCGGGGCACGGACAATCAGATCCTCCATGCGGCGGGCTTCGCGGCGGAAAGCCTCTTCCTCGCGGGCCATGTCGCGCTGCAGCAGTTCGCGCTGGATGGTTCCCATGACCGAGTCGTGGTGCAGGTTTTGCCGTTGCAGCCGGGTGGTGCGCGTCTTGTAGGCGTATTCGTCGGCCGCCACTTCCAGTTCGGCCTTGCTCTTGATGCCCATCTCATACTCTTCGCGGTTCAGGGCGTAGCTTTTCTCCAACCGCTTCAGCTCGTATTCCGCTTGCAGGCTTTGTTGTTGCAGGGTGAGCCGGTTGCGGTCGATTTCCAACAGCTGGCGGCGGTGTTCGATGCGCTGTTTCTCCAGTTCGCCCAGTTTGTCGGCGATGTTGCGTTCCACTTGCGGGTTCTCCAGGACGAGCAGGGTGTCGCCAACTTGCACCATGTCGCCTTCCTCGCCGATGATGCGGGCTACGTTGCCGCCCTCCAGGCTGTTCACCTGTACGGTCATGATGGGATGCACGATGCCTTCCACGTCCACGTATTCCAGGAAGTCGGTGTGCCGGACTTCGGCAATCTGCACGTTCTCCTTGTCCACGCGGAACTTGCGCGGGCCGAGTGCCAGCACGGCCGCATAGCCCAGCAGGGCGATGAGGGCCAAGGCGGCCAACAGGTAGTAGCGGTAACGGATGAACCAGGGGCGTTTCTTTAAAGGTATGTCCATGACGATAAGTTTTTAGGGTTCAGGTAAGGTATGGGAGAGGGGGCGCTGCCGGGCGAAGTCATACTGTGTCAGGCTGCGCAAGCCGTAATAAAGTGCCCAAAACTGTTGCAGGGCTTGGATGTAGCTGCGCCGGGCGGCATCCTTTTCCGACACCGAGGCGTTCCAGTCGAGCACGGTGGACTTGCCTTGCAGGTAGAGCCGGCGCGCTACTTCGTTGCGTTGCTGCGCCGTGCTGTCGGTGCGGCGGGCGATGGCCACGCGGCGGCCTTGCAGGTTGAACTGGCGCACCATGCGCACCACGTTCTGCTCGAAGTCCTGCTGCCGCTGGGCCACCTGGGTTTCCGTCAGGGCCAGTTGGGAACGCGCCACGCGCACCTGCCCCTTGCCGCGCCCCCAGTCCAGGATGGGAAGCGAGAGCGACAGGCTGACGTATTGTTGGTTGAGCGGTTTGCGATAAGCCTCTTCCAACCGGTCGCCCGTTTGCGACAAGCCAAACTGCAGGTAGAGGTCGGCCTTCAGTCCGGCATTGGCCTTGGCACGAGCCAGGTTGCTTTTTCCTTCCACTAGTTGGCGTTGGTGTGCTTCGGGGTCGGGACTGTAGGCATAGGCCAGCTCCAAGGCTTGGCCGACGGGCACTTCTATCTGTGGAATGTGGTGTTCGGGTACCACCTCCAAGGGGACGGTCTGCGCCAGTCCCAGGAAGGAGCGCAGCTCTTGTGTGGCATCCTCCACGGCAGTCTGCGCGTCCAGCAGGTTGGCTTCCTCGTTGAGTTTGTTGATTTCCAGTTGGAGCATCTCGTTCTTTGTGATGGTCCCGATGCGGTATCGGCCTTCAGCGTAGCGGAACAGGGTGTCGGCCGAGGCATAGTTGGATTCGGCGATATCCCGTTCCGCCTGGGCTGAGGCCAGCATGAAAAACAGATTGCAGGTTTGAGCCGCCACCAGTTCCAAGGATTCGGCATACGCCTTGCAGGCTTCGCGATAGGCCAGCGGCTCGGTGCGCCGGTCCCATTTCAGGCTGTTGTATCCGAAGAGGCTTTGCCGGTAGCCTATCGTGATGGGATTGGTGTTATAGGAATAGGTGTGGTTGTCGAGCACGTCCATGCGGCGGACAGAAGAGGTGGCGAAGAGGCTGCCGCCCGTGAACCACACGTTTTGGTTGACGGTCAGCGTCAGGTCGCTGTTCAGCTGGTTTTGGTTCAGGAAGCGTTCCGTGCCGTCGGACTGGGTGATGCGGTTGATTTGGTGGTTCAGTTCCGGTGCGGCGGAGAGGGTCACCGAAGGCAGGTAGTTGGCGCGGTAGAAACGATAGTTCCAATAGGCTGCCAAATAGGTGTGGCGCGCGGACTGGGCTTCGGGCGAATGCTGCTGTGCCCGCGCGATGGCCTCGGCCAGCGTGAGTTCCAAGGGCTCTTCGGCGGCTGCGCCCCACGTGCAGGCCAAGGCCGCGATGATTCCGATTGTTTTCTTCAACTTCATTTTCTAAGTTCGCATGGTACGCTTGGATGCCGACAAAAAGCTTGCCAATGCAGTAAATGGTTAAGGCACTGCGGACTATGCAAGATGAGGCTTGTATGGGAGTGTGCGGAACCGCGCGAAAAACGTGCGTTTACGCACGTACAACACAAGCTAAAACTTCCTATCTTTGCAAATCAAAATGTCTGAATATGGAAAAGAACGGAAAGATATTGGTGGTGGACGACAACGAAGACGTGCTCTTCGCGCTCCACTTGTTGCTGGAATCCCATGTGGAAAAGGTCAAGGTGACGACCCGTCCGGACAAGATTTTGCCTTTCATGGACGCTTTCCAGCCGGATGTCATCCTGCTGGACATGAACTTTCAACGCGACATGAGCGGAGGGCAGGAAGGGTTCGACTGCCTGAAGGAAATCCTGAAACGCGACCCCGAGGCGGTGGTGGTGTTCATGACGGCCTATTCGGACACGGAGAAGGCCGTGCGGGCCATCAAGGCAGGTGCCACGGACTTCATCCCCAAACCTTGGGACAAGGAAAAGCTGCTGGCCACATTGTCTTCGGCCGTCAAGCTGCGGCAGTCGCGTCGGGAAGTCAAGCAGCTGCAAGAGCAAGTGGAGGTGCTGGGTTCAGCCGGCGACGAGGCCCCCTGCCTGATTGGCCGTTCCGTACCCATGCAGGAAGTCATTGACACTATCCACCGGTTGTCCGGGACGGATGCCAACATCTTGATTCTAGGGGAGAACGGTACGGGTAAGGACGTGGTGGCCCGCACCTTGTGCCACTATTCCCCGCGTCGCACCCGGCCTTTTGTCACCATTGACGTGGGGAGCATCCCCGAGAACTTGTTCGAGAGCGAACTGTTCGGCTACGAGAAAGGGGCTTTCACCGACGCGCGCAAGGAAAAGGCCGGTCGCATGGAGGCGGCCCACGGCGGGACGCTCTTCTTGGACGAGATTGGCAACTTGTCGCTGCCCATGCAGGCCAAGCTGCTCACGGCCCTGGAGAAGCGGGTCATCACCCGGCTGGGCGGGACGGTGCAGATTCCGATTGACGTGCGGCTGATTTGTGCCACCAATGCCCACATCCGCGAGGAAGTGGAGCAGGGACGTTTCCGGCAGGACTTGCTCTATCGCGTCAACACCATCGAAATCCGCATTCCGCCCCTGCGCGAACGCGGGGAGGACATCTTGTTGTTGGCCGAGTTCTTCCTGGCCCGCATGGCGCGGAAATACCACAAGGCCGTGACGGGCATCAACCGCGAGGCACGGCAGAAGCTGATGCGCTATGCCTGGCCCGGCAACGTGCGTGAGCTGGAACATGCCATCGAACGGGCTGTCATCCTGACTACCCATGCCAGTCTGCGCCCGGAGGATTTCATCTTGGAGCCCGCGCCGGCCAAGACTGCCAAAGAGATTTCTACAGGGGAGACAGATAACCTCAATCTGGAAGAAATGGAGCGGCAAACCATCGCGAAAGCCCTCAAACGGAGCGAAGGCAACTTGACCCGCGCGGCGGAATATTTGGGCATCACGCGCTATGCCTTATACCGTAAAATAGAAAAGCTTGGCTTATGAAGGGAATTTCTATGGGTAAAACCATCGGTTTGGCCGTGTGCCTCCTGTCGCTGGGGGCCGGGATGGTCTTGGGGGCGCAACGGCAATGGTATTTTGTCCTGTTTTTGTTGGTCTTGTTGTCGGTCGCGTGTGTGGCGGCTCTTTTCCGGGTGCAACGAAGGTCGGAGCAGCGTTTGCTGCATGTGCTGGAAAGCATTGCCGACCACGATTTGACGGCGACATACGTCCTCTTCGGGCACGGAAGGACGGAACGGCGGTTGGCGGAGCTGGCTGAAAACCTAGTCGGGCAACTTCGTGCGGCCCAGACAAAGCAGACGGCCGACCACCAATATTATGAAGCGTTGCTGGATACCGTGGATGCCTTGTTGCTCGTGTGGGATGCCGAGGGGCGCATCAGTTGGATGAACAAGGAGGCCATCCGGCGACTGCGGGGCTTCCGGCTGCACCATCTGAAAGAACTGGCCGTGCTGAATCCGGACTTTCCCGGGTTCTTGCAAAGCCTCCGTCCGGGTGTCATCCAGTCCATCCGCTTGCGGCAAAGCCACGGCACGGTGGAGCTGGCCGCCACGCTGACCCGTTATCAGGCTTCCGACCGGCGGTTGTATCTGTGTTGCCTGCGCAACGTGCACCCTTTGCTGGAGCAGAAGGAGGCGGAATCCTGGCAAAAACTGGTGAGCGTCCTGACGCACGAGATGATGAACTCGCTGGCGCCCATCCTTTCGTTGAGCGACACGCTCTGCGACAGGATGGAGCCGCGGAAGGACGAAGACCCGCGCCTGTGGCAGGGGCTGAGCACCATACGCCGCCGTAGCCAGGGGCTGTTGCAGTTCATCGAGAACTACCGCACCTTGTCTCGCCAGCCGCAGCCTGTCTGTGTGCCGGTGCGGCTGTATGAGCTGCTGGCCGACCTGCAGAAGCTGTATCCGCAGTGCGTCTTCGACACGCAGATGGCCGACCGCGTGGTGGAGATAGACCGGGGGCAGATGGAGCAGGTGCTCATCAATTTGCTGAAGAACGCGGTGGAGGCCACTGACGGCATGCCCGATCCGCACATCCGCCTGCAGTCCATGATGGTGGAAGGCGGACGGTTGCAGTGGCGGGTGGAAGACAACGGGTCGGGCATCCTGCCCGAAGTGGCGGACAAGGTGTTCGTTCCATTCTTCACGACCAAGGCTTCGGGCTGCGGCATCGGGCTGAGTCTTTGCAAACAGATTGTGGCCAACCATCACGGGACGATAACCGTGCGCAGCACACCTGGGCGAGGGGCAGTTTTTGTGGTGGAGCTTCCGTTGGTGCGCCAGTCTCCTTTGCGCGTAAAATAGTGACCGGGCTAAGTATGGTTGCGACCGTGATGAGTATCCATGTGGCTCGTTTGTGTCATTGAAAGCGAAAGGGGGAGGTTATCTGTTTATCCAGTTTTCGATGACAATGCCGGGTACGTGGGACAAATGTTTTACGTTTTCCGTGACAAGTATCATATCATGTTTTAACGCGGTTGCACCAATGAGCATATCGAAATCGTCTATCATCAGGCCTCGCTTGCGTAATTGAGCTTTGGCCTCGGCAAACACAGGCAAAACCGGATAAATAGGCTTTACGGCAAGTAGGCTAATCAATTCGTTTACTTGTTGAAGGTGTTTTTCTTTATTCGCACTACATGCAGCACCATAAAGCAACTCACCTACTGTAATCTCGGAAATATGACAATTCCGTCGGCCAATTTGTTCCAAATGCCGGGGTACATCATACAATCCGCGAAGGAAGAAAATGCAGATATTCGTGTCAAGTAGATATTGTTTCATTCGTCAAACGAGGCTAATTGACGTGTGTGGTTGCTTGTTCTGCCGTCACGAATGGCAGATGTCATGGCATCCGCTTCCGGGTCATTTGCCCATGCACCTGCCAGTTGGCGGAATGCGATGTCTTTTTCCGTTTCGTCAAAAGTTTCCCGCAAGGTATCATCTTTTAATAAAGAATCCATTAGCTTCGTTGCCAAATAGAGTTTCGCTTTGTTGCTTAATGTATCCAACAAAGAGAAATAATAATTAGCCAGATTTATGTTCATGTCCATGCCGTTCATTGCTTTAATATTTATGTGACAAAGATACACGTTTTCTTGTAAATATGTTATTTCCCATATTAAATTCTTTCAAAGAGGCTGTGTAAAGTCCGCAGAAATTCCGGGACAGTCTCCCAAAAAAGCCCGGAAAGTTTTCGCCGCTCTTCCTTTTTATTGTATTTTTGTGCGGAAATAGTGTGTGAGATGAAGAGAAAGTCTTTTTTGTTTTTGCTGGTGTGGTTGTGCAGCCTCGCGCTGTCGGCCCAGCTGTCGCCCAAACGCGAGTTCCGGGGCGCGTGGATACAGTGTGTGAATTACCAGTTCATTGGGATGGGTACGGTGGAGATGCAGCGGACGTTGTCCTACCAGCTGGACGAGCTGCAGAAATGCGGCATCAACGCCATCCTGTTTCAGGTGCGCCCAGAATTCGACGCGCTCTATGCCAGTAGCTTCGAACCTTGGAGCCGTTACCTGACCGGGCGGCAGGGCACACCGCCCTCGCCCTATTGGGATCCGTTGGAATGGATGGTCAGGCAGTGCCACGCGCGGGGCATGGAGCTGCATGCGTGGATTAATCCTTACCGCGCCAAGACGAAAGGCACGAAGGAGCTGGCCAAAACGCATCCCTATTTCCTGCATCCCGACCGCTATTTCGAATATGGCGGCATGCTGATTATGGATCCCGGCATACCCGAGAACCGCGACTATATCTGCAACGTGGTGACGGACATCCTGTTGCGCTACGACGTGGACGGCATACACATCGACGACTATTTCTATCCTTATCCCGAAAAAGGGCTGCCCATTCCTGATGATTTGACTTATGCCCGTTACGGACGGGGCATGGACCGCGGCGACTGGCGGCGGGAGAACGTGAACCGCTTCATCCGCCAGATGCACGAGTGCATCCATTCCGTCAAGCCGTGGGTGAAGTTCGGCGTGTCGCCGTTCGGCATCTACCGCAACCAGAAGAGCGACCCCGTGCGGGGCAGCCGGACGAACGGCCTGCAAAACTATGACGACCTGTATGCCGACGTGCTCAAGTGGGTGGACGAAGGTTGGGTGGACTACAACATCCCTCAGGTTTATTGGGAAATCGGGCATCCTGCGGCCGACTACGAGACGCTGGTCCGCTGGTGGAGCGAGCATGCCGGGCATCGCCCGCTGATCATCGGGCAGGACGTGGACCGCACGGTAGCCAAGGCCGACCCCGCGAATCCCAACCGCCATCAGATGGAGCGCAAGATGGCCCTGCAGCGCACCTTGCCCAACATCGAAGGCAGCTGCCAATGGTATGCCAAGGCCGTGGTGGACAACAAGGGGAACTATGGCACGATGTTGCGCGAATATTACCACCGCCATCCGGCCTTGCAACCCGAAATGCCTTGGATAGACAAGAAGCGTCCCAAGAAGGTACGCAAGCTGACCACGCTGTGGACAGAGGACGGCTACATGCTGTTTTGGCGCGAGCCGAAGGGGAAGGGCGAGATGGATCGTGCCTGCCGCTACGTAGTTTACCGTTTCGAGGACGGGGAGCCGATTGATTTGAATTACGCGGAAAACATCGTGGCCATCACACCTTATACCTTTTATAAGTTGCCTTACGAGGATGGTAGCCGGAAATACACCTACGTGGTGACGGCACTCGACCGCTTGCAGAACGAATCGAAGAAAGTGAAAGAGAAGGTGCGGTTGTAAATGCATCCCTCCGAATAAGGAATTTTGATTGAAAGCGTCAGAAACGAATGCTCCTTTCAAACGGGGTGGTTGCTTTTTACGCCTGTTGAGTTTGGCATTGGTTAATCCGAGTAGATGATTTTTCGGTGGCCATAACTTACGATGAAATCAAGGAGAAAAGTTACAGCCTTTCAGCCGGACAGTATTTCGACATCAAGATTGACTATGTGGATATAACAGAGGAGGAATTTAATGCCCGAATGGTAGAATACAAGCGGACGCTTACCGAGCAATTTGCCGAAAGTCGCCGATTGGAGGCAGAGATAATGAGGTAACTTGACAGTCTGAAATTCAATCAAATAGCTAACGATAAATAGCGATTCATGATAACGAAAGAAAAAGTTCTAAATCTACTGCAAAGTACCGAAACTTATCGTATCGAGCGCACAACCTCAACGAGCGACATGGATAAGTTTCAAGAAGCTATCTGTGCATTTTCCAATGACTTACCCAATTCACGAGAAAATGGTTATCTGATTTTGGGTGCGCACGACAATGGGGAACTTTCGGGCCTAAAAGTAGATGACACATTGTTGAAGAAAATAGCGAGTATTCGTTCCTCCGGCAATATCCTTCCTGTGCTTGTCATGACGGTTGAACGGTTTGAATATGATAAAGGCGATTTATTGGTGGCCGAAGTTTCACCTTCATTGGTCCCTCCAGTGCGTTAATTGGTCCCTCCAGTGCGTTATCGAGGCCGAACCTTTGTCCGCATAGGTCCACGCCGTGACATTGCGACAGAAGCCGAAGAACGTGTATTACAGGAAAAACGAACTGCATACATGGCGACGTTTGATGCCATGCCATGTTTTGGGGCAAGCATCAACGACATAGATACAGAATATATCAAGCAGGAATATCTGCCTAAAGTTATAGATGGCGATATACTATCAACCGACACACGTGACATCAAGGAACAAATGGCCGCTATTCATTTATATGACCTTACACACGACTGCCCTACCAATGCTGCAATTATCCTGTTCGGAAAGAACCCTCAATATTTCATGCACGGTGCCTACGTTCAGTACGTCCATTTTGCCGGGAAAGACAGAGGAAGTGACATAATCAATGAGCGACAGATAAGAGGTTGCATCTGTAAGATGCTGCCACAGTTGGAGAGTTTTGTCCGTGATGCGGTAATCACGTCTCGCCCAGTGCCTATAGGTATGTTACAAGAGAAAGATGTCGTCAACTACCCATACTTGGCATTACGAGAGTTGTTGATGAATGCTTGTATGCACAGAGATTACCAGTCAAATATGCCAATTCGTCTATACCAATACGAAGACCGTATTGAGATATTGAATGCAGGGGGATTGTACGGGGAAGCCCGCCCGGAAAATTTCCCATCGGTAAATGACTATAGAAACCCCATTGTTGCTGAAGCTTTACGCGTATTGAAATATGTCAATATGTTCAATCGTGGAATAGAACGTGTGAAAAAGTTAATGCATGATAACGGGAATCCAGAACCTATGTTTAATGTGGACAAGATAACGGCATTCGAAGTGATAGTAAGGCCGACTTGGTCGCTTAACTTGATCGCTGATGAAGAAAAAGTGACCAAGTCAGTGACTAAACAGGCAGGAATAATCAATGAGATTTTATCATTCTGTTTAGAACCTCATAGCCTGGCTGAAATTATGGAACACGTCGGACTCAAGCATCGTTCAAATACTAAACAGCGGTATATTAATCCTTAATAGAAGCTGGATATCTTATTATGACAATTCCTGATAAACCCAATAGTTGGAAACAAAAATATATTCGAGCATCCTCCTGACTTGGTCACTTGACTTGGTCACTTTCTATGCAAAAGTGACCAAGTGAAACATTTGAGGTGAATATCAATTTGGTAACCACAATTACCGAAATTAGAAATCATGGAATAGCGACATGGATGATTGCGACAGCTTGCTAGAAAGCATGATTTTTTTGCAAACATATTCTTACTCCTTCATGTATTCTTTCGGGGTACGCCCCGTGGCGGCCTTGAAATATTTCCCGAAGAAGGAGGCGTTGGGGAAGTTCAGCATGTCGCCCACCTGTTGGGCGGTGTATTTCCGGCTTTTCAGCAATGCCTTGGCTTCGAGGATGACGTAATCCTTGATCCATTCTTTCGCATACCGTCCGCTGGCTTCGTGGACTACGATGGACAGGTATTTGGGCGTGAGACACATCTTGTCGGCATAGAAGCCGATTTCCCGCTGGGCGGTGTAATGTTTCCTGACCAGCGCGATGAAGCGTTTGAAGATGAAATGTTTCCGGTCCGTGGCTTCCTTGCTTTCCGTCTCCTTGCTGTGGGCGGCATGCCATTGGTAGCCGTTCAGGCAAAGCAGTTTCAGGTAGCATTCCAGGGCTTCGCGGGTGAGCGGCGTGGCGGGCTGCCTGATTTTGTTCCGCATCAACCGGTAGAGCATGAGGGCTTCGTCCATCTCTTCCGGGGTGAGGTGGATGAGGGGATGGTGGTTGGTGAAATTCTGGAACGCAATGGTGAGGCTCATTTCCAATCCATCAAACTGGCGGTCTTGCGGGAAGATGATGATGGCTATCCGGTAGTCATCGCCAAAGGAAAGGCATTCCCCGATGGAGCCGGGCAACACTATCAGCACGTCGTTTTCCTGTAATTTATATTCGATAAGGTTCAGCCGCACGTGCATCTCCCCGCGTGTGCAAAGTATGGCCACGGCGAAGTTCAGTTTGAACGGGTAGGGGTTGAGCATGAACCTGGATACGTCGTGTTCGTCCAACGGGGAGTCGAAATTGTCGGCCAGCATGATTTCGTTGGCGAATACGAGCGTGTCCCCGGTTATGGGCAGGTTGGCAAAGTCCAGGTCTTCGAAAACGTGCGTCTTGTTGTCCATCAGTTCTGTCCTTTTGTGTCTTTTTATGGAATCATTGTGCAATATTCGCAAAAAAAACTGGCATTTGCAACCCTTTTCCACGGTCTAATCCATCCTTTGGGACATTTTGCTGCCCGGACAGGGCATGTGTCTGTGGCTAAAAAGGGCGAACTTTGCCTTCGTGAAACTTAAAAAGGCATGAAAATATGGAGAGAATGAAAGGATGGCTGGCCGCAGGGTTGGCAGTGGCAAGCTTGTTGTGCGGATGTGGCGGCGAGGCGGAAAAGGCTTCGGGGCCGATTCATTCCGTGATGTGTGTGCGTCCTGTGCCGGAAGGCGGGCAGACGGTGAAGACGCTCTATGGCGTGGTGCGCGAGGCGGGTGAGGTGAACCTTGGATTCAAGACTCCGGGGCAAATCAGCCGTATCTGTGTCAAGGAAGGGGATTTTGTGCGGAAAGGACAGTTGGTGGCCGAGCTGGACCGCGCCGATTACAAGTTGGGCGTGGAGGCCGCACAAATCCAATTCAACCAGTTGAGCCGTGAGGTGGAGCGCATGAAGCGGCTGCACGAGAGCAAAAGCCTCTCCGGGAATGACTACGACAAGGCCTTGGCGGGTTTGAAGCAAGTGGAAGTGCAGTTGCAGACAAACCGGAACAAGCTGGACTACACCCGGCTGTACGCGCCGGCGGACGGCGTGGTGCAGGCGGTGAACTTTGAACCTTCCGAAATGGTGGATGCCGGGACGCCGGTGGTGGTGCTGATGGAATCAGGTGGATTTGAGGTAGAGGCCGACATGCCGCAGGACGTTTACATGCGCCTGGGGAATCTGGCGGGGGCGGTATGCCGGGCTTCTTTTGCCCGGAGCGAACCGATGCCGGTGCGTTTGGCTTGGGTGGTGCCCAAGGCTGACGGCAGCCAGCTCTACAAGGTGCGCCTGGCTTTCGACGGGAAGGCCGACAGCCGACTGACGGCGGGCATGAACGTGGAAGTTGACCTCCATTTGGACGATAGTGCTGCCGTAGGCCGCTACGTGTTGCCCTTGCACACCTTGTTCCAAGAGAAGGGCCGGACTTTTGTCTGGGCCGTGGACAAGGATACGGTGGTCCGCCGGATGCCGGTGGACGTGAAGCGGCTGGACGGCACGGAGAATGCCGTGGTGGAAGCCGGGTTCAACGGGAACGAGCGCATCGTGCGGGCTGGAGTGAACGCTTTGCGCGAGGGGGAGAAAGTTCGGATATTGGCCGAGCCTTCGGACACTAATGTGGGAGGATTGTTATAATGAAGATAACGGAGTTTTTCGTGAAGCGGCCCACGCTGTTCTGGTCGCTGATGGTGGCGGTCCTGATAGCCGGTGTGCTGGCTTACGTGCAGATGCCGAAGCTGGAGGATCCCGTGGTGGCCGTCAAGCAGGCGATGGTCGTGGTGCCGTGGCCGGGGGCGGACGCCCACGAGGTGGAGTTGGAGGTGGCCCAGCCGATGGAAGACGCGCTCAGGGCCTTGCCGAACGTGAAAAAAGTGACCACGGAATGCCATGACGGGTCGGCCATGCTGACGGTGGAGTTCCTGATGACCGTCCCCATGTCTGAGCTGGAACAGCATTTCGACTTGTTGCGCCGGAAGGTGAACGACATGCGGGCCAGGTTGCCGCAGGGCTGTTATGACCCGGTCGTGGTGGACGACATGATGGACGTGTATGGCATCTTCTATGCTTTCACGGGCGAAGGATACACCTATCCCGAACTCTATAAATATGCCAAGCTGATTCGGCGTGAGTTATTGGGCGTGAAAGGCGTGAAGCGCATCAACATCGTGGGCAACCGCGACGAGGTGGTCAACATCGTCCTGTCGCGCGAGAAGATTGCCGGCAACGGGTTGTTGCCCACTCAAATCATGATGGCCTTGCAGGATGCCGGGAAGACGGTGAACGCCGGGGCGGCTGGCAGCGGGAGCGATCGGATCAGGCTGGAAGTGACCGGCAAGGTGGTGGACGAAGAGGGCATCCGCAACCTGCGGGTGACCACGGTGGATGGTAAGACGGTGCGCCTGGGCGACATGGCCACGGTGGAGCGGGCCTATGCCGCACCGCAGCGCAACGGCTTCTTTGTGGAAGGCAAACCGGCACTGGCCATTTGTGTGGCCATGGAGGCGGATGCCATCGTGCCCGATGTGGGCAAGTTGGTGGACCGTCAGTTGGCCGAAGTGATGCAGCGGATGCCGGCGGGTATGGCGACGGAGAAAATCTTCTTCCAACCGGATAAGGTGGATGAGGCTGTCAATTCCTTCATGGTCAACCTGGTGGAGTCGGTGCTGATTGTGATACTGGTGTTGGTATTCACTATGGGCTTCCGCAGCGGGGTTATCATCGGTTTCGGACTGATACTGACCATCGCCCTTTCCTTTCCTATATTATTGGTGTGCGGGACTACGCTGCAGCGCATCTCCCTCGGGGCGTTCATCGTGGCGATGGGGATGCTGGTGGACAACGCCATCGTCATCATGGACGGCATCCTGATAGACAAGAAGCGCGGCCTGGGTCCCAAGACCTACCTGTACCGTATCGGGCGGAACACGGCTTGGCCTTTGCTGGGTGCCACGGTCATTGCCGCGGCCACGTTCGTGTGCATCTATCTCTCGCCCGGTTCGGTGGGAGAATATGCGAGCGACCTCTTCCTCGTGCTTTGCGTGAGCCTGTTGGCCAGCTGGATTTTCGCACTTGTGCAGGTGCCGGTGTGCGCCAAGTCGTGGCTGCCCAAGCGGGAGCGGATTACGGGGACAGGCGGGAACCAAGTGCTGAATTCCCCCGTGCACCGTTTCGTGCGCCGCGCCATCGGCTTCCTCATCGAGCATAAGCGGATGACGATATCCGTGGCCGTGGCGGTGCTGCTGGTTTGCGTGTGGGGGCTGACGAAGGTGAAGAACCTGTTCTTCCCGGATTTCGACTACAAGCAATTCGTGGTGGAATGCTACATGCCGTCGCAGACCAACCCCGACAGCGTGAGGGCGGAACTGCTGGACATGAGCCGGACGGTGAGGAAGAATCCCGCCGTGGAGCGCGTGGCGGCCAGCATGGGCAGTGCGCCGGCCCTCTATTGCCTGGTGCGTCCCATGACCTCCGGCGGCGACTGTTACGGCGAACTGATGGTGGACTGCAAGGACTATGCCACCGTGTTGGAACAGGCACCGCTGATACGCGACAGCCTCCGCGCGAAGTATCCCGACGCTTATATCCGCATCCGGAAGTACAACTTTTCCATTTCCACGTCCCATACGGTGGAAGCGCGCTTCCTGGGACCCGACCCGGCCGTGTTGCGCGACTTGAGCCGTCAGGCGGAGGACATCATGCGGGCTTGCCCCTACGTGGATCCCTATTCGGTGGAGAACAACTGGAAGCCCCGGGCGCAGACCTTGGTGGCCGACTTCCGTGAGGCGGATGCCAAGCGGGCGGGTATCGGTCGCGGCGATGTGGGCAACGCCTTACAGGCCGCCACGGACGGGATGCCGGTGGGTGTGCTGAACGATGACGACCGCATGGTGATGGTCAACCTGATGGTGCGCCAGGCCGACGGGCAGGAAATCCGTTCGTTGAACGACATCCCGGTGTGGGGCACGATGAATGTGCGTACGCCCGATGCCAGTATGCAGGCTTTGCTTTCCGGCGGCGTGTCGGCCGATGAGATGCAGCGGGACATGTTCAAGAGCGTGCCACTCAGTTCGGTGGCCGACAACCTGCACCTCTCGTGGGACGAGAACATGGTGATGCGCGTGAACGGGCAGCGGGCGATAGAAGCCGAGTGCGACCCGAACACGGACTTGTACGACGCCACGCCGGCCAAGGTGCTTTCTTATATCAAAGAGGACATCGAAGCCATCCCGCTTCCCGAAGGCTACTCCATGCAGTGGGTGGGCGAGCAGGAACTACAGAGCGAGGCCATTGGAGGCCTGATGAAGTACGTACCCATCACGCTGTTCCTGGTCTTGTTCATCTTGTTGCTCCTGTTCAACAGCTGGAAGAAGGTCATCCTCATCCTGATGTGCTTCCCCTTCGTGCTTTGCGGCATCACGCCGGCCTTGTTGGCCTTCCGGCAGCCCTTCACGTTCATGGCAATTATCGGCATGATGGGCTTGCTGGGCATGATGGTGAAGAACGCCATCGTGCTGGTGGATGAAATCAACCGCCTGCAAACGGAGGAGCGGAGGCATCCTTACCACGCCGTGGTGGAGGCCACCGTATCCCGCGTACGTCCGGTGCTGATGGCCTCGCTCACCACCATCGTGGGCATGATTCCCCTGGTGGGCGACCCGATGTATGGCTCGATGGCCATCACCATCATGGGCGGGCTCACCATGGGTACCATCATCACTTTGATCCTGTTGCCGTTGTTCTACACGGCTTTGTTCCACATTCGTAAACCCAAAGAGGAGGTAATGGCATGAAGAAGATAGAAATAGGAAGGAAGATGAGGCGCGTGGCTTTGCTGGCCACGGTATGCGCCGTGGCGGCGGGAGCAGGAGCGCAAGAGCGGCTGACGCTTTCCGTGGCAGAATGCCGCAAGATGGCCTTGGCCCACAATGAGGACTTGGCGAAAGCCGACAACGCCGTGCGGCAGGCCGAGCTGGACAAGGCCGTGGCCTTTGCCGGTTACTTGCCCAAGGTAGATGCCACGGCTATGGGAGGATATGTGTCGGACATGGACATGATGGGCATGGAGTTGCAGATGCGCGGCCTGTATATGGCGGGCATCAGCCTGACCCAGCCCCTGTATGCCGGCGGGCAACTCAAGGCGGGCAATAAGTTGGCCGACATCGGCCGCGAGTGCGCCGAGGAAAACCGCAGGAAAACCCGTATGGAGGTGATTGCCGATGCCGACCGGGCTTATTGGAACTACATTTCCGTCAGCCGGAAAGTGAGGATGCTGGATGCCTACAAACAGCAGATGGACACGCTCTATGCGCAAATGGAGGCCAGTCTGGCGGCGGAGATGATTACGGAGAACGACCTGATGCGCGTCAGCGCGAAACGCAGCGAAATCGACTACCAGTGGCAGAAGGCCCGCAACGGGGCCAACCTTTGCCGCCTGGCCTTGTGCAACGTGTTGGGGTGCGGGTTGGAGACGGCAATCGAACCGACTGACACCGCACTGGTCTTGAACCCGCCTGCACAGATGACGGCCAGCACGGCCTTGCGCCCGGAACTGCAGCTGTTGCAGAAGCAGGTGGAAGCCAAGGAACAGCAGGTGAAAATGACGCGGGCGGACATGCTACCCAAATTGGCACTCATGGGCGGTTATCTCTATTATGGAAATGTGGACGTAAAGACTCCGACGGAGAACGGCGTTTTCACCCAAAGCCTTGACGACGGCTTTGCCCAGGTGATGGCATCGGTCAGCATCCCCATCCTGCATTGGGGCGAGAACTTCAGGAAGGTGAAGAAAGCCCGGCTGGACGTGGAAAACGCGAAACTGGAACTGCAGAAGAACGCCAACCTGATGGATATCGAGGTGCGCCAGGCCGTGCAGAACGTGACGGACGGCTACCGGCTGGTGGAGACGGCACAGCTGACCTGCCGCCAGGCCGACGAGAGCCTGCGCGTCATGCGCGACCGTTACCGGAACGCGATGTGCTCGCTGACCGACCTTTTGGACACGCAGTCGCAATGGCAACAGGCGCAAAGCAACTTGATAGAGGCGCAGGCGCAATATAAGATTTACGAGACGGAATACCTGAAAGCCACAGGGACGTTGGAGTAGCTTCCTGTTACTTGATAGACGTGAAGAGGGTGTATCAAAATAAACTGCTCCGCCTTGTAGGGGAGGCGGAGCAGTTGCTTCTCGCAGGTTTTGTTACTCCCTCTTCACGTTGTTTATTTGCAGCGGGCCGTGCGCCGGGACTTTCGGGCGGCACGTGTCCTTTTGTACCACAAGTAGTAGCCGCTCAGGGGAAGGATGCCTCCGATGAGCGCGGCCAGGAAATAGAGCGTTTTTGTCCAAAGGCCGCCCCATGAGCCGGTGTGGAGGGCATAGAACCATCCTTTCAGTGTTCCGGACGGGTGTGTTGCCACGCCGTCGAAGAGGGCGTAGGCTGCCGTGCGGTACCAACCGAACGACCAGGTCAGTCCCGTCAGGGCCATGAC
>CALUFQ010000047.1 GCA_944319925.1 uncultured Paraprevotella sp.
GCATCCGCATGGAGAACAGAAGGGGCATTACGGCCCGTGCAGAATTTATTAACCCCCCACTAAAAATCTACTGAACCCTTTTTACAAGGCTTCGGGCATAACTCCTATGTCGTTTTAGGTTTTACCGGACAGCAATAATTCGCCAATCGTGGTGCATCGCCAAAGTCGCGTCACGAAAATCAGCGAAGCCCCAACAATCTGTCGGATTTTCCACGCATTTCGTAGTATCCTGACTCCCAAACTTTCCTCATCGCACCGAATCGCGCAGCACCAGCAACGCTTCCGGCCCCATGTTGAACAACAAGTCGGCCACGCTCAAGCCGGGCAGGAAACCGTGTTTCTCGCGGAACACCTGATAATAGGGACGGGACACGAAATCCGCATCCGCCTCGAACGGCACTTTCGGACTTATCGCATTGCGGAAATCATCAGCGGGAACATCCGTAAGCCCGTATGCAACCGTCGGGTGTACTTCCGTCTGCAAGTCCAGCAACTCGCACACCTTCCGGCGTATCGCCTCGTTAAAATCAAAAAGGAAATCCCACTTCTGCGTGTAAAAAGGCCGGAAATCATCGGCATAGAACTCAAAAAAAGGGCTGTTCCCGTAGGCTGCCTCCAAAGCGTTCCAATGCAAATGCCGCCAGTTGCCGTGGTCGGAGATGCGGATGTCCTTCATGGGACACTTGTCCGCCGCAGGCTTCACCACCGGCACGGTCAATGCCTGCGTCCCGCCCGGCGCGGCAATCAGACACCGGTTGCGCCACGTCTGCTTCACATAATGTTCGTGCGCCTCCATCCACACTTCGGGATAGGCATAGAGTTTCGCATAATACTGCACAGGAGCCCAATAGGCCGAGGAAAGCAAACAAGCACTGTTCATCATAAAAACTTCATTTTGCAGGAAACCGGCAACAAAATCCCCCCGTCACTCTCCTTCGCGGCCAACCTGCATCATCGTGCGCCGGAAACGCAGGCGGGCATACCAAGGAGCTTCCGCATCCCACGAATAGAGCACCCGCGTCAGGCGGCCAATGACGTGCGTCTCGGGCACGAAACCAAACGTGCGTGAATCCGCCCCGCCCCGGGGGCTGGCCGCAGCCACCCAATAATAGTCATGCGAGAAACGAAAGCTCGGCACGAAATGCCCTGACACACACAGCGAATCGGCAATAATCGTAGCGTAGGCCCCCTCGTGCAGGTTAATCATGCGCTGATACCAATGGATGTTGTCCGGCGTAATGGTCACGTAAGCATCCTTGCGCGGCAACTCCACCACGCGGCACTCGCGTCCCACAGGCCGTTGACGGTAAACCCGCCCGTCGCGATCCACCCACAGGCTGTCGCCCGGCACAGCATAACAGTATCCCACAAAAATCGGCCTTTCGTCGGCAGGCATGCCGCTGTCCGCCCCCGAAGGGTCGTTGAAAGCCATCCATTCGCCACGCTCCGGCTTACATGCTCCCCAGCGCACATACCCAAGGCGTCGCATGGGCCAAAGGCGCAGGCCGTAGGCTGTCTTGTTCACCGCCACACGGTCGCCCGGCAGGAACACAGGCCGCCCCCCGTCGCCCGGGATTTCCACAAGCGACACCCAGCACAGCCTGACCAGCCCCGCCACAGCCAAGGCGGCCACGAACACGACGACCCATCGAACGGCTTTCTTCCACATGCTTTTTCCACGCTATTTGATATTGTCCACCAAACGGAACAGGCGATTCCAGCGCACATGCCCGTCGCCCCACGCCCTGTCCTTGTCCAACGAGAGCCAAATCAGGAGGGGTTTGCCCACGATGTGATCTTCGGGCACGAAACCCCAGTAGCGCGAATCGGCCGAGTTGTGGCGATTGTCGCCCTGCATCCAATAGTAATCCATCTTGAACGTATAGCTGTCCGTCTCTTTCCCGTTGATGAAGATGCGGCCGTCAACCACACTTAGGTCATTGTGTTCATACACCCGGATAGGCCGCTCATAAACGGCGATGTTTTCCGGCGTGAGCCGCACGGACTTCCCCCTGGCCGGAATCCACACGGGGCCGTAGTCGTCGCGCGTCCAGCCCGTATAGGCATTCAGCGGATAAAGGCCATCGGGGATGGAGCCCAAATCGTCGCGGGCGATACTGTCCACGATGTCCGGACAAGCCTTCAGCCGCTCGTAAGCCATGCGGGTGAGCGGCATCGTGCCCGTTTCTTCCAGCGAGAACAAGTCCTCCCTGCTGATGCCCAATTCGCGCACCAATGCTTCGGGAATAGGCTGCTTCAGGCGCACGGCATAATCATACTGCACATTGTCCGGCTCCTTGTTCGGCTTCCCGTCGAGATACACCACGCCGTCTTTCAGTTGCAACGTCTGCCCGGGCAACCCCACGCACCGCTTCACGTAGTTTTCACGACGGTCCACCGGCCGCCACATCACCTCGCCGAACACTTGCGGATTTTGGTTGATGTATTCGCGCCCCATGGCATAAAGCCCGGCCAGGAAGTCACGTTGTTGTTGGCATGTGAGCGAATCCATCTGCGGGAATCCGCCATATAGTTGCATGTACTGCTGCCCCCCGATGCCGTAGGCCAAGGCATAGAAATCCATGTTCTGGTAGGCCGGGTTAGACACCACCGTGTCGCCCGCCGGATAGTTGAACACCACGATGTCGTTCAACTGCACCCGTCCGCCGCCGACACGCTCATATTCCCACTGCGGCCACTCTATGTAGGACTTGCACCCCACCACCGGCATCGTGTGTTGCGTGAGCGGCATAGAAAGCGGTGTCATCGGCTTGCGCGGCCCGTAGCTCATCTTACTCACGAACAAGTAGTCGCCCACCAGGAGCGACTTCTCCAACGACGACGATGGAATGGTATAGTTTTGGAAAAAATAGATGTTCACGAAATAGACGGCCACGAGGGCGAACACGATGGCGTCCACCCAGCTCATCACCGTGCGCGTCACGGGGCTTTCCGCGTCCTTCCACCACGTCCACGGGATGCGCTTGGTAATGTAAGCGTCAAAAATAAACGGCACGACCAACAAGCCCCACCAGCTCTTGATCCACACGAGGAAAGCCAAATAGAGCACCATGGCCACTCCCATCTTCACCCATCCGGCCCGCGTAGGCTTCTGTCTGATTTTCTTCATTGTCCGCGCGAACGTTTAGAAATTAAACAAATCATCAATGGTGAGCCACCCGTCGCGGCCTGCCACAAATTCAGCGGCCAGCACGGCACCCAGCGCGAAACCCTTCCGGCTGTGGGCGTCGTGGGTCAACGTGATGGCATCGGCCTCGCTGTCATAACACACCGTGTGTATGCCCGGCACTTCGCCACGGCGCACACTGTCGATGCGCAGTTCGTCGGCAGCGCAGGCCGCTGTCCCCGTCACCGTACCGTCGGGGGCAGTCAACATGCCGCGCACCCACTTGTCCTTTCTCCCGATGTTCGAAACAATATCCTCGGCCAGCGTGATGGCCGTACCGCTCGGCGCGTCGAGCTTGTGCACGTGGTGTACCTCTTCCATCCGCACGTCATAGGCGGGAAAACGGTCCATGATTTTGGCCAGATATTTGTTCACAGCCCTGAAAACGGCCACCCCCACACTGAAATTGCTGCTCCACAGGAGCGTCTTTCCTTCTTCGCGGCAAAGGCGGCGCATCTCTTCCTCGTGTGCCGCCATCCATCCCGTGCTGCCCGACACCACCTTCACCCCTTGGGCGAAAGCCTCCCGGACATTGTCGTAAGCCGCCTGCGGCGCGGTGAACTCTATCGCCACGTCCGCGCTGCGGAACGCCTCCGTGGCGAAGTCCGCGCGATTGTCCACATCAATGACACTCACGATTTCGTGTCCCCTTTCACGGGCAATCTGTTCTATCATGCGCCCCATCTTGCCGTAACCTATCAATGCGATTTTCATGTTTTCCTGTCTTTAATCTGATTTTTTCTTAGGCAAAGATAGGGATTTTGCCCTGAATTTCATTACTTTTGTCTGTGAAAAAGTTCTTTTTGCCCTCTTACATGCCATGGAAAAACTGCTGCACTACATTTGGAAATACAAACTCTTCCCCCTCCGCCCCTTGCAGACCACGGACGGGCAACCCCTCGAAGTCATCGACCCCGGGATGCTCAACCGCGATGCGGGGCCGGATTTCCTGAACGCGAAAGTGAAAATAGGAGACACCGTCTGGGCCGGGAGCGTGGAAATACACCAACGTGCATCCGACTGGTTCGCCCATGGCCACCACGAGGATGCCCGCTACAACAACGTCGTGCTGCACGTGGCCGGGAAAACCGACCGGCCTGTCACCACGCAGGACGGCCAGTCGCCCCCGCAGATGGAAGTGGAAGTGCCGCACGAGCTGCAAGCCAATTACGAGGAGTTGTGCCGCACGACGGACTATCCGCGCTGCCACCGCGCCATCCCGCAAATCGACACGTTCACCGTACACAGCTGGCTAAACGCCCTGCTCTGCGAGCGGTTGGAACAGCGCGCGGAAACCGTGGCCCGCCGCGTGGAAGCATCGAACGGCGACTGGGAACAAGCCTTTTTCGCCACCCTTGCCCGCAACTTCGGCTTCGGCATCAACGGCGACGCCTTCGAAGAATGGGCGCGACACATCCCGCTGCAGGCCGTGGCCCACCACCGTGACAACCTGTTCCAAATCGAAGCCCTCTTCCTGGGACAGGCCGGCCTGCTGAACCTTGACACCATCCCGCAGAAATACCGCGAGGAAGCCATGGCCGACGGCTACTATCCCCGGCTGAAACAAGAATACGACTACCTGGCACATAAATTCTCCCTGCAACAGATGGACGCGGGCGCATGGAAGTTCCTGCGGCTCCGCCCGCAAAACTTCCCCCATGTGCGCATCTCGCAGCTCGCCCGGCTCTACTATGACCAGCGGGCGGGATTTTCCAAACTGCTGGAGGCCAAAACCATCGAAGAACTGCATGCCATGCTGTCCACCCATGCCACCACTTACTGGGAGTCGCACTACACCTTTGGTTGTCCGAGCTACAAGAATGCCAAGACACTGACCGCCGCATCGCTCAACCTCGTGGTCATCAACACGGTGGTGCCCGTGCTCTACGCCTACGGCACGACCCATGCCCAAGAAGCCCTCCGCGACCGGGCGTTACAGTTGCTCGAACCCATCCGGGCCGAAAACAACCATGTCACGCGGTTATGGGCTGAATGCGGCATCCGGGCCGAGAACGCGGCCGACTCGCAAGCGCTCCTCCAGCTCAAGAAGGAATACTGCGACCGCCGCTATTGCCTCCACTGCCGCTTCGGCTACGAATTCCTGAAACGAAAAAACAATCCCACATAGAAATGAAGACAGACTATATCTTTGAATTGGAAATGAAGGTGCGCGACTACGAATGCGACCTGCAAGGCATCGTGAACAACGCCAACTACCAACACTACACGGAACACACACGCCATGAGTTCCTCCTGTCCCGAGGCATCAGCTTCGCCGCCCTCCACGCCCAAGGCATCGACGCGGTGGTGGCACGGTTGGCCATGGCCTTCAAAACCCCGCTGCGGAGCGGTGATTCCTTCATTAGCAAATTACGCGTGGAAAAAGACGGCATCAAGTATGTGTTCTACCAGGATATTTACCGCCTGCCGGACATGAAATGTTGCCTGAAAAGCCAGGTCGATACGGTATGCCTCATCAACGGGCGGCTCGGCACCTGCCGCGAACTGGACCGCCTCGTGCCCGGAGAAACAGACTGACGCAACACGCACATGACCGAACAAGAAATCCTTTGCACCATGATGTTGACACGCACCCCGCGTGTCAATGCCGCCATGCAACGCCGCCTGCTGGACGAGGCTGGCAGTGCCACGGCGGTCTTCGAACATCGCCGACACATCCGAGACTTCTTCCCTGAGGCTTCCGACAAACTGGCGGAAGCCGTGGAGGGCATGGACGGCCTGCAATCCCGGGCGGAAGAGGAACTGCAGTTTGCCCGCGACCACCACATCCGCTGCCTCTGCCTTCACGATACGGACTATCCGTCGCGTCTGCGGGAATGCGACGATGCACCCATACTCCTTTATTATAAGGGAAACGCCGACCTGAACCGTACACACGTCATCAGCATGGTGGGCACCCGCCATGCCACGGAATATGGCAAGGACATCTGCCGCCACTTCGTGGCCGAACTGAAACGACTGTGTCCCGACACGCTGGTGGTGAGCGGCCTGGCCTACGGCATCGACATCCACAGCCACCGTGCGGCACTCGACAACGGGTTGGACACCGTGGGCGTACTGGCCCACGGGCTGGACCAGATTTATCCGCGCCTGCATCGCGACACCGCCGTGCAGATGACTTTCCATGGCGGGCTACTCACAGAGTTCATGAGCCGCACGAACGCGGACAAAGTGAATTTTGTGCGGCGCAACCGCATCGTGGCGGGCATGGCGGACGCCACTTTGGTCGTCGAGTCCGGCGAACGGGGCGGTGCGCTCATCACAGCCAGCCTCGCCACCGACTACCACCGCGACGTGTTCGCTTTCCCCGGACGGGTCAGCGACCCTTACTCGCAAGGCTGCAACCGAATCATCCGCGACAGCAAGGCCGCCTTGGTACAGACTGCGCAGGACTTCGCCGAGGCCATGGGCTGGGCATCCGCCGCCACAGCAGGAAACCCTCGCGATACCCAACTGGAACTGTTCCCCGACCTCTGCACGGAAGAACTGCGTGTCGTGGCCTGCCTGAAAAAATCGGGAAGCATGCAAATCAACGCCCTGTCCGTAGCTACGAATCTGCCTGTACACAAGCTCAGTGCCTTCCTCTTCAACTTGGAAATGAAAGGAATCGTCAAAATGGCCGGAGGCGGGATGTACCGGCTAAGCTAATGTTACCACGACAGGGGATTCTTGCCGCCCTGCTGCGGGGGATTGCAAAGCCATCGCAGCAAAGAAGCAGCAAAGGAATGAACAGCCCCACCTGCGGGGAAAGGTTACCCCCCTTCGCCCAAGAGATTGAACGTCATGCGGTGGTAAGGTGTCGCGCCATATTGCCGGATGGCCTCGCGGTGCGCCCGCGACGGATAACCCTTATTGGCATCCCAATGATACAGGGGATATTCCTCGTGCAGGCCAAGCATGTAATCGTCACGGTAAGTCTTGGCGAGAATGGAGGCAGCTGCGATACTCATATACTTCCCGTCACCCTTCACCACCGTCGTGTGAAGCAGGTCGTGGTAGGGATGGAAACGGTTGCCGTCCACCAGCAGGGCCTGCGGGCGCATGTCCAACTGGTCCAATGCACGGTGCATGGCAAGGAAAGAAGCGTTGAGGATATTGATTTCGTCGATTTCCCGTGGCGACACCACGCCCACCGCCCAAGCCAACGCGTCACGCTCGATTTCCTCCCGTAGCCGGTAACGCGCCTTCTCGCTGAGTTTCTTGGAGTCGTTGAGTTGTTCGTTACGGTAATCCTTGGGCAGGATGACCGCTGCGGCAAACACTGCACCGGCCAAACACCCCCGCCCGGCCTCGTCAAGCCCGGCCTCCACCACGTCTGGATTTAAATAAGGTAACAACATGGCTGCAAAATTAAAAAAAGAAACAGACACCTCCGAATTTTTCCCCCTCTTTTGCATTCTTCTGCTGCGGGAAATTTACAAACCCAACGCAGCAAGCGCAACACAACGAAAAAGCGGAAAAATCTCTCCCACAACAGAAAAACTTCATCTTTAGTTGCGAATACATATCTTTAGGTTGCAGATACATACGTTTAAGCGAATGATACAACTTCCGTCAGCAACAGAAACATGC
Organism: uncultured Paraprevotella sp.; assembly: GCA_944319925.1. GTDB lineage: Bacteria > Bacteroidota > Bacteroidia > Bacteroidales > Bacteroidaceae > Paraprevotella. The sequence continues at coordinate 7,781 of CALUFQ010000047.1, forward strand.
AAAAACACCCCGAATGCATAAAAAACGTTAATGGGCGGGGTAATGTTACAAATTCAAAAACTTTCGTAACATCAAAATCGGGAAATTTTCGCACAAACCCCCTACATTTGCCCCGTTGATTTTTTTAATTTATATTGTTAAACTTAACTTTTATGAGGAAATGAAACACAAAAATCTCAAAAAACTAATGTTTCTCATGGTGCTGATGCTCGGTGTGGGGCAGGCGGCGCAAGCTGGAATCGAACTAACGTTCGACGAGAACAACAAAGCCTACATCTATCCAAAAAACATGATAGCTACAGGCATGACACTTGACACGGAAACAGGCATACTGACCAAAACAGAGAAGGGAAATGCCAACATCCTGATTGAATTAGGCGATGTGGACTTCTCTAACATAACGAACATCGAAGTGGACGTAGATGTAACTTCTGATGAAGGTTATACCGACCTTTTTTGGCGTACAATCATACGGAATCAAACGGAAGACATCAATGCTTGGTACACTTCAAAATATCGCATTGAGTACACAAACTATCAAGTAAAAAGCGAGCATATCAAAGACATTCTGATGGAAACCGTTTATGAAACAACGGGTACAATGAAGATTAACCGTATTTGCATCACGAAAAGCCCGTTTGAAAAGGGAGAAGTTAACCTTCAGGACATTCCCTATTTTGAAAAAAACGGCGACACGTGGGAAGACAAAACTCCAGATTGGAACCTAAACGCGCCCAACGGTACGATATACGGTAGTGGCAGCGGTGCCCCCACACATTATGCAGACCTTAGCGAATATGATGAATTGCGCATCTACACAAAAGACCCCGTGCGCTTGTTCTTCTTCAACCAAAAAAGCGATGAATTCACGGATGGCATGGCAGAAGGCGACTATCGCGCCCTTGTTGACCAAAATTCAAGCCCTGTCAGAGTAATCGTAGGGGAAGAATATTGCACCGTAAACTTGAATGCCATCAAAGAGGCATACGGTGTTGTCAAACTGATAGGCATTAAAGCAAATTATGGTACTGAAGCCACAGTAACCAAACTCGCACTATTCAACTACGAACCCATGGTGTTGAACTTTGACAACGGAGGAAAAGCATACATTGACCTCAATGAGATAGAAGTCAAAGGCATGACGTTTGACCCGCAAACGGGCATATTGGAAAAAGCAACCGAAGGAGAAGCCAGCCTCACAATCAATTTCAATGGTTTGGATTTCTCTGACGTGACGAACATAAAAGTAGATACGACTGGGTCTAACTCCGTTGATTTGCTTCAATACACTCATATATACAATACTCTACAAGAAGGCCATGTACATGAATGGATTTCTTCAAAATACGAATACAATCCCGATGACAACGTCCGGGCAAAGCTCGGCAGTGCCAAATCTCTTACGTTATATATGAATGCCAACACAACAGGCGCAATGAAAATCAACTCTATCTGCATCACGAAAAGCAGTGTAGTATCAGCCATGAACGGTGGAGAAAAGAGTTTGAGAGATTTGCCATATTATGAACACACGGGAGCACAAAACATTCCATTTGAAGACAAAGAGTTTACGGAAATAGAAAATGTTTATTGGAATATGGGTGTTATTGCTGAAACTTTTTATGGAAATTGCAATGATGTGCAACAACAAAAAAGTTATGCCGACTTGAATGATTATGATGAATTGCGAGTTTATATGTCGGATGACGGTGTGAACATGCGTTGTTGGTTCATTGCCGCGACATTTAACACGGAGAATATTGGTGATAATGCAAACATTCATACTGTTTATCTAAATCACAACGATGAAGGCAAAGATTATGCCACAGTAGATTTAGCTGAAGTCAAAAACGCATGTGGAGGCAGAGCCTATTTGATTGGCATGAAAACACAAGGAGGTACGACTATAGTTAAGAATGTGACAGTATATGATGATGCGGATGCCGATGCAAACTATGCTCTTTCCGGCAAAGGAGTATTGAGCACCGAAGCAGAAGCCGCCCTCGCCGACGCCAATGCCACCGCCATTGACGCCACCGGCTTGACGAACACCGAAACCATCACCTTGAAGTCGGCCAACCCCAACTGCCTGTTCATCGTGAGCGATGCCGCGAAGCTGGCCAACGCGAAGAACGTGCTGGTGAAAGGCGAAAACGGCACTTATGCCTGCGCCAACCTGGAACTGACCCCGGGCTATCCGTTCCATGCACCGTATGACTTCACGGCAGCAAAGGCCAAGACCCAAAAGACCGTGAACGAAGGCGGCCACTCCACCTTGGTGTTGCCCTACGAGGCGGCTATGCCCGATGGATGTAAGGCTTACACGGTGACCGGCGTGAACGAACAAAACAAACTAGAGGGCGAAGCCATCCAAACCATCCCGGCCAACAAGCCCGTATTGCTGGAAAACGCAGGCACATACGAGTTTAGCGCAAACAACGTGATAGTGGCTGCCACCGCGGCAGAGCTGACGAACGGCATCCTGACCGGCGTATATGACAACAGCACGAAAACACCGGTAGGCAGCTACGCGCTCCAGACGCAAGATGGCGTACAGGCATTCTACCACGCCACCAGCGAAGAAGTAGCTCCCACGATGACCCCGTTCACGGCCTACCTGACGGACGACGCTTCCAACCAAGCCAACGTGAACCGCCTCATCTTCGACTTCGAGGATAACGACGTGACGGGCATCGAACAAGTGGAAGCCGCCGCAAAGGCCGCCACGGTTGTGGAAATCTATGACCTCTCGGGCCGCAAGGTGAGCGCACCGGTGAAGGGCATCAACCTCATGAAGATGTCGGACGGCACCGTGAAGAAAGTGATCGTGAAATAATGAACGTAAATTAGAATCAATAAAAAACGAAATAAAAATGGAAAAGAAGATTTATGAAACGCCGCAAGTAGAGGTGAGAGTATTGGAAGGGGAAGTGTTGTTGCTTGAGAGCAGCGTCATACAGGAATCAACAGACCCGATTGCACCAACCGAAGCCAACCGCAACAACGTGTGGGAAGACTTGTGGTAATTGACAATCAGAAAAACAAAAAGCACATAAGATTAGGTCTTTTCATAATAGTGTTAGTTTTAGATTAACGAGGCCGCGCTGGGAAGTGATTTCCGGCGCGGTTTATTTTGGCATCCGCATGGCGAACAAAATCCCCAAACATACAACTTTCCTTTTTTCATTCCCGCCAAACGGCCAAGCCGCAATCCGTTACAGAGATTCCCCGCTGCAGAGGCCGAAAAAAGAAAAAACATTTTATCATCCATTTCATAAAAATGTAACATGAAGAGGCTACCTTTGCATCAAACCTAAAAAACACGAAGAGTTATGGACACACAACTGTCTTATCGCATCGAAGAGACTATGGACGGCTTCCTGGCCTATCAATTGCAAAACCCTTCATGCTACGCCTACGGGGCCACGGAAGAGGAGGCGCGCGAAGCCCTCTACGACCTGGCACACGAAAGCAGCGAACTTTATACTTGGGAAGAGTGGAACTAAAACCGCTCTTCCCTTTTTGATTGCTCCAGCCGCCCCTCTTATCAGAACATCCGCGAGACGCGCACGATGCCGTCGGCCAGCGCGTCAATCTCGGCACGGGTGTTATACAGCGCAAACGAGGCACGCACCGTCCCTTCCACCCCGAAACGGCGCATGAGAGGTTCGGCACAATGATGTCCCGTACGGACGGCAATGCCCAGCCTGTCGAGCAACGTCCCCATATCCAAATGATGGATGTTCCCGACCAAGAAAGAGACTACCGCGTCGTGGTCGTCCGCCTCGCCGAGAATGCGCATACCCGGAATCTCGCGCAAGCGGTCGAGCGCATACCGCGTCAGGTCGCGCTCGTGCGCCTGGATGGCATCCATCCCGAGACCCGACACATAATCCAATGCGCGGGCAAGCCCCGTGCTGGCCACGTAGTCCGGTGTCCCGGCCTCGAATTTCAGCGGCAAATCGGCAAATGTCGTGTGCTCGAACGAGACGTGGCCTATCATCTCGCCTCCACCCATGTAAGGCGGCAGGCGGTCGAGCCATTCCTCTTTCCCGTAAAGCACACCGATGCCCGTAGGACCATAGACCTTGTGGCCGCTGAAAGCAAAGAAATCGCAACCGAGCGACTGCACGTCCACGGCAAAGTGCGGTGTGCTCTGCGCCCCGTCGATGAGCACGGGCACCCCGTGGGCATGCGCCACGTCCACGATGCGACGCACGGGATTCACCGTGCCCAGCACGTTGCTCACGTGCGTCACGCTCACGATGCGCGTCCGTTCGTTGAAGAGCCGCTCATATTCATCCATCCTGAGCTGCCCCCGGTCGTCCACCGGAATCACGCGAAGCCTGATGCCCTTCCGCGCCTGCAGGAGCTGCCAGCTCACGATGTTGGCATGATGCTCCATCTCGCTGACGATGACCTCGTCGCCCTCGCGCATGAACGCCTCACCGAAACAAGCGGCCACGAGATTGATACTTTCTGTCGTGCCGCGCGTGAAGACGATTTCCGCAGTGCTGCGGGCGTTCAGGAAACGGCGCACCGTCTCGCGGGCTGCCTCATGAAGTTCCGTGGCCTGCTGCGACAGAAAGTGCACCCCGCGATGGACGTTGGCATTCACATTATAATATTCCTCCGACATGGCCTCCACCACCTGGCGCGGCTTCTGCACCGTGGCGGCATTGTCCAGATACACCAACGGTTTCCCATAAACTTCGCGCCCCAAAATAGGGAAATCTTTCCTTACTTCTGCTACGTCGTACATCTTAGTCCCTCCTATTTACAAAGTTTGCAGCCTGAACAACGGCTCAGCTCGCCCCGGAAGCGCTTCTCCACCAAGTGGCGCAAGCGGTCGCGCAGGGCCTCCAAGGCGATGGCATCGATGACCTCGCCCGCAAAAGCGAACTTCAGGAGCATCTGTGCTTCCTCGCGGCTGATGCCGCGTTGCTGCATGTAGAACAAAGCCTGTTCGTCGAGCTGCCCCACCGTGGAACCGTGGCTGCACTTCACGTCGTCGGCATAAATCTCCAGCATGGGTTGGGCGTACATCCGCGCCTCGCGCGTGGCGCAAAGGTTAGCGTTGCGTTCCTCCGACACCGTGTGCTGAGCCCCGTGGCGCACCAGCACGCGCCCGGCAAAAGCTCCCACGGAACGCCCGTCCATCACATACTTGTACAACTGGCGGCTCGTGCAACGCTCCGCCCGGTGGTCGATGAGCGTGTTGTTGTCCACATGCTGCTCCTTGTCGGCAATCACACCGCCGTAGAGGTTCACCTCGGCCCCTTCCCCGGAAAGCGACACATCGGTGCGGTTGCGCGTCAGGCCGTTGTGCAGCGTGAAATTATAGAGGTTCACCACGCTGCCGCGCTGCAAGTCCACATACATGTTGCTGAAACGCCGGTTCTTCACGTGCGTTTCCTCCAGTTCATACAAATCCAGATGTGCGTCCGCCCCGGCAAAGACCTCCACCACCTGCGTGGTCAGGAACTCACGGTCGTCCATCGCATGGTCGCAGAAGAGCAGGCGCGCTTGTGCCCCGTCCTCCAACACGACCAGCACCCGGCGGTTGACCATCAAATCGACATCGGAACGCAAGAGGTTGACCACCTGTATCGTGCGCTCCACGGCCACACCCTTGGGCACATAGACGAAAAGGCCGTCCTGGGCCAGCATCGTGTTGAGGGCATTGATGGCATCCTTCTCCGTGCGCGCCAGCTTGGCGTAGCAAGCCGCCACCTTTTCCGGATAAACTTCCGCCGCCTGTCTCAAAGAACATACGGCCACCCCCTCGGGCAACGCAGCCGCCGGGAGCGACTTTTGACCGAAAGCATCGTTCACCATGAAATAGAGCGAGGTGCTCAGGTTGGGCACATCGCAACGGAATGCCTCATAAGGGTTCACGGCAAACTCCAGCCGCGAGAGGTTGACCCCGTAGTCGGGGGCAAAAGCGGCCTCCACGTCCGTGTATTTGTAACGCTCCATCTTCTGCGTCGGAAAGCCCAAGCGGGCAAAATCCGCAAAAGCCTTTTCCCGGCAGGCATTCATGACCGCCGCACCGTTCCGGTCGAGCAAGTCGCGGTTGGCGGTGAACAAATCAATATATTGCTGTTCGCTTTTCATGCTTCCGCCTCCTTTCAGCCAGCCTCGGCCTCGGCCTTGATCCAATCAAATCCCCGCTGTTCTATCTCCACGGCCAGTTCCGGGCCTCCGGTCTTCACGATGCGCCCGTCCATCAGCACGTGTACCACATCGGGCTTCAGGTAGTCCAACAGACGCTGGTAGTGGGTGATAACCAATGCCGACGTTTCCGGTGTGCGCAACTTGTTAAAGCCCTCGGCCACGATGCGCAGCGCATCCACGTCCAGCCCGGAGTCCGTCTCGTCAAGGATGCTCAACATGGGCTCAAGCATGGCCATTTGAAAGATTTCGTTGCGCTTCTTTTCGCCGCCGCTGAACCCTTCGTTCACCGAACGGTTAGCCAGCTTGCTGTCCAGCTCCACGATTTTCCGCTTCTCGCGCATCATTTTCAGGAAATCACCCGCATTCATCGGCTCCATTCCTTTATACTTGCGCTTGGCGTTCACCGCCGCACGCATGAAGTTGACCATCGACACGCCCGGAATCTCTACCGGCTGCTGGAACGACAGGAACAACCCTTCGTGCGCCCTTTCCTCCGGTTTCATCGCCAAAAGGTCTTTGCCGTTGAAGGTCACGCTGCCGCGCGTCACCTCATAGGCGGGATTTCCCACCAACACATTACTCAACGTGCTTTTTCCCGCCCCGTTTTGTCCCATCAGTGCGTGAATCTCGCCAGCATTCACCGTCAGGTCAATTCCTTTCAATATCTCTTTGCCATTGATGCTGGCATGCAAATCTCTTATCTCTAACATCTCTCTCGTCCCTTTCTTTATATGTTTTTAACCCACCGTGCCTTCGAGCGACACGTTCAGGAGCTTCTGAGCCTCCACGGCAAACTCCATCGGCAGTTTGTTAATCACGTCTTTGGCATAGCCGTTCACAATCAGCCCCACCGCCTCTTCCGTGGGAATGCCGCGCTGGTTGCAATAGAAAAGCTGTTCCTCAGAAATCTTCGAGGTCGTGGCCTCGTGCTCCACGATGGCCGTGTCGTTGTGTACGTCCATATAAGGGAAAGTATGCGCCCCGCATTCGCTTCCCAACAGGAGGGAATCGCACGAACTGTAATTCCGCGCCCCGTCGGCCTTCGGCGCCACGCGCACCAGCCCGCGATAGGAGTTCTGACTCCGCCCGGCGGAAATGCCCTTGCTGATGATGGTGCTCTTCGTGTTGCGCCCCAAATGAATCATCTTCGTGCCCGTGTCGGCCTGTTGGTAGTTGTTGGTCACGGCCACGCTGTAGAACTCCGCCTGCGAATTGTCGCCGGCGAGGACACAGCTGGGGTATTTCCACGTGATGGCCGAGCCCGTCTCCACCTGCGTCCACGACAGTTTGCTGTTCGCGCCCCGCAAGTGGCCGCGCTTGGTCACCAGGTTCAACACGCCGCCCCGTCCTTCCGCATCGCCGGGATACCAGTTCTGCACCGTGCTGTACTTCACCTCGGCATTCTCGTTCACCACGATTTCCACGATGGCCGCATGCAACTGGTTCTCGTCGCGCATGGGCGCGGTGCAGCCTTCGAGATAGGACACGTAGCCCCCGTCGTCGCACACGATGAGTGTGCGCTCGAACTGTCCCGTGTTGCGGGCGTTGATGCGGAAATAGGTGGAAAGTTCCATCGGGCAACGCACTCCTTTCGGAATATACACGAACGACCCATCGCTGAAAACAGCCGAGTTCAACGCCGCAAAGTAATTGTCGCGGTAAGGCACCACGGAGCCCAAATACTGCTTCACCAAGTCGGGATACTCGCGCACGGCCTCGCTGATGGAACAAAAAATGATGCCACGTTCGGAAAGTTTCTCCTTAAAAGTCGTTTTTACCGAAACGGAATCCATCACGGCATCCACCGCCGTGCCGCTCAACGCAAGCCGTTCCTCCAAGGGAATGCCCAGCTTGTCGAACGTCTTCATCAGTTCCGGGTCTATCTCGTCCAAGCTCTTCGGGCCGTCCTTTTTCATGCCCTTCGTCGGGTCGGCATAATAGGAAATGGCCTGGTAGTCTATCTCGGGCAACGTCAAGTGCCCCCACGACGGCTGCTGCTGTGTCTGCCAATGGCGGAACGCTTTCAGACGGAACTCCAAGAGCCAGTCCGGTTCCTCCTTTTTGGCGGAGATGAGCCGCACCACGTCCTCGTTCAGGCCGCGGTCGATGATTTCCGTCTGCACGTCAGTGGTGAAGCCATATTCGTACTTCTTCTGCGCCACCTCGCGCACGAAACGGTTCTTCTCCTCCGCACCGCCGCCCGACTTATCGTTTTTCTTGTCTTTCTCTTCCATTACTGTCTTTATAGCCAAAGGAGGAATGCCCACACGACATTGCCATCATGTACGCATTCCCGCCTTCATCGTAGATTTGTATATATAAATAGGTAAAAGCTACCTGTCCGTGGCACTGATGTTTGTGGAAATGGAGCGTATCCCGTCCACGGCACGGACAACATGTGGCGTACATACCTCGAACATCTTCCCCGAAATGGCACAGACCGGCGCATGAAGCCGGGAATTCCCTACCATGGCCGGAGGTAAAAGGTGTATGATGGCGCAGACATTCAGTACACAACTCAGAAACACCATGTACTTCAATGCGCACAGGCAGGAGCCTCCCAAGCGATTCACGCCCCCCAGTTTGACATGCCTTGCCACACGCGTCAACATATTGGCCAACGCCGACAAGGCCAACGGGACGCCAATCCACACCAGCACAAATGCCACCGCCCGGCACACCGACACATTGCCTCCCACGAAGGGAGCCAGCCAGTCGCCCACGACGGAATAGAACAGGAAAGCCGCCAACAGACCGACAAAAAAGCCCGAAAACGAAACCACTTGCCGGAAAAAGCCGCTCATCCAGCCTTTCACCAAGCCCGCCACAAGCACACCGAGCACGAGAATGTCCAACACGTTTATCATCCCGTCTTACAATTTGGCCTTCACTTCCACTTCCTGGAAAGTTTCTATCAGGTCGCCTTCACGCAGGTCGTTGTAGTTCACCAGACTGATACCGCACTCGAAGTTCGTGCCCACTTCCTTCACGTCGTCTTTGAAACGTTTCAGGGCGTTGATGGCACCGGTGTGTACCACAATGCCGTCGCGGATGACACGTGCCTTGTTGCTACGCTGCACCTTTCCATCGACCACGTATGCACCGGCCACAGTACCCACCTTGCTGATATGGTAAACCTGGCGCACTTCGATTGTGGCCGTCACCTCTTCTTTCACTTCCGGTGCCAACATGCCTTCCATGGCCGACTTCACCTCTTCTATCGCATCGTAGATGATGGAATAAAGCCGGATATCCACGCCTTGTTGTTCGGCCAACTTGCGCGCGGTGGCCGAAGGACGCACCTGGAAACCGATGATGATGGCCTGCGAAGCTGCCGCCAACGCCACGTCGCTCTCAGAAATTTGTCCGACGGCCTTGTGGATGACGTTCACTGCAATCTTCTCGGTGGAAAGTTTAATCAACGAGTCGCTCAAAGCCTCGATGGAACCGTCCACGTCGCCTTTGACAATGACGTTCAATTCCTGGAATCCGCCCAAAGCAATGCGGCGGCCCACCTCGTCGAGTGTCAGTATCTTCTGTGTGCGCAACCCTTGTTCGCGTTGCAACTGTTCACGCTTGTTAGTAATCTCACGTGCTTCCTGTTCGGTGTCCATCACATGGAACGTGTCGCCCGCCGTCGGTGCGCCATTCAAACCCAGGATGGTGGCCGCTTCGGCAGGCCCGATTTCTTTCACGCGCTGGTTACGCTCGTTGAACATGGCTTTCACACGGCCGTAATTCGTACCGGCCAGCACGATGTCGCCCACGTGCAACGTTCCGTTGGACACGAGCACCGTGGCCACATAGCCACGTCCTTTGTCCAAGGAAGATTCGATGATGGAACCCGTGGCCTTGCGGTTCGGGTTAGCTTTCAGGTCGAGCATCTCGGCTTCGAGAAGCACCTTCTCCAACAGCTCGTCCACGCCGATGCCTTTCTTGGCCGAAATGTCCTGGCTTTGGTATTTTCCGCCCCATTCCTCCACGAGGAAGTTCATCTGTGCCAGCCCTTCCTTAATCTTGTCGGGATTGGCCGCCGGCTTGTCTATCTTGTTGATGGCAAACACGATGGGGACATTCGCCGCCATGGCATGGTTGATGGCCTCCTTCGTCTGCGGCATGATGTCGTCGTCCGCCGCGATGATGATGATGGCGATATCCGTCACCTGCGCACCACGGGCTCGCATGGCCGTGAAGGCTTCGTGCCCCGGCGTGTCGAGGAAGGTGATGTGGCGTCCGTCTTCCAGCGTCACGTTATAGGCGCCGATATGCTGCGTGATGCCGCCGGCCTCGCCGGCAATGACATTGGTCTTGCGGATATAGTCAAGCAAAGAGGTCTTTCCGTGATCGACATGTCCCATGACCGTCACGATGGGGGCGCGCGGCACCAAATCTTCCTCGTCGTCTTCCTCCTCGTTGACGGCTTCCGAGACTTCCGCACTGACATATTCCGTCTTGAAACCGAATTCCTCGGCCACAAGGTTGATGGTCTCCGCGTCCATGCGCTGGTTGATGGACACCATGATGCCCACGCTCATACAGGTGCTGATGACCTCGGTGACCGGCACGTTCATCATGGCCGCCAACTCATTGGCCGTCACGAATTCCGTCAGCTTCAGCACCTTGCTTTCGGCGGCCTGCTCTTCGAGCTGTTCCTCCATCGAAGCCCTGACACTTTCGCGTTTCTCCTTGCGGTATTTCGCGCTCTTGTTCGCCTTGTTCTTGCTCGTCAGCCGCGCCAGGGTCTCCTTCACCTGTTTGGCTACGTCTTCGTCGGACACTTCATTCCGCACGGCCTGTTGCTGGCGGTTCTTGCCTTTCCCATGCTTTCCGCCTCCGGCATTTCCGCCGGGCGCGTTATCTTTCTTCTTACCGCCTTGCTGCTGCATGACTCCAGCCACGGCGTTCACATCGACACGTTCCTTCCCGATCCGCACCCGTTGCTTTTTCTTGCCGCCGCCGTCCGCAGAAGCAGCACCTTGCCCGCCTCCTTGGCGGTTACGCTCCTGCCGGTTTTTCTCCTCGCGTTCCTTGCGTTTCTCTTCTTTCGTCTTCTTCTTGGGACGCGTGGACTGGTTCAAGCTTTCCAAGTCAATATGCCCTTTCACTTTCAGTTGGGGCATCACTGCGGCATCGTGGTTAAGGCGGAACACGCCATTCTCTTCCGTGCCGATGGACTCCTTTTTCGGGGCTGCGGCCGGTTTCGGCTCTTCCGCCACCACTTCAGGCTCCTTGGCAGGCGCGTCCTTGGCGGGTTCAGCCACCGACACCACGGCAGGTGCTTCCTGGCGCTTTGCCTCCGGCTGCACGGCCACCGGCTTTCGCCCCGGATTGTCAAGGTCTATCTTGCCCACTATCTTCGGGCGTGCCTCCGCCCGGACTTCCGTGGCAGTCTTGATGGTTACCGGCTTTTCTTCCGGCAATGCGATGGTCGCCTTTTTCTCCTTGTGTTGCCGTTTGCGGCTGATGACATCCGCGTCGTCCCTCAAACCTTTGTCCTTCTTAAATTCCGCGACCAGCATCTGGTATTGCTCGTCGGTAATTTTGGTGTTGGGGTTGGCCTCCACCTCCTTGAAGCCTTTTTTTTGCAGGAACTCGACAGCCGTCTGCAGTCCCACATTACATTCTTTGGTTACTTTATTCAGTCTTATGCTCATACGCGCTATTATTCTTCCTCAAACTCTTCCCTTAAAATTCTCAATACTTCGTCCACCGTCTCTTCTTCCAGATCGGCACGCGAAACCAACATCTCCCGCGGTGCGTTCAGCACGTCTTTAGCCGTCTCCATACCGATGCCTTTCAACGCGTCAATCACCCACGGGTCAATGTCGCCTGCAAATTCATCCAAATAGATGTCGTCCTCTTCCCCGCCTTCGGGATCCACCTCGCGGAACACGTCAATCGTGTATTCCGTGAGCATGCTGGCCAGCTTGATGTTCAGACCGTTCTTGCCAATGGCCAACGACACTTGGTCGGGATTCAGATAGACCTCCGCCTTGCGGTCTTCTTCGTTGATCTTGATGCTGTTCACCGTGGCGGGGCTCAACGCGCGGGTAATGAAGAGGGAGATGTTCTGAGTGTAATTAATCACATCGATGTTCTCGCCCCGCAACTCGCGCACAATGCCATGCACACGGCTACCCTTCACGCCCACGCAGGCACCTACCGGATCAATGCGGTCATCGTAACTCTCCACTGCGATTTTGGCCCGTTCGCCCGGCATGCGGGCGATTTTGCGCACCGTAATCAAGCCATCGTGGATTTCCGGGACTTCGGCTTCCAGCAAACGCTGGAGGAACACGGGCGACGTGCGGCTCAGAATGATTTTCGGGTTGTTGTTCGTGTTGTCCACACGCGCCACTACCGCCCGCACGGCCTCGCCCTTGTGGTAGAAGTCTGAGGGAATCTGCTCGGTCTTGGGCAACAACAGCTCGTTACCCTCGTCGTCCACGCAAAGCATTTCCTTCTTCCACACCTGATAGACTTCGGCACTGACGATTTCACCCACACGGTCTTTATACTTATTATATAAGCTGTCGTGCTCCAGTTCCAGGATTTTGCTGGCCAAAGTCTGGCGCAACGTGAGGATGGCACGACGGCCGAACTTGGCAAAATCCACATTCTCGCTCACTTCCTCGCCCACTTCATAATCGCCATCAATCTGCCGTGCGTCGGTAAGGCTGATTTCACGATTGTCGTCCTTCACCTCGCCGTCGGCCACCACCGTGCGGTTGCGATATATCTCAAAGTCGCCCTTGTCGGGGTTCACAATCACATCATAGTTCTCGTCCGAGCCAAACATCTTGGCTATGACGCTGCGAAAGCTCTCCTCCAAGACACTCACCAACGTGGCGCGGTCAATGTTCTTCGTCTCCTTAAACTCTGCAAACGTATCAATCAAACTGATGGTTTCTGCTTTTTTTGCCATGGTCTTATTTAAAACTTATTAGATATTTCGTGTATTTCACTTCATCATAACGCAAAGGCTCCGTCTCGTCCACCCACTTCGGGCGTTTCTCCCCTTCCGCTTTTTTCTTCACCCTTACGGTCAGTTCAAAATGGTCCGCATCGGCCGCCGCCAACACGCCGTGCAGTTTGCGGCCGTCGTTCGTGAGCGTCTCCACCTCGTGCCCAATGTGGTTCACATACTGTTGCAACACCTTGAAGGGTTGCCCCAATCCCGCGCTGCCCACTTCCAGCTCATAGTCTTCCTCCTCGCGGCTCAACCGCCCCTCGATGAACTGGCTCAATTCCACGCAGTCTTCAATCCACACGCCTTCGGCATGGTCAATCTCCACGACGATGCGGTCGTCCGGACTCACCGTGACATCCACCAGGAAATAATCTTTTCCCTGCAGCCACTCTTCCGCCAACTTCTCAACAATGCTTTTGTCTATCATGTGCCTACTGTTTAAATGCAAAGTGAGGAGCCTTGTCAAGCCCCTCACTCTCATCATTGCGCTGCAAAGATAAGTAAATCTGCCTTACTTTCCAAGAAAGTCGCCCTATTTTTTCCCCGCAAACTGCCTGCAAGGTTCAAAAACCGTCCATCCGCACCTCGCCGTCACGCTGTCGCAACACGACCCGCCCGCCTTCGTCCGGCAATTCGAACGAGCTGACTCTGTCCGCCTCGGGACGCGCCACCATCAGCAGGTTGCCCTCCCCCGCCACGGCCAGGGGCACTTCCAACGAATCGGACACGACCCTCCGCGCCCACATCGTGCTGTCGTTGACCTGCAACATCACGCTGTCGCCCTTGAAGCCTTCGGCCAACACGACTTGGTAATGCGCAAGCCCGTCGCCGGGCTTGGATTTCCCATCGGGGAAACACCACATCCAAAACACCACCACGACAGCCAGCACCACAATGGCCATGGCCATGATGCCCAGCATGACTCCCTTGTTGGGATTCGACCGTTTCCTCATTTCTCAACAGGTTTCAAAAGTTGTTCGTAACGTTCCTTGTCCGCCAGAATCTCCAACGCGGTTTTCAAGTCCTTGTCATCCTTCAGCTGTTGGAGGATAGCCCCCCGGTTGAAATAATAACGCGACACGATGTTGCTCTCCAAGGACTCCTTGATGGCCTTCTTGTTTTTCGGCTTTTCCAAGTCCGCGCCAACCCCGCCCGAAAGTTTCTTGGCCAAAGCCTCAAACTCCGGCTTGGCCTCCTCGTAGCAACCTTCGAAACGCGCCGCACTCTCCAAGAGCTTCATCACCTCCTCCGTCCGCCGCTTATACGTGAAATCGCTTTGTTCCACCAATTTGACAAAATCGTCATAATCCTCGTCCGACAAAGAGAACTCTCCCGCCGGGGCAATGGATGGATGCGCATTCGCGAACTGGTTCACATACTCCACCAGCACGTCGGAAGCCGCCACGTCATACACAATCGAAGGCAGACTGTCCGGCTCAACGACCACATCGGGCTTGATGCCTCCCCCGTCCCTCACTTCGCGGCCCCCGGCGGTCTTGAACACACGGGTCAGGCTATCCGGCACCGTACCGGCCGACCCGTCGGGGTTCAGATGACGGTAGTCGTATGCCTGGATGCAACGTCCACTGGGGATATAATAACGGCTCGTGGTCACCTTCAGGCTTCCATGGTAGGGCAGCTCGCGAATCATCTGCACCAGCCCTTTCCCGTAGGTGCGCCGGCCCACGATGACCGCGCGGTCCAAATCCTGCCATGCGCCGGAAATGATTTCCGCTGAAGAAGCCGTCCCGCCATCAACCAAAACAACCATCGGGATGTCCAAGTCCAAAGGTTCCTTTTCCGTATAGTATTCCGAATTGACCGAAGCCAGCTTCCCTTTCGTGTAAACCACTTTCTTGCCGCGCGGGATGAACAAGTTGGCCACTTCCACCGCCTCACGCAACAAACCGCCCCCGTTGCTCCGCAAGTCCAGCACCAGCGACTTGGCACCTTTCTCTTTCAAATCCACCACGGCCCGGCGCACGTCGCGCGAACAACCATCCACGAAACGCTCGAAATAGATGTATCCCACGCTATCCGACACCATGCCATAGTAGGGCACGGGCGGCATCGCAATGTTGCGGCGCGTGACCTTGAACACCAGCGGTTCTTCCACCCCCGTGCGCTTCACGGACAGCTCAAAAGTAGAGCCGGCATCCCCCCGCAGCTGGTTGCTGACCTCCTGCGTATTCTTGCCCTTCATGTCTTCGCCGTCTATCGCCACAATGAGATCGCCAGCCTTCACCCCGGCATCTCTCGCCGGACTGTCTTCCAAAGGCTCCACAATCATCACGTAATCTTCCTTTTTATAATAGCGGATTATCGCCCCCACGCCTGCATACTTGCCTGTGGTCATCTCCTTCAGCGCGTCCAAGCCCTCCTCCGGATAATACTCCGTGAAAGGATCCACTTGGCGCAACATGGCATCAATGCCCCATTCGATGACCGTGTCAGCCGACAGCGTGTCCACGTAGAACAAATCCAGCTGCTTATAAATGTCATTGAATATCTCCAAATTCTTGGAGATCTCAAAATTATGATTGTCGCTCTTTTGTGCCGAAAGGGGGAAGGCCTGTACTGCAACCAATCCCGCCGCCAAAATCATTTTTTTCATGCCACAAAATTAATCATTTCGACTTGATAATGGCAAACAAAGGGCAAAACTATTCCTTTTCCTTATGATTTTTTCAAATTCAAGTCATTTTTTTACCCGATAAATTGCACAATTCAAAAAATACCACTACTTTTGCAGCGCATTTGCGGAAGATGTACTCTTAACCGCTTCAGTAGCTCAGTTGGTTAGAGCACCTGACTGTTAATCAGGGGGTCGTTGGTTCAAGCCCATCCTGAAGCGCAA
>CALUFQ010000048.1 GCA_944319925.1 uncultured Paraprevotella sp.
CAATTTAATGATGACGCTTCACAACTTTCCGAGGAACAGATTAAGCAATTGATGTGGCAGGAAGCGGAAAATTCCTGTAAATTGGCATTGGGCGAACAGCCTTTGTCTTTTGGCTTTATGCCGGATGCGGATAATTCGTTGAAAGAAGATACGCACAACCTGCTGAAAGCTACTTCCTACGCCATCGAAGCGATGAACGAACTGCCGTTGAGTGCCCGTCTGTTGAAAAACGCCCATTACCTGATGTGCAATAGTGAGAGGTATGAAAAGAAATATCCGGGAGAATTCCGCACCTCTCCTGTCTGGATAGGCTGGAAAGGAAACGGTCTGAAAGATGCGATGTTTATTCCGCCCGTATATGATGACATGATTGAAGCCTTTTCCGACCTTGAACGGTACATCAATTATGAAGATTCAGAGAATGTATTTGTACGAGCCGCTTTGATACACTATCAGTTTGAAATGATACATCCCTTCATTGACGGGAATGGCAGAGTTGGACGGCTGCTCAACACATTGTACCTGATGGAGCAGCATGTTCTCAAATATTCGGTTCTGCAACTATCCAATGTATTGAAGAAAAGAATTCTTGGATATTATATGGGAATACAGCATGTCAATGAGACGGGAACGTACAATGAATGGCTGTGCTTTTATCTAACGGCAATCAAATCAGCAAGTTCAATCATTTGCTAAAAACGCCAATCGTTGCCAAATGCTTCCACCGTTGTTTATAGTCTGTTTAAATTTTGCTTCTAAAAAATTTTATTCCGCCTCTTTTGAGGTTCATTTTCGGTCTCTTTCTCTAATTTGCTTAAATTCAAATAGGCATATTCTTTTTGCGACATCGTTGGAATATCTATCCTTAATGAACTAAACAATGGGGGCAACTGCTGTCGGCGGGAAGCCATACTGTTTCTTGAACGCGGAGGAAAAATGTGACTGGTTTCTGAATCCCACTTTGGTATAGACATCCACTACTTTGTTCCCTCCCTCTTTCATCAGGTTGTAAGCAACCTCCAATCGTTTGCGGATGAGCCACTTTTCGGGTGTCAGGTCGCTGATTTTCCTGAAGTCGCGTTTGAAGGTGGCGAGGCTCCGTCCCGTGTAGTGCGCCAACTCTTCCAGGTTGAACTCATACATGTAGTTCTTGTTCATGAAGTCGAGTATGTCGATTTTCCAAGGCTCGTTGAAGTCGAACAGGGTCGGCGCGAAACGCTTGTCGATGTGGAGCAGGGTGAGCAGGCCCTCTTCCAGCTTCAGGTGCATGAAGTCGTCCCGGGGCTTCACTTCCGGGTCGAAGAACGGGGTCAGCGAGGCAAACAGGCTGGTGATTTCCGCCGTCTTGGGCAGCTTGGCCACGCCGGATTTGAGCTTGGGCGTGTCGGCAGGCACTTTGTAGGGGCCGCCTTTGGCATACATTTCCCGGAGGAAGTTGCGGGTGAAGTTCATGAAGATGCCGCAGTAGCGTTCCCCGTCGCACGGCCTTTTATACAAAGTGATGTGGTGGTCGCGCGGGATGAACACGCATTCTCCCTTGCCCACGTGGATTTGTTCCTCGCCGTTGTCAAGGAGCATTTCCCCCGAATAGACGTAGTTCATCGCATACTCCCGAGAGCGGTGGACGCAGGCCGTGGTGTCGTCGTAAAAGAAACTATAAAACACGTTCTCGTAATTGAAAATGGGTGTCAGCGGGTCGGGATGCCTTTCTTGCATTGGTTGTTCCATGATATATGTGTCCTTTTTGTTAATCGGCAAAAATGTAATTAGATTTACCGTGTCAGCGAGAAACGCAGGCTGAAGCCGAAGTCCTGCGTGATGGTGGGGTAGGCGTTCGACGAGAGGAGCGGCTGGTTGCGCTGGCGGTCGTAGTAGAGGCTCAGGGTGACGTAGCGGCTCATCGTGTAGTCCGCGCTGAACGATGCCTTGACGGCCTTGTTGCCGCTGGTGGCTTCGGAAAGCGAGGTCTGGATGTTGCGCGTGATGGCATCCTGGTTGCGGAAGGAGAAGTCGAAGCGCAGGTTCAGGTCATGGCTGATGGCGCGGCTGTTTTTCGACTGGTTGTTGCGGTTGTTGTTGCGCGCATTGGGCGTGTTCGTGTTGTTCTGGTTGCTGTTCCGTGCGCGGGCAGCCCTTCGTGCGCGCCGTCCGCCGAAGAGCGAGGAGAGCTTAAAGTCGTTGATCTTGTAGCCCCACCCGATGACAAAATCGTTGCTGCAGGCTTCGTTCAGTTGGGCGGCCGTCATGCTCAGCGTCAGGACGCGTGTCTTGCGGTATTCCACTTTGAAGGTCATGTTGTTGTTCAGCGTCATGTCCAGTCCGGCCAGCGGGGAGAAGGCTTCGTTGATGGACACGCTGCTGATGTCGTACATGCTGCTCGGCACGATGGAATTGTCTGTGGTGTTTTGGATGAAGCCCAGGTCGCCCATGTATTCCATCCAGCTGCTGTAAGTGTTGTAGGAACCGACGGAATAGACGCTCTTGTAAGAGTGGTTGAGCGTGACGCTCTTGAAGTGGTCACGTATCCAGGGGAGGTAGCCCAGTCCTTTGTAGGACACGGTCCAGTTGGGGAGCATCCGCGCCAGCGAGGGGAAGATGTCCAGGGGTGAATTGATGTCGCTTCCACCGGTGTAGGCCGCGAGGAAGGCCGGGATCATCACATCGGCCGAATATTTGTTCACCGTGCCGTTGGCCGGGTCGAATTTTCCCTGCAATCCTGTGGCGGCCGGATAAGTGGCGTTGGCATAGCGGGCCTCCACGCGCCGCTGGAACGTGTTCAGGTATTGCTGGAAGCGGGTGAACGTCTTGCTGCTATATCCGTTGCTGGCATCGCCCCGGCTTTCGAAAGCCGATTTGATGGAGATGGTGGTCATCGTGAAGCTTCCGCTCTGTGTGGTGGGCATGCCGGCGTACATGTATTGTATGCTCTTGTTGCTGTTCATGGTGCGGCTGGCGTTCAGGTCTATCTTCAGGTCGGGAATGGGCTCCAGCACGGCCTTGATTTGCAGGTCTTCCATGGCGTTGGTCGTGGCCGGGGTGCTGATGCTGTCGTTGTTGAGCAGCCAGCCTCGTTCGTTGGCCTTGTCAATATAGCTGTCACCTGTCATGCCGAATGCAAAGTCAAGCCCCGGCGACATCATGCCGCCACCCGTGCGCTGGCCGAGCATGTCGCCCACGTTGGGCAGGAAGCCGGGCAGCGACATGGCGTAGGTGTTGCGGTAGCTGACGCTCACGTTGCGCACCATCATGAGGAAGCGGGTGGCTCCTTGCAAGTAGGGGAACCATGGCTTTTCTTCCAATTTGGGCTTGGCCATGACGTTGACGCGCAGCTTCACGGAGTCCAGGTTGAGGATGCGGATTTTGTTGTTGCTAAGCCGTTTGTATTTGATGGGGTAGCGGCGGCCTGCCGTGTCCACGGCGGTGACGCGTATCTTGCGGCTCTTTTGGTTGTGGAGCACTTCCACCATGGAGTCGGGGAAGAGGGTGACTTCGCCCGAATAGCCTTTGAATTTCGGGTTCGGGGTCTTGGCGTTGGCCGTGCCTTTGGCATTGGTCGTGGTGCGGGAGGGAGTTTTTGTTTTGTTGTCGCCTTCCTTGTCCTTGCCTTCTTGGGCGGCTTTTTCGGCTTCGGCCTTTTCTCTTTCTTTCCGGGCTTTTTCCGCTGCCTTTTCACGGTTGCTCTTGTCTTTGGCTTTTTTCCGTTCGGCGGTGGAGAATTTGCGGTTCACGTTTTTCAGGAATGGCGAGAAGTTGTAGAGCGTTTCGAAATTGAAGCGCCCGTTGATGGTCACGGAACGTTGGTTGTTGATGGTGTTGCCGTAGGTCAGGCCGTCTTCCAGTTCCATGCCGCGCTGCCAGGAATAGTTGGCCGTGTAGTTCCCGTCCATGGCAATCCAGGAGAGGGCCGGAATCTTGTCAAGCGGCACTTGATAGGAGGCTGTCACGTCCTGTTGGTAGTCGAGCGGGGTGCCGAAGCTCAGGATGCTATGTTTCACGGAGTCTTTCCACACCTTGTATTGGTCGGGGTAGAGGTCTTTGTTCACCGGCACGTTCGGTTCTTCGATTTCCGCATGGGTGGCTGAGTTGAACGAGAAGCGCAGGTTCTTGGTCAAGTCCCAGCGCAAGCTGAAATCGCGGTTCCAAAGAAATTCCTTGGAGTAGGAGAGGGGGAGCGACATGGGGTCGTCAAGATTCTCTATGTCGCGTTCCTGGAACTCGTAGTAGTTGCGCAGGATGTTGGTGTTGAAACTGATGCTCTGCGGGAGGTAGTTGAAGTTTTGGTCGCGGACGATGTCCAGCCACTTGCTTTTGTTCTTGATGAGTTTCTTGAACGGTTCGAAAGGCTTGTATTCGGGCGAGTAGCTGTAGTTGAACGTGCCGCTCCAGTTCTTGTCTGTTTCCCAAGCCGTGGTCTCGCCTGTCTTGTTGGATTCGCTATGCGAGTAGCTGAACGAGAAGTTGGCCGGGTCGTAAGGCATGGGATGCTTGGGGGTGGCGATGTTGAACTTCACGTTGCTCAGACTGAAGTTCTTGTTGGTAGTCTCCGTGGTGGTCAGGCTGCGCAGCGAGTCTTTCTCATGTTCGGTGGCACAGGCATCCAGCGCGTCCTTGAGGAGCATGTCCGTGTCCAGCGGGTTGTATTTGGGCTGGATGACTTCCTTGTTGAAAGAGTAATAGATGGGGGCGGTGAAGTGGAGCTTTTCGGGAAGCAGCTTGCCCAGCTCGAAGCTGGTGGTGATGCTGTAGTTGTACATGTCTTCCTGGTTGCGCTCATTCACGTTGTCTTCGATGCCCCCGA
Organism: uncultured Paraprevotella sp.; assembly: GCA_944319925.1. Classification (GTDB taxonomy): domain Bacteria; phylum Bacteroidota; class Bacteroidia; order Bacteroidales; family Bacteroidaceae; genus Paraprevotella. Next base: position 4,799 of record CALUFQ010000048.1, read on the forward strand.
AGCCGGCGGTTTCGATGTGTCCCGTCAGGTTGACGCTGCCGAGGTCGGAGAGTTGCACGTTCAGGGTGCCTTGCGCGGCCCATCCGCCGTCGTTGCTGTATTCTTGCAGGCGGAGTTCGTTGACCCAGACTTCGACCGATTTCATTTCGCGCGAGTTGTTGCGTATGCCGATCATGATTGTCTTCACCTCGCCCAGTGTCGGGTTGCCCATGACGCTGACCTTGTTGTTCGGCTTGTTTGCGTCGTAGGTGGAGAAAAGGGTGGTCAGGTTGGTGTTGCCGAGGCTCTTTTCGCGGTTGCGGGCTTGCTTCACGTCGGTGAAGACGGAGAGGTCGATGTCCAGCATGTTTTCTTCCGGCCACACGGCGCGGCATTGGTCACCCGAATAGGTGTCATAGCGTCCTTCCGGGGTCAGCTGGAGGGGAATTTCGTATTCGTAGAAGTTGTTGCGGTAGTCCGAGCCGAGGCGGATGAACACGCTGGTCTGCCCGTTTTCCGTTTCGGTCACGTTTTCGGCCAGGGCGTTGGCGTGGACGAACATTTGCAGGTGCTTGTACTGCCGCATGTCGAGGTTGGTGTTCTTATACACGGCGCGGGCGTCTCCCGTGGCAAGGTTGCGCACGGTGAGCGAAAGGGCCTGCTCGTTTTCTTCCGCCAGCTGGGTCTGCGAGGGATCCACCACGCGGCTGATGCCCGGGGGAAGCACGTAGTTCACGGGGGTCTTGTCGTTGTTCTCTTCGATGTTCACCGCCGAGATTTCCATCGTGCCGCTCGTGGCCGGCATCTCGCCCGTGTAGAGGGCTTGCTCGTAGGAACGCCACTCGGCTTTCACCAGGTCGAGGGTGGCGAAACGCAGGATGACGGGTTGCTCGAAGTGGGTCATGAACATGCGCATGAAGCGGATGCTGGTGAAGTCGTTGATGTTGCCCACTTTCTTTTCGTATTCGTCCACGGGGACGCGGAATTGGTACCAGTTCACCTCCTCCGTGTTGCCGTTGCGCAGCTTGACGCTGGCCGTGCGTCGGTCCACGATGTAATTCTGACCCACGACGAAGTCTTCCGGGCGGATGCTGATGCGGTATTGGTAATATTTTTCGTATTCGTTCAGCGTGTAGTCCTGGTTGATGTCTTCCACGTCGGGGGTGGTCTTGTAGGAGGTGTCGTAGGACTCGTTGGCGTTCTCGTTTGAGCGGGAGTTGCCTTCCGGCAGGTTGATGTACTTGTAGCGGTCCAGGATGCTGCGCTGCTGCGCGTCGTAGTCCGAGCCTCGGAAATAGTGGTAGTCGTCTGCGGCCGGGTCAGCCATCAGGGAGTCGAATACAGCCGGGCTGACCTTGCCCTGCACGGCGGCAAGGAACTCGCGATAGGCACCGAAGGTGCGTTCTTCCTCGCTGCTCAAACCGTTCAGGCCGATGTCCTGCCGTTGGCGCGCCCCGGATTCGTTGTTGAAAGCATAGACCACGCTTGTGGTGTTGGGCACCCGTCCCCATGCGGTTTCCGTGTAGTAGCTGGGATTGCCGTCAATGGGCATGCCGCTCTCGAAAAACTTCTTGCCGTCGTGGAGGATGTCTTCGCTCACTTCGCCCAGGTTGAGGTAGAGGTCGCCGCCATGGTTTCCGCCCGTGTCGCGGGTGTAGATGAAGGGGTCGAGCATCCAGAACTCCACGTATTCGATGTTGGCCGTTTCGAAGTCGTTGGTGTCCAGCTTGCGCATCATGCCGCCCCAGCGTGTCTGCGGGTTGGGCAGCCGTCCGTTGGCATCCAGGTTGGGGTTGAGGTTGTAGGCACCCCGTTCGGTGGGATAGAAGGCCATGTTCATCACGGGCAGCGAGCTGGCCGAGTTGTAGCTGGTCTGTGTGCGGTTGGGATACAGTTCGCGTTCATACACTTCGCGCACGTAGTGGTTCGACAGCTGGTTCAGGTCGCTTTTGATGTGGGCGGGGGTGAGCGACGAGCTTTGCCGTGTGAAAAGCGGATCGACGGTGTACCAGCTGAGCAGGGCGCGGTTGTAGCCCGCCCGCACGTCGTTCACCAACGTGCTCTCCTGGAAGTCGGAAGGCACGCTGGAAATCATCCAGCTGGTGGGCTGCATCACGCTGATGCCGTTTTTCGTGTTTTCGAAATCATCGATGTAGGAGGCCGAGCCTTGTATCTTCCGGTTCTGTCCCGCGATGAGCTGGGCAAACTCGCCGGTGAAACTGATTTGCGAGGGGGCGGTCACGTCGATGAGCGGGATTTTGTCAATGAGGTTGGTGAGCCACTGGCTTTCCTTCTTCCACGAGAGGTTGACGCCCCAAAGGGTGTTCTTCAGCGGTTCCTCGCCCATGTTCACCTTGGTGGTGAGCGGCTGTTCGTTGAGGAACATGAAGGTGCCGCCCAGCGTGAAGTCCTTGCTCACGTCGTATTGCAGGTTGAAGCCCACGAGCGTCTTGCGCTGCATGCCGTAGTTGTCGTTGCTTTCGAAGTCCACACTCACGTTGGTGCCCGCGTCGATGATGCTTTGGTTGATGATGGTCACCACGCCCATGGAGTAGTCCACCGTGTAGTCCTGGTTTTCCACCAGCGTCACGCCGCCTGCCGTCACTGTCACGGAGCCTTGCGGCACGTTCATCGCCCCGAGGCTGATTTCCGCCCCGTTGTTGCCCTTGTATTCGCCCGTGAGCAGGAATTTGTTTTTTTCCGCGATTTGCCGGGCCGTGGTTTTAGTGGACGTGTAAAGTTCGTCAAAGCAATATTTCTCGGCCAGGGCGTTGTCGTTCAGGTAACGGCGCAGGTGGCTGCCGAAAGGTTCCACCACGGGGAAATAGATGCGCCCTTTGTTGATGGTGTAGCCTTCCACGTAGTCGAACCGCCCGTTGGGGTTGGCCTTGTTGTTGTTGTCCAGGCGGTCCAGGTTCATGATGCGCAGGAGCTTCACGTTCTTGTATTGTGTTTCGGGCAGATAGGACACATACACGCCAGCCGAGTCGCTTTGGTATTGAATGTCGAGCTTGAAGTCTTCCTTTTGCGTCGTGGTGGCGTTCAGGCTATACACGTTTTTCATCATCAGGTGCCAATTGCCCATGTCTGGCGTGTTCGAGGTGTTTTTCAGTGCCTTGACGAAAAGGGCCTGGGTGTTGTCGGTCAGGTCTGAGGAGAACTCGCCCACTTGGTAGGTGGCTCCGCCGTAGGTGTATTCGAAGGCGACGGCCAGCACTTCGTCCGGTTGGAGCGCGAAGTTGAGCGACACGTAGCCGAGTGCCGTGTTCACCGTATATTCCGAAGAGGAGAGCAGGCGTGCGCTTTGCAGTTTCTCATAATCCACGCTGCCTTCGAATCCCGCGATGGCATCCAGTTCCGTTGAGGTCTGGCTGATGTCGCGTGCGGCGGCATGTTGCGTGGCCATGGTGGAATATAGGTCGTTGGCGTTGTTTGAGGCCACGGTGGCCGCCCCTGCATGCCATATCGGGTTGGAGATGCTGTCGTGCTCGCCCAGGTCGGTGAAGGCCACGATGTTGCGGTTGCTTTCGTAGCTGCCGGTCTTGTTGGTTACCCACAGTTCAATGCGCTTGATGGTCACGCCGGACATCACGGTGGGCAGGCGGCTCATGTTGTCGTCATAGTGGTCGCGGAAGAAGTGGGCGAGGAAGAAGTGGCGGTTTTCCTCGTATTCCGTGGCGGCGAACTCGAATTCGTGCGTCTGTGTGCCGCCCTTCGAGGACACGCTTTTCGAGGCCGATTTCTTTTGCGACACCACCGTCTGCAGTTTCAGCTTGCCGAACTGCAGGTCGGTGCGCAGACCAAAGAGGGACGATGCACCTTTGATGAGCGACGAGTTGGTGGGCAGCGACACGTTGCCGGCTTCGATGAGCTTGATGATTTCGTCTTCCTTGCCTTCGTAGCGCAGCTTCATGCTTTGCGCGTCGAAGTCGAAGGTGGCTTCGGTGTTGTAGTTCAGGTTCATGTTGATTTTGTCGCCCACGCTGCCGTTCATGCTCATGTTGATGTTTTCCTCGAAGTCGAAACCGAACGTCTTGCGGCGGTTCTCGGCCAGGCTGGGGTTGTCGGTCTTCTTCATGTTCGCCCCGATTTTGAGCTCGGCCGACCCTTGCGTCTTGATGCGCACTCCCCCCGGGCCGAAGATTTTTTCTGCCGGGCCGAGGTCGAACTGCATGTCGGTGAAGTCGAATTTGTTTTTGCCTGCGTTTTCAAATTCTTCGGCGTTGCGTTGGCGGTAATAGGCGCGGAGAGACTTTTGCAGGCTCCAGTCCTGGTATTCTTCGGGCGACATCAGGACCGGGGCGTTCAGGTAGCTGTCGCCGATTTTAGTGCCGACGGTGTAATTCCCTGTTTTAGGGTCATATACTGTGTCCGTGACCAAGTTGTCGGGGTCTTTCAAGTCCATGCTCTTGCGTTCCAGGTCGGCTTCCTCCTGCGGTGCCGTGCGTTTCACGCTGAAGCGCGGGCGTATGGAGTCCGGATCGGCCGGAGCTTCGGCTTGCAGGCGGGGAAAACGCATGGCATTTCCTCCCATGTCTGCCAAGGCATTCGCGCTGGTAGCCAAGAGAATGACGTAGCATAACCGTATCAGGACTTTTTTCATGCGTTTTCAGGTTCCGTGGAAAAGGTTCAGAGTTGCTTCAAAGCCAGTTTGATGACACGTTCCACCGGTGCGTCCGGTTCTTCTTTCAGGATGGCGAGTGCCACTTTCTGTGACGGGGCTGGCGGGAAACCCAACATAGTGAGCGCAGCGACGGCTTCCTCCATTACTTCGGAGTTTTGTGCCAAAGGCGAAGTGCCCCGGGTGGCAAGTTCCGTGTTTCCTTCGATTTCTACCGTGGCGATTTTGTCTTTCAAGTCCACAATGATGCGTTGTGCTGTTTTCAGCCCGATGCCTTTCACGGTCTTGAGCAGTTTGTCGTTGCCGGAGCTGATTACGTTGATAAGTTCCACAGGGGTGAGCGCGGAGAGAATCATGCGCGCTGTGTTGCCTCCGATGCCGGACACGCTGATGAGCAGCAGGAAAAGTGCGCGTTCTTGGCGCGTGGCGAAGCCGAAGAGCACATGGGCGTCTTCGCGGATGGCTTCGTAAACGTACAGTTTGGCTTCCTGCTTGCCTTGTAAGGCGGAATATGTATTCAGGGAGATGTTGAGACAGTAGCCCACGCCGTGGCACTCGATGACGGCGATGGCCGGAGTGAGTTCGGCGACTTGCCCCTTCACGTATTCTATCATGTCTTTTGTCGCTAAATATACTTTAGAAGAACGGATACAGTCTCTCTTTATTGTGCGGATAGGGTGTTTTTAATGTGGCGGGTTGATATAAAAACGGGCAGGAAACCCATTGCCTGACGTTTCCCACCCGTAGGGGATTCTGCCGTGAGTCCCAGCCGTTTTGCCGTTTTACATCGGCTTCGATGATATTTGGGAAGTCTGATGCGTTGCCTTCGAAACGGATTCCTGTTCCGGTTGAACTTACGGACGTGGCGATGAGGCCGTGTGCCTCTATGGTGTCCCATCGTATGTTTGAGGGTATTATTTCCTGACTTCGTCATTGCGTCACCCTAAATCCCTAAATGGTCAAATAAAAGCTTGATTGAACGCTGTTCCGAGGTTAGCATCATGATATGCGTAATGACGGTATCATTTATAGGGAGTTTAAGCCTAATGGTCGTGATAGTCTTGGCAATAGAGGCATCAACGACGAGCTGAAGAACATCTGCCAAATTGAACACTTGCGCCACCGGGGGCAGGCCAATTTCCTGATGAACCTCGCCTCCGGCATTGCCGCATATCGCCTGTTCGACAAAAAGCCTTCCATCAAATTCGATATGGAAGAAACGCACGGACAGTTATATTTGTTTTAACAAACAAATCCTTACACCACATGGCAGGACGAAATGCTGCCGGCATTTCGAAGGGGACACTTGCGCTAAACTTACAACTTTGGACAATGACAGATTATCCAAAACTCAGGTTACAAGGAGAGCTCCTCCATCCACGACAGCATCCGCGGTGAGCACAACCTGCAGGGCTTCTTCAAGGCCTACCTGGCGTTGAACTCCCTCTATCTGGTGGAGCCGGAGGTAGAGTTGAATTACGGCTACAGTGATTTTCTGATGCTTCCGGACAAGGCGCGTTATGCGGACATCGCGCACAGCTACATCATGGAATTGAAATATGTCCAACCCACGGCTTCGGATGCGGAAGTGGAAGGGAAGAGCCGCGAGGCGGAGGAACAACTGAAGAAATACGGCGCGGACAGGGGGCAAAGCTTTTGTGCCGCACCCGGTTGCATCTGCTGAAAGTGGTGTTCCGGGGGGGGCGGAAATGACCGTGTGCGAGGAATTGGGGCAAAGCAAATAGGAACAATGTTCGTACGATTGGAAAACATACGGGTTTATTCCAGGAACTTCCGTGTCCGGCCTTGTGTGTAGCTCTCCACGTGCAGTGAGGGGGACGTGTTCGTCAGTCTTGTGTCATGCTGCGCAAATATTCGGCCAGTTGTGTCCCGTCGCGGGGCGTGGGTGGATTTCGGTCGGCAATGTGCCCGTTGCGGTCAATGACCAAGTAGGTGGGGTATGCGGACACTGAGAGGTAGCGTGTCAGCATGTGGCTCATTTCCGGTGTCAGGTTGTAGTGTACGGCTTGAGGGCCGGTCAGGTCTGTTTCTTTCAAGAAGTTGAGCCAGCTTTCTTGCGGGGAATGTACGGCCAAGTAGAGGAATATGATGTCTTTTTCGTCTGCGAGGGATGCTTTCAGGGCGGGGACGGCCTCCATCTGCCATTTGCACGGGGTGCACCATGTGCCCCAGAAGTCGGCATAGATGATTTTCCCCTTGTGCGGTTTGATGATTTCTGCCCAAAGCCGTGCCGGGTCATTGATGTTTTCGAGTCCTTCAGTGCTTCTCAGGCTTTGCGGGTGCGACAGGGTGCGCGCTTGCAGTTGCTGGTAATATTTTTGGCGGTTGGCCACAAGGGCATATAGCTCCGGGGTGTGGAGCAGTTCATGGGCGAAATCCATGATTTCTTGCGGGAAAGGAGACCGTTGCCGGTCTAATTCCCGTGCCAGCAGGCTTGCGGCATGGAATTCTTTGAGTCCGGCCGGGATATGTAGCAGTTGCAAGGGGGCGAGGTCTTTTTCAATGTCGCGCCGGATTTTCCATGTTTTGATTTTGTCTCGATGGGTGTCCGCCAGTTGGCGGAATTCGTCTCCTTCAGTGAGCTTCTTGCTTCTTTCCATGGCTTCCAGGTAGGGTGCCATGCGCGTTCTCCATGTGGCCGTGTCGGCTTTCATGTCTTGCAGCGAGAGGGCCATGCAGGTTCCTTCTTCCGCCAGCTTGAAGTCGGAAAGTTCGCGGGGGCTGAATGTGTGGATATGGTTCCGGTGCAGGTAGTCGGCCAAGGTTATGGCTGGCAAGGTTGCGCTTACCGGGAATGGCGTGGCATGATAATGGCAATAGGTGCGCAAGGCCGAGTGCAGGTCTTCGGGGACGGTGTAGGGCGGACGTGCCAATTCCAGCAGGGAGTCCAAGGTGTGCAGGAAGGCGGGCGGGAAGCGTTCAAACTTTTTCCGTTTGAGCGTGAAGCTTTTTTGCAACATCCGGTTGGCACACTCCATCGTGATTTTCCGGTCAAGATACGCCAATGCGCGGCGCGAGGGGGCGGGAATGCCGTGTGCGTAGGCGTCCAAGGCCTGGCGTTTGAGCTGCATTTGCCGCAGGCATTGCGATTTCCATTCATCCGGTGCCAAGTCTTTGGATTGATGCCAGTCGGGTGCCTTGACGGCATTGAGTCGGCGCAGGCCTTCTTGGACTTCCTGGTTGAAGGTGGCGTTTTTCCCCATGAGGAAGATTCGTTTTTCTTGGTCGGCATAAAGGGTCAGCGTGTCTTCCGGGAATAGGATGGCGGGGATTAAGAGTCCGTCTGGCACGTAGTCGATTCTTGCTTGCGTCATTCCCGTCACGGGGACGGTGGCGGTGAATCTTCCCAATGAGTCTATGCGCGGGCAGATTTCGATTTCGTCTTCGGAGAAGGGCGATGCCACATGGATGCAGAATTCGTCTGCGGCTTTCCGGAAGGGGATGTAGCCTTGGATGATGGACGAATCGGTTGCATAGGTGCCCGGAAAACTGTCGGGGGCATCCGTTTCCCAGGGGATGGCCGGGGCGCGCAGGAGGCGCAACGTGGCGGGTGCGCCTCCCGAGGCAGGTATAATGGTGCAAAGGCTGTCTTGGCCGGGCGGGAAACGGAGATACAACGTAATCCGCTCGTTTCCCCGTTTCAGCGCGATGGTTCCCTTGTCGCGCCCGAGGGATATTTTGTCGTACGTCCAAAATTTGTTCTGGAAGATTGCAAAACGGTCGAAGAAAGCATGCGTCCATTGCTTGTTGGCGGTGTCTGCCCAACAGCCTTTCATGCGGCCGGCTCCCCCGGAGGCTTGCAGGGATAAAACCCATGCGGCCGCGAGCAAGAGAAGAATTCCTTTTTTCATGGTGGGATATGGTTGGAACTTGCATGCAAAGATAGCTTTTTTCGCACGGAATGCATGATGTTTTTGTGGATAAAGTGGAATCTTTGTCTAGCTGTAAGGTTGTATTTCCTTTCTCTTCTACATCAAACCACAACGTTTATCACCTGTTACCTTATAATAAGACCTATGACACTCTTTGCCGTGATGGATTTAGTATCCTCTTTTTGGAAAGGTAAATATCTTTTTTGCAATGCGACATCATGACACCTTGTCCTCCGGTGCTGTGTGTGCTGGCGGCATGTCTCTTCGGCTAAAAAAGCGGATGGAAGCCTGAAATGGCCGGAAATAGGCGTATGGAATCTTTTTTATCCCCTCTTTTTCTTGGGCACTTGCCATAAAATGAGTACATTTGCAGAATGTGGTTTACCATGAAACAAAAGGATAAATTTTAAATTATTGATAATTATCGAAGGACTATGGGTTTAAAAATCATTGTACTTGCCAAGCAAGTTCCCGACACGCGGAATGTCGGGCCGGATGCCATGACACCGGAAGGCACCGTGAACCGTTCCGCATTGCCTGCCATCTTCAATCCCGAGGATTTGAATGCATTGGAGCAGGCCTTGAGGTTGAAGGATGCGAATCCGGGCTCTACCGTGACGGTCATCACCATGGGGCCTCCACGCGCGGCAGAAGTGATTCGCGAGAGTTTGTATCGCGGGGCCGATGGCGGTTACCTGCTCACCGACCGTGCCTTTGCCGGTGCCGACACGTTGGCCACCAGCTATGCTTTGGCCACGGCCATCCGGAAAATCGGGGTGCCCGATGTGATTTTGGGTGGCCGCCAGGCTATCGACGGCGACACGGCGCAGGTGGGGCCGCAGGTGGCACAGAAGCTGGGGTTGCCGCAGGTGACCTACGTGGAAGAGATTTTAAAGTGTGCCGACGGGAAGATGACGGTGAAGCGCCATATCGATGGTGGCGTGGAGACGGTGGAAGCCCCGTTGCCGCTCGTGCTGACGGTGAACGGGAGTGCCGCGCCTTGCCGCCCGCGCAACGCCAAGCTGGTGATGAAGTATAAACGCGCCATGGTGCCGATGGAAATGCCTGCCGAGGGGCTTGCATACGCGGACGACTACGAGAAGAAACCTTATCTCACGTTGGGGCAGCTGACCACCGCCGATGTGGATGCCGACCTCGCACAATGTGGCCTGAGCGGCTCGCCCACCAAGGTGAAAGCCGTGCAGAACATCGTGTTCAAGGCCAAGGAGAGCAAGGTGCTCACGGCCGCGGATGCCGACGTGGAAGGATTGATACAGGAATTATTGGCTAACCATACAATCGGATAAAAGAAGATGAATAACGTATTTGTATATTGTGAACTTGAAGGCACTACGGTGGCCGAAGTAAGTCAGGAACTGTTGACCAAGGGGCGCAAGTTGGCCAATACGCTTGGAGTGCAGTTGGAAGCGGTGGCTGCCGGTGCCGGCATTACGGGCAAGGTGGAATCGCAGATATTGCCTTATGGCGTGGATCGCCTGCACATCTTTGATGCGCAGGGATTGTCGCCTTACACTTCATTGCCTCACACGGCTTTGATGGTCAACCTTTTCAAGGAAGAACAGCCGCAGATTTGCCTGATGGGAGCCGATGTGGTGGGGCGCGACTTGGGGCCGCGCGTGTCTTCCGCGCTCCATTCCGGTTTGACGGCGGACTGCACCGCCCTTGAAATCGGTGAACACGATGACAAGAAAGCGGGCAAGCATTATGAAAACCTGCTGTACCAGATCCGTCCTGCGTTCGGCGGCAACATCGTGGCCACCATCGTGAATCCCGAGAACCGTCCGCAGATGGCCACCGTCCGTAGCGGCGTGATGAAGGCTGAAGTGCTCGACCCGAATTATAAAGGCGAGGTCGTGGTGCACGATGTGGCCAAGTATGTGCCCGAAACAGAGTACGTGGTGAAGGTCATCGACCGCCATGTGGAAAAAGCCAAGAACAACCTGAAGGGTGCTTCCATCGTCATTGCCGGAGGTTACGGCATGGGTAGCAAGGAAGGGTTTGACATGCTCTATGAACTGGCACACGAACTGCATGCCGAAGTGGGCGGAAGCCGTGCGGCCGTGGATGCAGGCTTCTGCGACCACGACCTGCAAATCGGCCAGACGGGCGTGACCGTGCGCCCCAAGGTGTATATCGCTTGCGGCATCTCCGGTGCCATCCAGCACATCGCCGGCATGAAGGAAAGCGGCATCATCATTTCGGTGAACAGCGACCCTAACGCGCCGATCAACGCCATCGCCGACTACGTCATCAACGGCACGGTGGAGGAAGTCGTGCCGAAGCTCATCAAGTATTACAAACAAAACAGCAAGTAAACAACAATGGCTAATTACTATTCAGACATACCGGAACTCAAGTATCACTTGGAGAATCCGATGATGAAGCGCATCGTGGAATTGAAAGAGCGCGACTTCAGGGACAAGGACGAGTTCGACTATGCGCCGGTGGACTATGCCGACGCCATGGACTCTTACGACAAGACTTTGGAAATCGTGGGCGACATCACGGCCAACGTGATTGCACCGAATGCCGAAGGCGTGGATGCCGAAGGCCCGCACCACCATGACGGTCGTGTGGATTATGCCAGCGGCACGGTGGAAAACCTGGACGCGATGGTGAAGGCCGGCATGAACGGCATGACGATGCCCCGCAAGTACAACGGGCTGAACTTCCCCATCACGCCGTACACGATGTGTGCCGAGGTGGTGGCTGCCGCCGATGCCGGCTTCGGCAACATCTGGTCGCTGCAGGATTGTATCGAGACGTTGTATGAGTTCGGCGACGAGGACCAGCACAGCCGTTTCATCCCGAGGGTTTGCGCCGGTGAGACCATGTCGATGGACCTGACCGAGCCGGATGCCGGTTCGGACTTGCAGAGCGTGATGCTGAAAGCCACGTTCGACGAGGCCAACAATTGCTGGCGGTTGAACGGCGTGAAGCGTTTCATCACCAATGGCGATGCGGACATCCATCTCGTCCTGGCCCGTTCGGAAGAAGGGACGAAGGACGGCCGCGGCCTTTCGATGTTCATCTACGACAAGCGCGACGGCGGAGTGGACGTGCGCCGCATCGAGAACAAGATGGGCATCCACGGCTCACCCACGTGCGAGTTGGTCTACAAGAACGCGAAAGCCGAGCTTTGCGGCAGCCGCAAGCTGGGACTGATCAAGTACGTCATGGCGCTGATGAACGGTGCGCGTCTCGGTATCGCCGCCCAGTCGGTCGGCCTGAGCCAGGCTGCCTACAATGAGGCTTTGGCCTATGCCAAGGACCGCAAGCAGTTCGGCAAGGAAATCATCAACTTCCCGGCCGTGTACGATATGCTGGCCACGATGAAGGCCAAGCTCGATGCCGGCCGTGCGTTGCTCTACCAGACTTCGCGCTATGTGGACATCTACAAGGCTTTGGACGACATTGCCCGCGAGCGCAAGTTGACGCCGGAAGAACGTGCCGAGCAGAAGAAGTACGCCAAACTGGCCGACAGCTTCACGCCGCTGGCCAAGGGCATGAACTCCGAATACGCCAACCAGAATGCATACGACAGCATACAGGTTCACGGTGGTTCTGGCTTCATGCTGGAGTATGCCTGCCAGCGCATCTATCGCGACGCGCGCATCACTTCTATTTACGAGGGTACCACCCAATTGCAGACGGTGGCCGCTATCCGTTACGTGACTAACGGGGCTTATATTGCTACCATCCGCGAGTTTGAGGCTGTGCCGACGGCTCCGGAATTCGAGGGCTACATGACCCGCATCAAGGAGATGGCCAACAAGTTCGATGCCTGCACGAACGCCGTGAAAGAGATGAACAATCAGGAGTTGCATGACTTCGTGGCACGCCGCCTGATGGAAATGGCGGCCGACACCATCATGTGTCACTTGTTGCTGCAGGATGCCACCCGCCGTCCCGACCTCTTCGCCAAGAGTCTGGACGTGTATGTGAACTATGCCGAGGCCGAAGTGGAGAAACACTTCAACTTCATCCGCAAGTTCACGCCCGACCAGTTGGTGAACTATCGCCAAGTGGAAGCCGTGGCAGCCGCTGAGTGATATATATAAATAGGTATAAGGAGGGAATGCGCGGGGCATGAGTTCTGCGTATTCCCTCCTTATGAATTGTAGGAGAATTCATGTCTATGAAAGAAATGGCTTGTTCATATTCATGCTATCTCGCGCTTTTCTGCCGCCCTCCCTTCCTTCTTTCATTCCTCTTTCCATTTCTTCTTTTTGGGCTTTGGCTACTGATGTGACGATGGTGTTTTTCCAGTCACGGCACACTTTCAGGCTGTCCTTTCTGCCCTTGTTCGCGGATGGGGGAATGTGGCGTAGTAGAGGTTCCGGTCCTTGAAGAACTGCTGTTTGTCACGTTGCATTTCCACTAGGATTTGTTTTTTCTTTGAACGGATTGGAAGGTGGCGTGTATGCTGTGTTGGCAGCTGTCGGAAGAAAGAACATTCGTAAACCAATTTAAAGGAAAGAAAAAGATGAAGAAATGGATACTGGCGGGAAGCGCATTCGCTTTTGCCGCGTGCCTATGGGCGCAGGAACCGCAAGAGATACGTGGAATCATTGAAGAGTCCCGCGATTCCGTTTGGTATGCCGGACAAGTGAAGGCATGGGACAGAGTGGTGATGCAGGATACGTTGGACGAGAAGGCTTGGCGCAACCTTTTCGAGGCCGCGAAGGGGCTGTCGATGGTGGCTCCCCGTGAGGGAGGGAAGGCCATGCAAGCGGTCTTGGCCCGGATGGAGCAAGCCATCCCCGGGACTTTCACCTATAATATCTCAGCCTACCGGGTCCAGCAAGGACCGGGCAATGCTTTTGCGGAAAAGGCCCTGAAACAGTTGCCAGCCGACATCAGGGACCGGGGCTATGATGCCATCTTGGGCTACTTGTGGATGATGGGCGATGCGGACGGAGAGGGCGAACGGGCGGACTTGTTCAACGACATTCTCCGACGGCAGTACGAACACGGGAAATACCCCTCGTTCATTCTCCGTTACGATTACAACCAGCTGCAGGGGATGGACGAAGGCGGTCTCTTTTTCGGGAACGGCGACATGGATTTGTATGGCAAGGTGATGCTGCAGCGGGTGCTTGGAGTGGACACGGACAAGGTGCTGGTCGTGCTTCCCATGTTGGGGATGCCTTCTTATCGCAATGTCTTGTGCCGCAAGCTGGGCATACCTTCTTTCCCGACGCGCAAGGTGACGACGGAGGAAGAGTATGAGGAGGCTTTGTGCGACATGGTGGAGTATCTGATTCGGGAAACGGGACGTCCGGGATATTTCGCCACTGGTGCACGACGTCCCCTTGGGAACATCGCCGATAAGCTCTACAACGAAGGCTTGGTATATAAATACAGTGAGCGTCCCTACGACAACATCGCGGCGGCCAAACGGCATGTGGAGGAGGATTACCATTTCGATTACCTGACCGAACCGGAGTTCAGGAAAGAAACCTGGTGGTCCGGAAGTGAAGGCTTGCAGCTGAACTACACCGTGATGCTGGCCCATCTGGTGAGGTCGTACCGGGAAAAGGGAGAGGATAAGAAGGCGGAGCGGCTCTACCGCATCCTTCGGGCTTCCGTGGAGAACGGGCATTTCTCCGAAGAACGGAAAGATGTATATCTGGATTATCTGGAAAAATGGCGATGAGGGCTTGGTTCAGGAAAGCTTATAAGCTCCTTCCGGACGAGGAACTGATGATGCGGGTGGGGCGGCACGATGACGAGAAGGCGTTCGATGAACTCTACCGCCGTCATGCCCGCCGCCTGCAGGGCTTCTTCTTTCGGATGCTGGGCGGCGATGGGATGCGGGCGGCAGATTTCATGCAGGAGACTTTTCTCCGTGTGTGGGATGCCCGTGGGCGTTACGAGGCGGGGCGGGGATTCAGCCCTTGGATGTTCACGCTGGCTTATAACCTTTGCCGCAACGAATACCGCCGGCTTGACACGATGTCCGTCGGGGCGGAGTGGGATGAAGACTGCGGGGCCGGTTACGAGACGCGGGAAGAGTTGCGAATGGACACGGAGGATTTCGACCGTGCCTTGCGGGCCGAATTACAGCGTTTGCCTTTCGACCGGCGGGTCTTGTTCGCCCTCCGTTATGAGGAGGAACTCACCGTTCCGCAAGTGGCTGCGGTGCTGGGCGTTCCCGAGGGCACGGTTAAGTCGCGGCTCCACTATTTACTTCAACATTTGAGACAAAAATTGAAAGCGTATGAAAGACTTTGAATCACAAGTGGCCCGTGCGGCCGTGCGTTTGCGCGATGGTGAGAACGGCAGTCTGTCCGTGAAACCCAATCCGCGTCGTCCGCGCCGTTTGTCGTGGGGATGGATTGCCACGCCGGCGGCAGCTGTGGCCGGCATATTCATAGGTGTGGAAATCGGGCGAATGTCCGGGGCCTCTATGCCTGTCACGGCGCAAGTGTGGGATACGGTTGTGGAGCACCGTGTGGTGTACGACACCGTGACGCTGGTTCGGCAGGAAGGCGCTGCGGTCGTGCAATCAGGAGTGGGACGGCAGACCCCGTCGCCTTCTCCAGCGTCGGTGCAGCCTGCCGTTCCCGATGTTGCGGAAGGGGGCGCATTGTCTTCCTCCGATACGCTCGGGAGGTGCATCCTGGACGACGGGGTGGACTATTCCTTGCTTTGTGAGGCCGTGTGGTGATGTCAAAGTGTCATCCTGTTTATTTGTCAAAAGCGCGCGAGAATCGCGCGGACGGAGGGAAGGAGGGAGTGGATGAAAATACGCGATTCTCGCGGTGTGGCGTGCATGCAGGATGACACGGAATCCCGGCTTTCGCTTCCGTCCTGTCGTGGCAGAAAAGGTTTTGAGCGGACAACTTGTGCGGACGTGTCAGCCTGAGGGGGAAACTGCGGGCAAAAAGTCAGCCGGGTTTTGTAAGCGGAGTGGCTTCATCCAGAAAGAAAAATCGGTTTGAAGCCTCGGTTTCCTTGCTTTTCGGCCTCCTGAATATTTCTTTGCTGAAAGAAAATTCATTTTGTGGCATCAAAAAAGTGGTGGGACTGGAAGATACTTGTATCATGCGTTTTCCGGTTTCGCTTTCTTTCTTGTGTGAGTGCGGCCGTGCTAACTGAAGCTGTTGATTAGCAATTGGTCGATTTCCTTTATGAAAGACAAGTCGTTGTTATGCTTGTTGGACAAGTAGATGTTTCTGATTTCGTTTTTGGAATGTTCTTCCAAACTGCCAATGTCCAGCATATGGGATTTGTTCAGGTCGTTTGGCTCAAATTTGTTCAGCCCGTTTCCGTATTCTCTTCCCGAAGTCGAAAATAGGATTTTGGCCGTGTCGGAAATCAGATAGGCGAACAACAAATCCGCGTCAACTCCGAACAAGTTGTGGTTAACATACACGCAGTGGAATGTCGTGAGGTTGACTGTGGTGGTCTCGTTCCGGATGAATTTCAGTCCGTTCCGGTTGAACACTCCTGCCCAGATAGGGGATGGCGGTCGTTTTTCCATGGCATACCAAGGTTTTCTTTTTGATGTGAGGAATCTTTCGTTGATTTTTTCAGTCTCGCCGAGTTCGATATATGTCATGGTTTCCTTGTCTTGGAGATTTTGCGGGTTGAAGATATATACGTCTTTCCCACTCTCCTGAAGCCTGCGGAAATCGTTTTCAGTGAAACACAATCCTGTAATGTCAGTGGAGTGGCAGATGCAGGGTTGCAGGTTGTCCCGGATGATTCCAAAACGTTGCATTTTAGGCAGGCTGAATGAAAAATAGTCATTAGCCCCTGTGGCTATTCCCCGCATGACTTTGGCATAAGTGCTAAACGGGGTCAAGTTCTTGAATTCAGGTAAAGTAAGGGGGTGGTAATAGTTTCTCCATTTGGTTTCGGCTTGTATGTTTTTGATGTCATAGACATAGTCGGCGGTTCTGTTGTCAGGATAAGAAGCTATGATTTGTTCTGCTTTGTCCAGTCCTGCCGCATCTCTAATGTATGTGAATGCAATTTCGCCGTTATGGTTGTCGTTGGCACATAGGATGATGGCGGAAGTGGTGAGGGCATCGTCAAATATGTTTTCATTGAAGTCAAATATGATGATGTGGCGGAGTTTTCCGGAGTTTATGAGATGCTTTTTTATCAGCACTCCGTAGTCGGCATTCATGAACTCGGACGGAACGATATAGGCGCATCGTCCGCCTTCTTTGAGCTGGCTGACGGATTTTAATAAGAAAAGCGCATACAGGTTGGTTTGTAGGTTAAGTCTAAGATTCAGGTGCTTGTTGACTTCGGGGACGGCTTTCTTGTTGTCATAGTCGTGGAATTTGAAATAGGGCGGATTGCAGATGATGCCGTCATATCTTGTGTCCCATTCGCTGCAGATATAATCTTGCAGGGAAAAATGGAGAGCTGGGTTGCCTTTAAATACAGTGCGGGCTTGGTCGCCAATTATGTTATCGGTTTCAAAACCCGTGATGCGAATCTGAGGCTTCTCTGAAAGCAATATTCTTGAGAATATCCCTAACCCGAATGCCGGTTCCAGCACGTCGGACAGCCTTTCGTTGCCCAGCAGCCAGTCCGACATGATGCGGGCGATTCTTGCCGGGGTGAAGAACTGGGCGTGTCTTTTCCGATGCTCGAGGCTGATGCATTCTGAGTAATGGCGTTCTATGTCGTTCGTGGTGTCCATCAACGTCCTGCATTATCAAGTTGAAGGATTGTATTTAGGTTCTCAACGTTTAAATATGCCGTTCCGCCTTGGAAAGACACGTAATAGAGCAGCCGTCCGCGCCCCATTTCTCTCCTGATGCTATGGTGCTCGGGCTCGTCAACTTTGTACGCGATTTCAAGTCCGGCATTAGAACGTATTTTGATGGTCGTCTTGTTTTGGTTCTTTGTGTCCTGTTCCACGGAAAATATGCTCCCCTCGTTATCGCTATTGGCGATGATTCCGAGTATTTGTTCAAAGGAGATTCCATAGACTTTGTCGAAAAACACTTGGAAATAGTAATGGGGGACATTGAATGTTTCAATCCACTTATAGACGACCTTTATGTCTTCGACTTTCGGGGTGATGGACAGGTAGTCCCGTTTTTGTATTTCCTTGATATGGTTCTTTAGCGTTTTGAGTTTTTCGTTCAGGATTGTTAGTTCGTGGGAAGAATGCCATCCGGGAACCTTGAAGTCTGTTGCATGGATGGTGTCAGGATTGATGGCATTGAGTATAGTGATGTACTTTTTACGTGTAGGATGGCATAGCATTGCGGAATATGATGACAAGATTTCGTCTTTGAGTGCCATGGAAAGCGAGATGTTCCGTTCCGTTCTCTGATTCATGGCTTCTTCATATTTGTCAATGAGAAATGCGCTGGATCTTACTTCTATGCCAGCTATGGCTTTCTTTACATAATCGTTGATTTCATCATGGGGTATTTTACTGATGTCCGTGCCTAAATCCGCTCTGTAATCTTTCTTTTTGAAGATTAACAGGTCGGGACGTTTTCCTATGGTATCCAGTTCGTTCTGGAATTCCTGGTAGAAGTCATCAAAACCGTCATCTCCGGCTACCAAATCGTCATTTTTCCCATAATGTACGGCCATAAAGTCATGGAACGTGCTGTTAATAGCTTCCATGACGAGTTTCTCTGCCCAATCTCCTTGCTCTTTGTTGGTAATAAAGTTAGAAGAAGCTTGGGTGGGTTTGTTTGCAGGTGTTCTTTCTTGCGAAAAGTCCACTAATTCGATTGGTATGTTTGCGATTAACGTCTTTATTCGCTCTAGATATGTCATATTCGCATGCTGTTGATGCTGTGGTTATGCAAAGGTAAATAAAAAACGGCACTATTCCTAATCTTGGAGATTTAACAAATGACGAATATTCGTTTGTGATCAAATGCATTGCTTCCCATAGCTGTCTGTCCGGAGGGGGGGCCTCCGGACGGACAAACTTTTTGTTGCGATGGTATAGGCGGTTGAAAGTTTTTTCGGATGCACTTTGCATAATCAGAGCCTTGAAGAGGCTCTGGCGATGCGTAACACGCAGGTTCGCTTCGCTCACCAGACAGTTACGCATCATTGGACGGTTTTACCGAATTGACAGAATGTCATGAAATGCTTTTGAAAACAAACAAATTGTTCCGTTTCGGATGATTTTCGTGACGCGACTTTTGTGCAATCCGGCTCAAATAGCGGATTTTTGTGCGATTTTTTTGCACAAAGCGGGGCTTCTGTGCAATGTTTTGCCGGAGTCATTCACTTTTTGGAGCAGTCTGACGGGAAATTTCGGGGCCGGAACGCGAAATTCCAAGCCCCGGAATTTCTTTTTCGGGGCTTGGAATTTCTATTTCGGGGCTCGGATGGAAAAATCCCGGTACAGAAACTTTTTCGCGGCGGCT
>CALUFQ010000049.1 GCA_944319925.1 uncultured Paraprevotella sp.
TTCATAGGAGATAGTAAAATTTATAACCGCTTGATGTTCAATCAATACCAGACAAACGAACTATCACAAAACATCATTTTATCGTTCTCATAATCTGGAGGTCCCAGGTTCAAGCCCTGGCTGGTCCACAAGACATAAGGACAAGGAAATCAAGCCGTTGCAGGGCATCTTGCAGCGGCTTTTTCTTTGTTTATGGAAACTCCTTGCACACAATTTGCACACATCCTTTGGAAACAGGTGATAATCAATGAAAACGAAACACACCGGTAATTTATACCTCTTTTCATCTTGTTTCATCCATTATCGGCCGTTATCCTTCATATTGTGGTTTTCATGCAATTTACGGGTACGAAAAAGGGATGGGCTACACACCTGTAGTCATCCCTTTTCTCCGTAATGAAATCATATATATAATGGAAAATCCCCAGATGCTTCATTTTTATTTTCTATAAGAATACAGTGGCGCACTAAGATTAAATTCTTGGTGCGTTTTTCTTTTTTATGCCTGCCATCCAAACCTTTAAAACTCCCCTCCCAAGCCCCCAAATCCTAACTTATGAAATCAGTCCAGAAAAGTCTCAAATCGACAAAACGCGCCTATGAAGGACTGAAAACCTAATTGATGAAAATAAAACATCAAAACATATAATGATGCTAATAGCAAATTTATATAACTTGCTTTCCAACGAAGTACAGTACTTGGGAAGCCGTCAGAGGCCGTTACGTCCCGAGCAAAGTTTGTTTCGACTGCCCAAAAACGGGAATGGCCACACTGCGCCCAAGTAGAAGGATGCAATGGAAAGAGTATGTTTTTCCTGTGTTTCCCGTATTCACCAGATGTCAACGAAGCAGGTTATGATTTAGCTGCAGGCATGTGGCATAAAGGATATTCATAAAAAGAAAAACGCCCCCTTGGACATACACAATTCCAAAAGAACGCTTTTCACACACCAACAAACACCGCCCGCTATTTCTTGAAACGCACCTCGTAGAGGTCGCGACGGCGGTCTTTCAAATTACGCACCCCGCCATAGGTGTGCAGTTCGTTCAGCAAGTCCAGGTCCACGTCAGACACCAGAATCATTTCCGTGTTGGGCGTAGCCTCGGCACGCCGCCCGTCGGTGGGGAAGGCGAAGTCGCAGGGGGTGAACACGCCCGACTGGGCATACTGGATATCCATGTTGTGCACACGCGGCAGATTGCCCACACTACCGGCAATCACCACGAAACACTCGTTTTCAATGGCGCGGGCCTGTGCGCAGACACGAACACGCGAATAGGCGTTCTGTGTGTCCGTCAGGTAAGGCACAAACAAGATTTGCATGCCTTGGTCGGCCATGATGCGCGACAGTTCGGGGAACTCCACATCGTAGCAGATGAGCACCCCTATCTTGGCGCAGTCGGTCTCGAAGGTACGGAGCATGCGTCCGCCGCTCAACCCCCAGCTTTTCGTCTCGTCCGGAGTGACGTGGATTTTCTCATACATCTCATAGCTTCCGTCGCGGCGGCACAGAAATCCCACATTGTAGAGGTTGCCATCGCGCTGCAAAGGCATGCTGCCCGTGATGATGTTGATGTTGTAGCTGATGGCCAGCTGCACGAAGCGTTCGCGAATTTCATCGGTGTAACCCGCCAGCCCGCGAATGGCCTGCGACTCGCTCAGGTTGTTGAACTCCGCCATGAGCGGCGCGTTGAAGTACTCCGGGAAAAGAATAAAGTCGCTCTTATAGCCCGACACGGCATCCACAAAGAACTCTATTTGCTCGAACAGGTCGTCTATCGAGCTGTAGGTGCGCATCTGCCACTGCACCAATCCCACCCGCACGGTGGTCTTGGCCGGAACGGGTTCGTCGGTTGGTGGCTGATAGTAGATGTTGTCCCATTGCAACAGGCAAGCATAGTGCTTGGATTCCTCGTCGTTGGGCAGATAGTTGGTCATCACTCGGCGCACATGGAAGTCGTTGGAGAGCTGGAAGGTCAGCACCGGGTCGTAAATCTCACGCTTCCCCACCTGCTCGATATACTCTTTGGGGCGCATCTTGTCGGCATACTTATGGTAGTTCGGAATGCGACCGCCGAACATGATGGCCTTCAGGTTCAGCTTCTCGCAAAGCTCCTTGCGGTACTCATACATGCGGCGCGCCAGGCGCAGCCCGCGGTAGTCGGGGTGGATGAACACCTCGATGCCATAAAGGATGTTGCCGTTGGGATTATGAGTGCTGAACGTCTCGTGCCCCGTGACTTTGGCATAGGTGTGGTCGCCCTTCACCAGGTCGTAGTCCACGATGATAGAGAGGGCACAGCCCACAATCTTGTCGTCGGCCACCGTCACCACCTGTCCTTCGGGAAAGATGCGCAACAACGTCTCTATCTGCTTGTGCGTCCAAAACACGTCGCTCCCGTCGGCATAGACGCGGCGGAACGACTGGGCCAGCTGCTGGTAGTCTTCAATCTGCAGCGGCCTCACCTGAATCTTGCTGATATTCTGATTTTCCATTTCTATCTCCTTTTTCTCTATCCGGCTGCAAAGTTACGGCGAAAAGCGATGCGTTGTCATCGCCTTTCAGACTTTATTTGCCCTATCCTTTACTTTTGAATATTTTTTCCTCCCTTTTTGGTGACCTATACTACATGTCCTGCCAGGCGATTAAGGCCACCGACTTCTATGCCTTTTACCTTCTATGGCGACGTAGGCCTCTTCCGCAAGACCACCTACGACCCAGAGTGGTCTTCAGCCCAAAGCCAATATCCCGTGCGCCCTGTAAAAGGCGAAGTAAAGGAAAACAGCTACGAAAGGCTGGTTTCCGTCACGTCCGGAGATTGCATAGACCTGGGCCTTAGCGTGAAATGGGCGGCTTGCAACGCAGGAGCGTCCTCTCCCGAAGAGGAAGGCACCACGTCCTATCTTTCATCTGGAAACTATGGAGGTTTCGACACCGGACGCTGGCGCATGCCCACCGTCGCCGAGGCCAATGAGTTGTTGGAAGCCTGCACTTGGGAGTGGGGCATCTACAATAGGGTGAACGGCTATCAGGTCACCGGACCGAATGGCAACAGCATCTTCCTCCCCGCCTATTTCGTGGATAACCATATAGGCCATATAGGAACAAGTACAGGAAATGTGGACATTCTGGGCATCTCGTCCCAGAATCATGTTCCGACGGACTATTCAACCCGAAATGCAGCAAACTCAATCTACTCCGCCTACACTTATTGCGGCCGTCCCGTCGCGTTGGAATGAGGCGCGCATAAGGAGGCGAGGCGTCATGGGGAGGCAAATATTCCGGCAGTAAATGAATATTTTCCTCCTATCACTTTCTCTCTTTGCCGCAAAATGCCGAACTTTGCAGCATGATTACCATTATCCTCATCGTATGGCTCGGCGCAGCGGCGGGCTACCAGCTGCGGCGGCATCCGGTGCGCGGCATCGGGCAAGCCACCACAGTGCTCGTATGGCTCTTGTTGTTTCTCATGGGCGAGGAGGCAGGGAGCAACCCCGACGTGTTACGGAACATGGGACGACTGGGGACGGAAGCCCTCACCCTGACAGGATGCACCGCTGCCACCACCGTCCTTATGGCGGCGGCCTGTTGGAAACACCTCGGAAAAGGACAGGGAACGGGCATGGCCGCCAGCCACACGGGGCAGACCGCAGTGTCTCTTCGCACCCAAATGCGCGACAGCCTGGTCATCGCGGGTTTCTTTGTTTTTGGGTGCGTGGCTGGATATAATGATTGGTGTGGGTTCTTGCCGACACAAGCGGGATTTTGCGCCCTTTGCCTTCTGCTGGCTTGCGTGGGATTCGGCATCGGGCAGAACGATGAAGTCCGTCGCCAACTGCGGCAGATGGACAAGCGGCTGATGCTGCTTCCCCTCGCCACCATCCTCGCCACATGGGTCGGCGCGGCATTCACCGCCGCATTCCTTCCCCGCTACGGCATGGCCGACTGGCTGGCCGTCAGTTCCGGTTTCGGCTACTACTCCCTTTCCAGCATCCTCATCACGGAGCTGCGCAGTCCCGCCCTGGGCACCCTCGCCCTGCTCTACAACATTTTCCGTGAACTGCTCGTCATCCTCTGCGCCCCGGTTCTTTGCCGCCTCTTCGGCCCGCTCGCCCCGATATGCCAAGGCGGAGCTACCAGCGGCGACACCACCCTTCCGATTATCACGTCGGCCTGCGGCCGCCGATTCGTCCCGCTTTCCATCTACCACGGCATCTGCGTAGATTTCACCGTTCCTTTTCTCGTTCCGTTCTTCTGCGGGGCGGGAGCATGAAAGGAAGGCCTCATAACGCCATGACTCCCACGCATCTTTGCAACAGGCTGTCGATAAAGTCCGACAACATAAGCAGGCACAAGGAATTTGTCACGGGATTGTAACACACATGTCATACCCCATTCACATGAAAAGCTTACCTTTGCAACACCAAACCATACGAACATGAAACATATCGCAATTTTGGCCTTGTGCCTCGTCCCGTCTCTTACCTGGGCAGAGGACGGAAAGAAACAGGAAGTGGATTACCGCCCGGAATTCCACGGCACAGTACGCGCCAAGTACGAATACCAGCCAGAAGTCAACGCCGGACGCTTCCAGGTGCGCAACGCCCGCATCAGCGTCAACGGCAATGTAGCACCGATTGTGGCCTACAAGGCTGAAATCGACCTATCAGACGAAGGACAAATCAAGATGTTGGACGCTTACACCCGCATCACGCCATTGAAAGATTTCGAATTCACCATCGGACAGATGCGCGTACCCTTCACCATCGACGCGCACCGCTCACCGCATCAGCAGTACTTCGCCAACCGTTCGTTCATCGCCAAGCAGGTGGGCAACGTGCGCGACGTGGGCACCACGTTAGGCTACCGCATCGAATGTGCCGTGCCAGTCACGTTGCAGGCCGGCATCTTCAACGGCTCCGGGCTGACCAACCAAAAGGATTTCTGGACCAAGAACATCAACTATTCGGCCAAGGCACAGTTCCTGCTGCCCAAAGGCTTCAACGTGGTGTTGAGCGCACAGAAAATCAAGCCCTCGGAAGTGTCGATCAACATGTACGACGCCGGCATCACCTTCCAGCAAGGCCGATGGACGGTGGAAGCCGAATATCTGTTCAAACACTACACGAAGAACGCATTCGGGGACGTGAACGCATTCGACAGTTTCATCTGCTACGACCTCCCGCTCAAAAAAGCATTCAAGAAAATATCCTTCCTCGGCCGCTTTGATTACATGGGAGACCACAGCGACGGAGAGGAACTAGCTAACGGCAAACTTACCCCGACCGATGCGGAGCGCAAGCGTGTCACGGGCGGCATCACCCTGAGCCTGGCCAAGCCCTTCGTTTCCGACATCCGCATCAACTACGAACAGTACTTCTATAACGACACGCCTGTCATTGACCCCAAACCGTCGGAACGCAACAAGATTGTCATCGAAGTCATGACACGCTTCTAATGTCTTGCTTGGAAAAGATTGCCCGCGTACAGGCCGCAGGCGGACAAATCCTATGGCGGGGCAAAAAACCGGATGCGTAGGGAGATAAAAAATGCGCCCCCTGCGTACATCCTTCCATTGACAGAATGAACACTTTCGGGTGCGCGTTGACAATTTGCTCATTTTCGCCTTCTGAGATTCGCGTATCCGGCCGCCGGGCCGGGACGGCACGGAAAGAACGCAGCCACACGCGCCATGCGGGAATCAAAATGTCACGGAATCCCCTCCAAGCCTGTCCTTTTGACGGAACACGAGGCACTTCCGGCGCAGAAGTCCGACCGGCGGGAAAGCCCGCCGGGGGATTCCGCCGACAAAATGACACGGGAAACGTGTCCGGGAAAAAGTTCCAACGGGAAAGAAAAACGCCCCCGGAGCCGCCGCGAAAACGTTTCTGTACCGGGATTTTTCCGTCCGAGCCCCGAAAAAGAAATTTCGAGCCCCGAAAAAAGAATTCCGGGGCTCGGAATTTCGCGTTCCGGCCCCGAAATTTCTCGTCAGACCGCTCCAAAAAGTGAATGACACTGATAAAATCTTGCACAGAAAAGCCGTTTTGTGCAAAAAAATTGCGCGAAAATCTGCTTTTTGAGCCGGATCGCACAAAAGTCGCGTCACGGAAATCAGCAAAAACGGCACAATTTGTCTGTTTTCGCAGGCATTTCGTGATATTCTGTAAAATTCCGTTAAATTTCTACTGTTCCGTTTTCCGGCAGCGGATAAGCACATGGCTTCCGTCGGCCAGCGTGGAGGCAAAAAGATAGACGTCGCCCCCTTCTTTCAGTTTAAGGCGTTTGCGCAGGCTTTCCACGGTTTCCGGAAAATTTCGCACGGTCAGGTTGGCCTGCGTCATGTCGCGCAGGAAGGGCTTCAGCTCCTTTTTCCCGAATCGTGTATGATTTTCCACAATGAAAATCCGGCCGGGGAAATCTGTTTGCAGCTTGTCCGAAGTATAAAGATGAGTGTTGGGGTGAAGTTTCTCCATTTTATGACGGGCGGCAACGCTCCGGAAAGCCCCGCATTTCATAATTGATGGATTGGGCTCGTAGAGATACCGTCCGAGAACAGACGTGTAGGGACATGTGGCGGCGGTTTCTTCTTCCCGGGTAAAGATGAAGTCGGGGTTTCCTGCGCCCAGGTTGACGCAATGGAAAGTGATGTCTGGGGAGGTTTCCCTGCTCATGAGCCACAGAAGTTCCTTGCATTCGCCCTGGACGCTGACGGCATGCACTTCGGCGGTGTGGGGCAAGGTTTGCAATGTGTGCCGGATGTCGAGCATGGGAGATAGTTTGGCCATGCAAAATCGGGCTTTGCGCAAGATGGCCGTTTGCAGGCGGGCGAGGTCTGGTTCGCAATTTTCGATAGACACGGTTTTGCGTCCTGCCGTGTCGCGGCGGGAGGGGTCGATGAAGCAGCAGTCGGCTTCCGGCCATGTTTCGGGTTGGAGGGTGGAGTCTGTTTGGCACACTTTGGCCTGTGTCAGTCCCAACAACTTGAAATTGTGGGCCGCGATGCGGCAAAGTCCGGGCTGGCGTTCCATGTAGATGCTCCGGTCGAAAAGGGGGGCAAGGAAACTGAAGTCAATGCCGAAACCTCCGGTCAGGTCTATTAAAGTCGTGGGGGCAGAATCAGGTGTGTGTTGCGACATCATCCATTGCCGGACAATTTTTTGTTTGTATTGGGCGGTGATTTCAGACGAACATTGTTCCATGGACAGCCGGGGAGGGTAGAGCACCCCTTCTTTGGCAGCCCATGAAGGCAGTTTGCGTGTCGCGGTTTGCCAGCCTTCGATTTGTTGCAAGGCAAAGGGCATGTCCACGTCTTTGGGCGGTTTTTTCAAGGCCAGCCGCCGGGTGTCTTCTTGTTGGTGGGCAAGGATGAAAGCGCGTGTCGCTTCGTTGGGGCATTCGTTCATGGGATGGGGGTGTAGTGCGCTTTGGCTTGTGCGCGGGTGATGAAGTTGAAATGCCACCATTCCGTGCGCAGGGGCTTGAATCCGGCTTCACGCATGACGGAACGTAGCAATTGGCGGTTCTTTTGTTCTTGGCGGCTAAGTCGTCCGCGTCGAACCATGTCGGTTTCCGTGTCGATATGTGCCCGTTTGCCTAAATAGTCGATGTGTGTGCCCATGGGCAACGTGTCGCCTTTTGCATCGCATAGGGTCACGTCCACCGCCATGCCGTAATTATGTAGCCCGCCGCCGTTCTTGGGATTGCTCACATAAATGTTTTTGGACGTACCGGCTACCATGTCCCACATTTTCTGTTGGATGTGCATCGGCCGTGCGGCGTCATACACTTTCAAGCTTAATTCCGGGTGCGAGGTTTGCAAGATGCGCTGCGCCTTGGCCAATGCTTGTGCGGCTTTCGGGTGAAGGTAGGCTTCCCGCAGGTCGGCATAGAGGATTTGTCCTGTGAAGTTGTCCGCGCGGGCATACATCAAGCTGACCTGTATCGTGGAGTCCACGCTGCGCACGTCCACGAGCCCCTGTTCTTCCATGGCTTGTGCCGTGGGGCTCTTTTGGGCGTGGGCGGCGGGGCATGCCGTGTATAAGATGCAAAACATGCAAATGATCTTTTTCATCTTGTGTGACAGAACTTTTCCCTGCAAAGTTACGGATTTTCGTGGAGGTGGGGAAATCCGGAATGATTTCTTGGAAACTGTGTTTGAATTTGTCGGTAGTGGTTTTACGGGGCGGAGGTGTTATCAGTCATTCCAAGGCCACGCGCTCGGCTTCTACGTGGTGGCGGAGGAAAATGGAGGCAGATTCCATGAAGCGGTCCGGACTCTCCGTGGTCAAGAAATGGCAAGTGCCGCCTTGGGTGCATACGGATTCTATCTCGGGATGGCGCGCCAAGTAGTCTTTCAGGCTGTAGGCTACGTATTCGCCTTGTGGCACGATGCGGACATTGCGGGGGGTGTATTTCAGAATTTTGTTAAGTAACAGCGGGTAATGGGTGCAGCCCAGGATAATCGTGTCAATCTGTGGATCCTTGCGGAGCAGGTTGCCGATGCGCTTTTGGACGAAATAGTCGGCTCCGGGCGAGTCATACTCATAATTCTCCACCAATGGCACCCACATGGGGCAAGCCTCGCCGCTCACTACGATGTCAGGATAAAGTTTATGGATTTCCAAGGGGTAGGAACCGGACGAAATAGTGCCGGACGTGGCCAAGATGCCGACATGGCGCGTGTGGGTGATTTTCCCGATGCACTCGGCCGTGGGGCGGATGACCCCTAACACACGGCGTGTCTCATCGCCTAGCTTCGGCAGGTCGTTCTGTTGGATGCTCCTCAGGGCTTTGGCCGAAGCAGTGTTGCAGGCCAAAATCACCAAATGGCAACCCATGGCAAACAATTTCCGCACGGCTTCCCACGTGAATTCATAGACGACTTCGAAGGAACGTGTCCCGTAAGGGGTACGGGCATTGTCGCCCAAATACAGGTAGTCGTATTGTGGCATGAGTTGACGAATCTGGTGCAGGATGGTCAAGCCACCGTAGCCTGAATCAAACACTCCAATGGCACCGGGCTGGGAAGTCAATGTCTCTTTCATGGCGCGGGCATGGTGTTGATGGGCAACTGGAGTTTTTCTTTCACATAATTGGTCACGTCTTCTCCTGTGGCCGGATTAATAAAGGGGCAGGTGTTGCCGTCGGTGTTCAGTATGCAGGCATATCCCTGCTCTAATCCCACGGCACGGATGGCCTCGTTGAGCAGAAAAACCATGTCTGCTTGCAAGTCTTTCTCTGCCTGGCTAAGGAGTTTTTGCGCCTCTTCCTTGAAAGCAATGCTCTTTGCCAGCAAATCCTGCAATTCATGTTGCCGCTTCAAAAGGATGTTTTCGGGGAAATCTTTTTCGCCCTGCAGGAACTCCGCGAACTTGCGCTGGAACTCTTCTTCCCCGCGTTGCGCCTCTTGGTCGTATTTAGCCTTCAGTTCGGCCAGTTTCTGTTGGGAAGCCGCATACTCCGGCATGGCCTTGAATATCTCATTGTAGCTCAAGTAACCGAACTTGGCCGGTGGCACTTGCGCCACGGCCAAAAGTGGAATGCACACCACGGCCAGCAACAGTGACACTTTGAACGTGCGTTTCATTGCAGATTGCTTTTTGTTGTTGGACAAAACCGCCCGGAAAGAACTCTGCACAAGCAATCCTCCGGGCGAACTTAGATTCTAATAATAGAAGGGAGGCTTTATTTCAAGCCCAGCTTCTGTTTGATTTCAGCTGTCACGTCCGTGCTCAGCGTCGTGCTGATATAAGGGATACCGGCGGAAATATCCATGATATATACATATCCGCCTTCCTGCCCGATTTGCTTGATGACGCCCAGCATCTTTTCAGAGATGGCCTGCATTTTCTGTTGGGACGTTTCTTGCAAAGACTTCTGGTTGTCTTGATAGCTTTGCTGAATGCGTGTGTATAAGTCCTGCAACTCTGCTTCCCGGCGTTGGCGCACGTTGTCCAGCAGATTGGCTTTTTCCTTGTCGTATTCTTCGGACTTCTTCTGCAACTCGTCCTGCATGCGCTTCAGGTCGTTCTCATACTGGGTCTGCAGCTGCTGGATTTCGTTCTGCGCCGTGGTATATTCCGGCATGAGTTGAATTATGGCACTTGAATCAAAATGGCCAAACTTTTGCGCGAAGATGCTCATCGGCACGAACAACAGCGCCATCAAAATCACTTTCTTCATCTTATTTCTCATTTTCTTTTTTATGTTATTGCTTTGTTTTTTCCGAACAACTTGCAAATGTACGAATGTTAATTGGAATATCCTAATTTTGTGAGCACTTCATTGCTGATGTCAATTTTCGGAGAGGCGAAAATGATGCCAGCGTCGGAAGCCCTGTCCAATATCAAGGAATACCCTTTGCGGTCTGCGATGTCTTTCACCGCATTGTAAATTTCATCTTGGATGGGTGCCATCAGGCTTTCGCGTTTCTTAAACAACTCGCCTTCGGGGCCGAAATACTTTTTCTTCAGCTCCGCGGCTTCTTTTTCTTTGGCCACGATTTCCTCTTCCTTCTTCGTCTTCTGCTCCGCACTCAGGAATACAGCTTCGTTTTGGTAATTTTTGTACAGGGTCTGTGCCTCTTCCGTCAGCGCGTCCACTTCGGCTTGCCATTTCTTGGAAACCTGGTTCAACTGTTCGTTGGCGCGCTCGTAAGCGGGAACATTCTTCAGGATGTATTCCATGTCCACCAACGCGAATTTCTGTGCCATGGCTTGTGCGCCCATCAGCATGAGTAAGCACAACAATGTGAACAACTTTTTCATCTCTACCTCCGTTTTTTATGTTAGAATTCCTGTCCCAGAATGAAATGGAACTGGCTTCCGCTATATTGCTTGGAACCGAACACATCGTCGAAACCGTAGGCCCAGTCAATACCCAACAGGCCGACCATCGGCAGGAATATGCGGACACCCACTCCGGCGGAACGCTTCATGTCGAACGGGTTGAAATCCTTTACGCTCGTCCATGCGTTACCGCCTTCCACGAAAGCCAAGGCATAAATGTTGGTGGAGTTCTGCAACATCAGCGGATAGCGCAATTCCAAAGTGAAGCGGTCGTAGGCATAACCCGTGTAGCCGCTCGGTGTCAACGCGCCATTGTCGTAACCGCGCAATCCGATAGTTTCAGTGGCATAGGTCGTGGAATAACCCGACATGCCGTCGCCCCCCACATAATATGTCTCAAATGGCGATTTCTTATACTTGTTGTAAGCTCCCAAAAGGCCGATTTCCACACGTGTCATCAACACCGGGCACTTCACTGCGCTGCTTAAGGCCGTGTAAGTCCGGAGTTTGAATTTCCATTTGTGGTATTCAATCCATTTGTACTTTTCCTGCATTTCCTGGTCGTAGCTCGAGCTTTGGTAATTGTTTGCCAAATTCTTATAATCCTTATTGTCAAACAAGGAATAAGGCGGTGTCAAGCCCACAGAAAGCACAAACTCGGAACCGCGACGCGGATAAATCGGATTGTCCGTGGAACTACGTGACAAAGCCACATTCAACGCGATGTTGTTGCATGAACCGTTCGAAATGAGGAAATAGTTCCAGTCTTTCAGGATATATCGTTGATAAGAAAGGTCGGCCGTCAGCTGGAAATAGTCATCCGGCCAACGCAAACGCTTGCCCCATCCCAGCGACACGCCGAACAGTTTCACGTAAGAATCCGGGTCGAGGAAATTCTCGTAATAATTGTTATAGCTGTTCCCGTAGCCGTACAGGTAATTATAATAGCTATTGTAATAAGCCGAATTATAGTAGTTGTCGCTCACGTCTGTCTGTTTGGAGAAGAAGGCGGAGAACGACAGGGCGTTCGGGCGCTTTCCGCCAAACCACGGATTCAGATAGCTGATGCTGTAAGACTGATAGTACTGTCCGTTCGTTTGGCCGCTGATGCTGAAGGTTTCGCCGTTGCCTTGCG
Source organism: uncultured Paraprevotella sp. (assembly GCA_944319925.1). Lineage (GTDB taxonomy): Bacteria > Bacteroidota > Bacteroidia > Bacteroidales > Bacteroidaceae > Paraprevotella. Next base: position 11,928 of record CALUFQ010000049.1, read on the forward strand.
GCAGGATGCCCCTGCGAAGCCCGCCTTTGGTGAACAGGTTAGCCAAGCAGAAGTTGGAGAACTTCAGGCCGATTTTTCCAATGACGCCGGTTTGGCCGTAACCCAGGGAAAACTCGATTTGGTCGTTCGACTTGGAAACCAGCCCCCAATTGATGTCCACAGTGCCGTCGGTGGGCGAAGGCTGAATCTGGGGGTTGATTTGTTCTGGGTCGAAATGCCCCATTGAAGCGATTTCGCGGTAGGAACGCTCCAAGGCTTCTTTGCTGAACAGGTCGCCGGGTTTCGTGCGTAGCTCCCTGCGCACCACGCTCTCATACACACGGTCGTTGCCACTGATGGCGATATGGCGTATCGTGGCCTGGGGGCCTTCTGTGATACGCATTTCCAAGTCTATGGAATCGCCATCGACATTCACTTCTACCGGTTCAAGTTGGTAGAACACATATCCATTATTATAGTAGAGGTTGCCCACGGCATCTTCATCGGTCTCCGTGCGCTCCTGTAATTTTGTCTGGTTATAGACATCGCCCCGTTTCATGCGGAGCAGGAAGTTCAGTTGGTCGGTGGAATACACCGTGTTGCCCACCCATTCGACATTGCGGAGGTAATACTTCTGTCCTTCTTCCACTTTCACGTAAATATCCACCGTCTTTTCGTCATGCGGCGTTACGCTGTCCACAAGGATTACGGCATCGCGATACCCCAGTTCGTTGTATTTTTTGATGAGGTTTTCCTTGTCCTCCTTGTATCTTTCCTCGATGTATTTCTTCGTGCGGAACCAGCTGCCGGGGCGTCCTTTTTCATTGGTTTTCTTGAACACGCCCGGGATAAACATCGTGCCTTTGATTTTCTTGGTGCTCAACGCATGGTTTCCTTCAATCGTGATGGAGTTGATTTTCACTTTTTCCTTCTTGTCAATGCGGATGTCCACAATGGTTTTGTCGGGGGCGGTCACATCGTCGCGTTGTACGATTTCGATTTCGGCATTCTTATAGCCCTTTTCGTCGAAATACTTTTTCGCCAGGATTTTGGCACGGTCGATCATGTTCGGTGTCAGCTGGTTGTCCCTCAACAGGCCGATTCGGTTTTCCAAGTCCTCGCGTTCGCCTTTTTTTACGCCGTAGTAGTTGATTTGCGACACACGGGGACGTTGTACCAGCTTGATGCGTAAGTAAGCTTTGTCGTTCACCGTGCTGTCCACTTCGATTGAAACGTTCGAGAACAACCCGTTGCGCCAGAATCGTTTCACTGCGTTGGTGATTTCCTCGCCAGGAATGTCCACCCGCTGCCCCACTGTAAGTCCGGACAAGCCGATGAGCATGTAATTGTCATAATTCTTAGCCCCTTCCACGGCAATTCCGCCAATCTCGTAACTACGGGGGATACGCGTATATTCCACCGTGGGCTTTACGTTCTTCTCGCCTGCGGTTTGGCCCGACAATGTTGACACGCCCGCAAACACAGAAATCAATGCAAGACAAATATATTTCATTATTCTTTTCATACGCCGATGTTGCTCATTTGGTCGCCACCTGTTCACTGGTTTTCCCGAACCTGCGTTCCCGCGACTGGTATTCCGCAATGGCCTTCTTGAACTCCTCCGCATGGAAATCGGGCCAATATGTGTCGCAAAAATAGAATTCGGTATAAGCACACTGCCACAAAAGGTAATTGCTGATGCGGAACTCACCGCCTGTGCGGATGAGCAAGTCCGGGTCGGGCATGAAAGATGTCGCAAGATGTCTTTGGATTGTTTCTTCCGTGATTTGTCCCGGGCATAAAGTGCCGTCCTTCACTTCTTCGCCCATCTTGCGCATGGCCTCCACCAACTCCCAACGTGAAGAGTAGCTCAGCGCGATGACCATCGTCATGGCATCGTTGCCTGCCGTGCGCCGCATGCATGCGTCCAAACGTTCGCGCACGACATCCGGGATGCGCGCCATGTCGCCAATTACCCGGAAACGGACATTGTTTTTCATGAAGATAGCATCCTCCAGATGATCCAATATCAGTCCCATAAGCGCGGCTATTTCCATCTGTGGCCGATTCCAGTTCTCCGTGGAGAATGTATATAAAGTAAGGTATTTCACTCCCATGCGGACAGCTTCCTCCGTGATTTCCTTTACGGTTTCCACTCCCTGCTGATGCCCAGCCGTGCGCGGAAGCCCTTTGGCTTTCGCCCAACGTCCGTTGCCGTCCATGATAATGGCCACATGGCGCGGCATGCGTTTGGCATCGATTTTGCTATTAGAAGACATATTTTATATTATTACAATTTAAACATTTAGGCCACAAGTCATAAGTAAGCGTCACCATCGTGAACGAATAGCAGTCTTTGTTCTTGAACCCGCTGCTCCGCACCCCGTAAGGGTCGCTAAGTATCACTCCATCCGCGTTGGACACATCCAACCTGTCCGTGGTCGTAAAACGCATGCTCCACTCGAAGCCGATGTTCAGCCGGCGTTTCAGTTTGAACTTCACGCCTACGCCGACCGGGACATTGAACCCCGCATCGGTCTGCAGGCCGCCCGTTGCCAAAGTCACTCCCGCGCCCACCAGCAGGTAGGGCGTGAGCCTGCTATAACCTTCATAGCCTCGTCCGATGCCGTAGCCCCAAAAGTTCAACTCAAACTGTGCGCCAAAGTCTATCACGTTGCGCCCAAAATGAGCTGTCCCCGGCTGTCCGCCCTCGACATTCCCGCTGTGAGCATCCGCCGGGAAAAATGTTGTGCCTGTCTCGCCGGACAAACGCGCCATGGCCACATTCCCCTTGAGAACCATGCGGGGATTAAATATGTAGCGCACCACGACGCTTCCCATCGGTGCCAAATGTGCAAAAGGCTTACTGTTGGCATCACCCAGGTAAAAACTGCCCCCGACACCTCCGCCCAACTCCATCCGGTAAATCTCATCCTGCGCCCATCCTCCCAAGGGAAGAAATGGCAACAAGCAAAGCAGCACTATCAATGACGCAGGCTTCATCACTCGGATTAATTAATGGGTGGTCAACGGTCGGCAAAGCCTAAACGTGCCAATTGTCCCCGCCACACTTGCCTACCGGCCACAATCCACAGTCGCGACCCTGATTCCACTACCGATGCCACCGGCACCTCCTGGCCGCAAAGTTCCTCCGGCAAGACATACACGCCATCGGCCTTCCATGTCACCCCGTTGTCTTCGCTCACGTAAAACGCATCAAGAGGTTCATGGGCATCATCGCCCAAAGACGCACCGCCGAAAGCAAGCACCACCTCATCATAGCGCACCATGTTCAATCTTTCCAAACGTGGGCATGCATATGCATTGTCCGGAGACACGTTGAAATAGGCCCAATGAGAGGGCTCATCCGCCGCAGGGGTGCTACGGCTCCACAGCATAGCCCACTCGTCTGAAGGATAATCGGTTGCAGAACGGTTTCCGCCCAGCAAGATACGCCTCATTCCGTTTCCTTGCACGTAAGCCACCGCCGCCACGTCTCGCGAAGGCAGCAAAGCGGGGTCTTCGTCCAAAGCCTCTTCCGTCCATGCCATGCCGTCCGTGGAACGGAAAATCTTTCCATCCCACATCGCGTATATTCCGGTTTCATCGGCTGCCAGCAATCTTAACGGGCGGCCGGCTTGGACAGTGTGCCACTCCAGCCCGTCTTCCGAACGCAACAACGTCCCGTCAGTCTGGCTCATATACAACTTTTCGTTCCAAACCACCAATGTCGTCACGTCTGCCGTTTCGCATCCTGACACGGTTTGTTCCGTCCAGTCAATTCCATCCGGAAGGGATGCGGAGAACGTGCGGCGGTTTCCTCCTTTGCTGGAGAACACCCACAAGCGGCCATTCCAAACCATGGCCTTCAAGCTGTCTGCCTCATCCCACAAACCGGGTTCGGCCACCTTGCGCCAAACAAATTCATCACCGTTTTGGCGGTGTATGTTCACCTCCACCAGATAATCGCGCCAAGCCGTATAATCCTGCGAATAGACGCGGAAAACCAGCGGGTTCGAAAAATCAATGGAGTCGGACGGCGAATAACTATGCCACGTCCCCTCTTCCTCGACTTTGCGATAAACCACCGTCCCGGAATATTCCAACGTAGCCAGCACCGCATTCACCCTGCTGTTATAGGGCAAAGAATCCTTGTTGGCAATTTTTCCCTCCAACTGATTGACCCGCATCGGATAATAAGACGCATTATAAGTAATGTAATAAGTGGTGTCTTTTCCAGCCTCGGTCTTCGTGTTCACTTGGCGCGTCACGTTCCCCAATGCAAAACTGTGGATATAGCAATCGGTGCTGAGCACCGTTTCGTCCTCATCTTTACATGCGCTGACCATGCACAACAAGCATAAGACAAGGGGCAGCAACCCGATGGATTTCTTCATAAAACTTAATACCATATTATCTATCAAGGTACAAAAGTACGCACATTTTTTACTTCCACGAAACATCAAGCGTTGAATTATGCAAAAAATAGATAAATCGGGACTTTTCATGTCCATTTCCTTTTACATGCGTTGCGAATAGCCCGCGAAAGGATACAAATGGATAATGCGGTTGCCATCGATTTGTTCCGACCACCATCTTCCTTTCGGTTTTTCAGGGGCACGGACACCGGTAGCCAAAACTGCGGGTGCCTGTTCTATCCTGATTTCGTCGTACAACCCGGCGGCCAGGAAACTCTCCAAAAGGCGGGCTCCGCCTTCTATCAACAGCGATTGGACGGACAAACCGCAGAGGTCTTCCATGACCTGCGGTAACACGTCGCATGAGAAATCTAGCCGCACCACCGTCACGCCCGGAAGCCCTTCGTAGGATGTTGGCGAGACCGACCTATTTACGTACACCCGTGTGGCGTTCCCGTCGCAGAACAGCCGCAACGACTGCGGCAGGCATCCTTGACGGTCAAGCACTAACCTGAGGGGCGAGTTTCCCGCCCACAACCTGTTGGTCAGCGTGGGGTTGTCGGCCAATGCCGTGCCTGTTCCTATCATAATGGCCTGATGGGCAGACCGTAGCCGATGTACCAGCATTTGTGTGTAAGGGGTGGAAAACACAAATGCGGATGCTTGAGAGGAAGGTTCGGTACGTTTGTCCATAAAGCCGTCGGCCGACTCTGCCCATTTCAGTGTGATGTATGGGCGGTGGTTGGCTTGGAATGTCATGAAATGGCAGTTCAACGCCGTGCATTCTTCTTCCAACACGCCAGTCTTTACGTCGATACCCGCCGCCTGCAACTTGCGAATGCCACGCCCCGACACCTTGGCGAAAGGGTCCAAACAGCCGACCACGACGCGGGGAATGCCTTTCTCCACAATCAAGTCCGCACACGGCGGCGTCTTTCCGTAATGTGCACAAGGTTCCAGGCTGACATAGAGTGTGCAGTCCCTGAGCAGATTTTCATCGCGCACCGAGCGGATGGCGTTCACTTCCGCATGCGGCCCTCCGCAACAGACGTGGTAACCTTCGCCGATGATTTTGCCTTCGCGTACCAACACCGCCCCTACCATGGGGTTAGGTGCCGCGCCATAGAAACCGTTGCGTGCCAATTGCAGGCAACGCCGCATGTATTTTTCATCTTCCGCCATCTTCAAATTCGATAATTTTGTTTATTTTTGCGGGATATTCCCTATTGTTGCTTGGTATGGATTCGACTTTCGCATACATCTTCTCACGGCTCGCCCCCTATTATCCCGAAGGGGAGGCTCGCGCACTTGCCCGCCTCGTGTTGGAGGCGCGTTTGGGCTTCACATGGCCGGAAATCTGCATGGGAAAAGACACTCCACTGCCATTAGAACAACGTCGCGAAGTGGAAAATATTGTGGAAAGGCTCCGGCGGAAAGAGCCTGTGCAATACATCTTAGGACAGGCTGACTTTCATGGCCGCACGTTCGAGATTGCCCCCGGCGTGTTGATTCCGCGTCCCGAAACAGAGGAACTGGCCGATTGGATTATCGGCGACAACAAGGCGCGTCATGCGGAAGGCCTGCGCATCCTGGACATCGGCACGGGTAGTGGCTGCATCGCCATCACGCTGGCCGACGCATTTCCCCGCGCATGTGTCTCTGCCATGGACATCAGCGGAGACGCGCTCCGGATTGCCCGCCGGAACGCACAAGCCGCTGGAGCAGACATCGCGTTCTTGCAAACAGACATTTTCGCAGAAGCCGGGAAAGCGCAACCTCCTGCCGCATGGAATCTTATCGTGAGCAACCCGCCTTATGTGTGCGAAAGCGAAAAGAAGGACATGGACACGAACGTGTTGGCGTACGAGCCAGCAGAAGCTCTCTTCGTTCCGGACAACGACCCGTTACGTTTTTACCGGGCCATCGGGAAGTATGCCTGCAAGACGCTGAAAGAAGGTGGGAGACTCTACGTGGAAATCAACCGGGCCTTTGGTGAAGAGACTTCTGCCTTGTTCGCCGGGCTGGGGCTGCGGCACGTCTCACTCAAGAAAGACTTTTATGGGAACAACCGAATGATAAGATGCGAGAAATAGGAACCATCACGGCGGAAGAAGCTTACCGGAAAGCCGCCGCTTGTTGTGCCGCCTCGGAACAGTGTGCCGCCGACATCCGGAAAAGAATGGAACGCTGGGGGCTGGACGCAGCCTGCCAGCAAACCGTCGTTGCACGGCTGGAAAAGGAAAAATTCATCGATGAAACCCGCTACGCGCGATGTTTCGTGCGCGATAAATTCCGCTACAACGGATGGGGGCGCGTCAAGATGGCACAGGCATTACGGCTGAAAGGCATCTCTCCGTCCTGTATCGAAAAGGCGATGGACGAAATCGAGGAAGAAGAATATTCTCGCACCTTGCAAAAACTGCTCCAATCCAAGGCCCGCACCCTGAAAGGGGGAACAGATTACGAGCGCAACGGGAAACTGGTGCGTTTCGGGTTAAGCCGGGGGTTTGAAATGCCACTCATCATGCGCATGCTCCATGTGGAAGAGGATTTCGCATAGTTTTCTCCTTTTCGTGGCGAGCCTGGCCGACTTCCTGTTTCCCCGCTATTGCGCCTGTTGCCGCGACCGGTTGTCGCTCCACGAACAAGTGATCTGCACCTCGTGCCTCCTGAACCTGCCGCGGGTGCGCCACAGCTCGTTCACGGACAACGATGTCACCCGCACGTTCTGGGGGCTGGCTCCCGTCGAAAAAGGCACGGCGTGGTTCTACTACGCCAAATCTTCGGGTTACAGCCGCTTGCTGGCCGACCTGAAATACCACAACCGTCCGGAAACAGGGGATGTCCTTGGACGCATCATGGCAGAAGAATTGCTCCCGCGAGGATTCTTTAACGGCATTGACCTTATCGTGCCGGTTCCTTTGGCCCGCGAAAAGGAAAACCAACGGGGATACAACCAAAGTGCCTGTATCGCCTCCGGCATTTCCCAAGCCACTGGCATCGGTGTGGACACGGCAAGTGTCCGCCGCATAGTGGCCAATCCTAGCCAGACGCACCTGACAGAAGCGGAACGCCGCGAAAATGTGCAAGGCATATTCGCCGTGGCCGACCCGGAACGTTTGAAAAACCGCCACATCCTGTTGGTGGATGACGTGATGACCACAGGCGCTACCCTGCGTTCTTGTGCCGAAACCATTGCAGCGGCCTGTTCCGTCCGCGTCAGCATCCTCTGCCTGGCTCGCGGCGGACAGTCGTAAGGCATGTCCAAGCGCCAAAATTTTCTGCAAAAACATGCAGTAAAAAAAGGTTATTTTGCCGTAAAATCCATTCTATTTTCCTACCTTTGCAAGGTCATTTATAAACTTGTAACCGACATGGAAACATTAGAGAAGATTTTTGCGGCCAAGCTGCTTAAGGTCAAAGCCATCAAGCTCCAACCGACCAACCCTTTCACGTGGGCTTCGGGATGGAAGTCTCCGTTTTATTGCGATAATCGCAAAACTTTGTCCTATCCGGGATTGCGCAGTTTCGTCAAAATAGAAATCAGTCGCCTCATTTTGGAGCGTTTCCCTGAAGCTGATGCCATCGCCGGAGTGGCCACGGGTGCCATCCCCCAAGGGGCAATGGTGGCCGACCTGCTGAATCTTCCGTTTGTTTACGTGCGTTCCAAACCCAAGGATCACGGATTGGAAAACCTCATCGAAGGAGAACTGAAACCCAACATGAAAGTCGTGGTGGTGGAAGACCTGATTTCCACGGGCGGTAGCAGCCTAAAGGCTGTTGAGGCTATTCGCAATAACGGTTGCGAAGTCATTGGCATGGTCGCTTCCTATACGTATGGATTCGACGTAGCCAAGGAGGCATTCAAGGCCGCCGGGGTGGAGCTGGCTACGCTGACCAACTACGAGGCCGTGGTGGAAGAAGCCGTCCGTACAGGTTATATCAACCAGGGAGATGTGGACTTGTTGAACGAATGGCGCAAAGACCCCGCGCATTGGAACGGATAAGCAATAATTGGAAACAAAAAGGAATATATGTCCAGACAATTATACGAAAGCAATATCAAGGCTGTCCCTTTCGCGCAGTCGTGCGTCTATGCCAAATTGGCCGACTTGAACAACCTGGCTGCCATTAAGGATCGTTTCAACGACCCGGTTCTCCGGGAGAAAATGGCTGAGCAAGTGCCGGCAGACAAATTGGAGCGGTTGCGTGGAAGTATAGAGGGAATGACGTTCAGTACCGACTCGGTGACTTGCAGCGTCCCTCCTGTAGGCGAAATCTCATTGCACATTGTCGAACGTGAAGAGCCGAAGTGCATCAAATTCGAAACCACCAACTCTCCCATTGCCATGAATCTTTGGATTCAGATACTTCCTACGTCGGACACGTCATGCAAGATGAAACTCACAGTGGGAGCCGACCTGAACGTATTCATCAAAGGCATGGTGGAAAAACCGCTGAAGGAGGGTGTGGAAAAACTGGCCGACATGCTGGCCTTGATTCCTTACGGCGCATAACCATACACCTAAACCTAATATATATGGCAAGCAAACTTTGGGAAAAAAACACGGAAGTCAACAAGGAAATTGAAAAATTCACGGTGGGACGCGACCGTGAATTGGATTTATACTTGGCAAAATACGATGTGCTTGGCTCCATGGCTCACATCACCATGCTGGAAAGCATCGGATTGCTGGGAAACGATGAGCTTTCCATGCTGTTGGCCGAGTTGAAGCTTATCTATGCCGATATAGAGGCGAAGCGGTTCGCCATTGAAGAAGGCGTGGAGGACGTGCACTCACAAGTGGAACTGATGTTGACGCGCAAACTGGGCGACATGGGTAAGAAAATCCACAGTGGGCGGTCGCGCAACGACCAAGTACTGCTGGACTTGAAACTCTTCACCCGCGCCCGCATCAAAGACATTGCCGAAGAAGTCAAAGTGCTGTTCGAGGAACTCCAGGCGCAAAGCGAACGCTACAAGGGCGTGCTGATGCCAGGTTACACCCACTTGCAAGTGGCCATGCCCTCTAGTTTCGGCTTGTGGTTCGGGGCTTATGCGGAAAGCCTCGTGGACGACATGTTGTTCCTGCAGGCTGCCTTCAAGATGACCAATCGTAACCCTCTGGGGTCGGCGGCAGGCTATGGTTCTTCGTTTCCGCTCAACCGGACAATGACCACCGAGTTATTGGGCTTCGACTCCATGAACTACAACGTGGTCTATGCCCAAATGGGCAGGGGGAAAATGGAGCGTAATGTGGCTTTCGCCTTGGCAGGTATTGCGGGCACCCTCAGTAAGCTGGCGTTTGATGCTTGCATGTTCAATTCGCAAAATTTTGGTTTTGTGAAGTTGCCGGACAACTGCACCACAGGTTCCAGCATCATGCCACACAAGAAGAATCCCGATGTGTTTGAACTGACGCGCGCCAAGTGCAACAAGCTGCAGGCGCTTCCGCAACAAATCATTCTTGTAATGAACAATTTGCCTTGTGGCTATTTCCGCGACTTGCAAATCATCAAGGAAGTGTTCCTACCGGCTTTTGACGAGTTGGAAGACTGCCTGCGCATGACTGCTTATATCATTAACAAGATACAGGTGAACGACCATATCTTGGACGATCCGAAATATGATAATATGTTCAGTGTGGAGGAAGTGAACCGCTTGGCCGCTGCCGGCATGCCTTTCCGCGATGCCTATAAGAAGGTGGGGCTGGACATCGAGGCCAGACATTTCGTTCCCCGGAAAGAGGTGCACCACACGCATGAAGGCAGCATCGGCAATCTTTGCAACGACAAGGTGCGTGGGCTGATGGAACGTGTTTGGAGCGGTTTTGACTTTTCGCGCATGACGGAAGCCGAGCGCAAATTGCTGGGGCGGTAAAAACGGCGGCAACGCAATAAAAAGGTTAAGATTCCGTTTCCTCTAATATGAAAGGGAAACGGAATCTTTTTATCAGTCTCGCTTGTACGGCCTTTTTGGCCGTTCTTTCTTCATGTAAAGAGGAAGTTCAAAACACTTACTCTGACTACCACGCATATTTCGTATGTCAGAATGTGAACACAGTACCCCCGCTTAATGCTGCGCTGAACAGTTTGGGGGTCTTTTGTACCATCCGTTACGACCGCTCCCGTTTTCTCTTTACCGACGAGACCGGGCGCAGTACCCCGGTCAACGCCACAGCCATAGCGGGAAATTCGTCGTTGCAGATGGGCATCGCGGGATTCATTGTCGGCTTGCCCAGCATCCCGGAACTGGGAAGCAGCATTTCCGTGCCCGTATGTTATGACTTGGCTTGCCCCAATTGTTACTCCGCCTATAACATTTCCAGGTCGCTGCAACTGGAAGAGGGGGGATATGCCGCCTGCGCGTCATGCGGGCGCACTTACAGCCTGAACAACCAGGGGCAAATCAGCGCGGGAGATGGGGGCATCAGCCTTTTTCGCTACCGTGTCAGCTATTCCGGCAACGTGATGGTTATCAACAACTGAAAAAAGCCCCGGAAATATTTGGCATGAAGCCACAAATGCCGTATCTTTGCAACCAATATATCGGTAAGCCTGCGGAAATAGCTCAGTTGGTAGAGCACGACCTTGCCAAGGTCGGGGTCGCGAGTTCGAGTCTCGTTTTCCGCTCTAAGGTCGCTCGAATGGTGGAATCGGTAGACACGAGGGACTTAAAATCCCTTGGCCAGTAATGGCTGTGCGGGTTCAAGTCCC
>CALUFQ010000050.1 GCA_944319925.1 uncultured Paraprevotella sp.
TATGCTGTGGCAGGCGTGTTGGCAATGCTTATGCTGTCCGGCCACTCTGGCTGCGGGATGTCGGTGCTGTCCGGCCACTCAGGCTGCGGGATGTCGGTGCTGTCCGGCCATTCAGGCTGCGGGATGTCGGTGCTGTCCGGCCACTCGGGCTGCGGGATGTCGGTGCTGTCCGGCCACTCGGGTTGCGTGATGTTGGTGCTGTCCGGCATTTCTGCGATAAGGAATGTTCTAAAATTAGAGGTTATTCCATTTCCTAAAAAATTCCCGGAAATGCAAAAGAAGGATAAGGTTAAAATAATCCCACCCCAGCTTAGTTCGTGGAAGTTTTTCATAAGCTTTTGTTTTAGTGAATGGATAAATGATTTGATTGTCGCTTGTCTCCAACAGACGCTTGGCACAAATGTAAGCAAAAAGAATAATATTCAAAAGAATTTGTTCTGATTTTCTTTCAAAAAAGTTTTTTTGATGGGCAAGTATTTCTGTTTTCTATAAGAAACCATTCCCGTTTCTGCTTTTCATTTGAAGTTTTTGTCGTTGTAAGGGCATAAAAAAAGGGTCAGCGCTCTGACCCAACCTTTGTTAACCTTAAATCTAATACTATGAAAAACACGATGCAAAGGTAGGGACTTCCGGCGAATTGGCAAAGGATTCGCGCCGGAAAGCAGAAAAAACGCGGTTTTCTTGATTTATATCAATTTTGTGCGGTCTTTTGCGTTTTTTTCGTACTTTTGTTGCGGACAACGGATAAACGGACAAGAGGAAGATGAATGCTGTCGGCAGATTGTGGATAAGGTTGAAACGGTTCAGGCACCGGAGGGGATACGGCGTACATTCGCCCTTTGCTTTCGACTTTCTGACGTTCGTGGTGTACGAGCGGGGGGAGTATTACGCTTACCGCGATTTGGCCGGACGGCATCCCGTTTCTGTTTTTCAAAAGAACGGCCATTTGGTGAAGTGCCGTAAGTTCCTGTTCCGGTTGGCTAATTACGTGCATCCCGCCGTCATCCGTTTGGTAGGGAATGTCGAGGCGGCGGAAGCGGATTACTTGTCGGCCGGCTGCCAGTCGGCCGACGTGGTCTGCGCACGGCCGGATGCGACCGGCAGGACGGTGGCTGAGGGGGCGGCACGGAAGGGGGAGCTGGTCTGTTTGGCGGAGGATGTCCCGCCCGCCGAATGGAAGGCCTGGGCCGCCGGTCCGTCATCGGAAAGCTCGGCCTGTCTCATTGTCGGGCCATACCGTTCGGAGGAAAGCCGGCGGGCTTGGGAAGACGTGAAAAGACTGGATGCCGTCGTGGTCAGTTTCGACCTCTACGACTACGGGCTGGTCTTTTATGACCGGAGCAAGCAACGGCAACATTATATTGTGAATTTTTAAATGGAGGATAGAGATGAATAAAAGCAATATCTATACCCGCACGGGGGATGACGGGACGACAAGCCTGAATGGCGGGACGCGAGTTTCGAAGACGGATGTTCGCGTGGAGGCATACGGGTCGGTGGACGAACTGAATGCGCAGTTGGGGCTGTTGGCCACTTACTTGGAGACGGAGGCAGACCGGGGCGTATTGCGGAAAGTGCAAAATGATTTGTTTGCAGTGGGGGCTTATTTGGCTACGGAGTCCGGACGGGCGGAAGAACGTCGGATGCAAGGTGTGTCGGCGGCCGACGTGGCTTGGCTGGAACAAGCCATTGACGAGGCCGAGGACGGGTTGCCTGCATGGCGTGGGTTTGTGATTCCGGGAGGAAGCCGTGGGGCGGCCGTGTGCCACGTCTGCCGTACGGTGTGCCGACGTGCCGAGAGGCGCATTTTGGAATTGGCCAAACGTGTCGAGGTGCGTTCCGAGGTGTGCGCTTATGTCAATCGCTTGTCGGATTACTTGTTTGTCTTGTCCCGCAAATTGCTATTTATTGCAGGGGAGGACGAAATTATTTGGAAGAAATGTTGATTGTATTGAAAATATTGCTATTTTTGCGCACAAAATAGGAAAATGAAGTTGTTTTAAAGTTTTGTACTATGTATTGGACACTGGAATTGGCTTCAAAATTGGAAGACGCGCCATGGCCTGCCACCAAGGATGAACTGATTGACTACGCGATGCGCTCCGGCGCACCGATGGAAGTGATTGAGAATTTGCAAGAGATAGAGGATGAAGGCGAAATATATGAAACCATTGAGGATGTTTGGCCGGATTACCCTACTAAAGAAGACTTCCTCTTCAACGAAGACGAGTATTAAGCCGAAAATCGGCGTAAGCGATTGGCTAACAAACTAAAAACAAACAGAAGTGGGGACAATAAAAATCCCCACTTTTTCGTTTTACTGCCTTTTATGGCGTAATAACAGTCCCCAAAATCGCTATCTTTGCATCGCGAATTTGTGAAACTGTTCCTAATCTTGGGGATTTAACAACTGACGAATATTCGTTTGTAATCAAACACCCTGCTTCCCGTCACTTGCCCGTGCGGAGAAAAAACTCCTCCGCCTTGCAGGGGAGGTGGCTCGAAGAGCCGGAGGGGTTTCCCACCCATGTATCATTCCGCGAGGGAAACAAAAGGGCATTATGGCCGCCGCACGGCGAACAGAAGGGTCGTTACGCCCCCGTGGGTGTGAGACCCCCTCCGCCCCTTCGGGGCTCGTCCCCCTGCGAGGCGGGACAGTTCATTCCTGGCGGCTTTGATTGCCGACATTCAGAAGTTTGTAAAAGCAGGAACTCTGCGCCACCCAATTGCCTCAATTCATTTTTTCATTAGTGTTAAATCCCCCAAAATGCGAACTGTTCCTGTTTCGTGTATTCCATAAACCTATATAACGCAAAAGTTCCGCCCTGGTACGCTGTTCTATGGGAAGCGCGGCGGAATTTGTTGCTGTAAAGATACACTTAAATTGCTGAATTTCCAAATAATCAGTGGGAAACTTTGCAGTTATCCATCTTCTTTGTACCTTTGTAAGTATAAATAGGTTCTTTGAAAGACTTATTTGAGTGATAATTAACGTGGTGGGGGGATGGTGCCGTTGGCGTTTCATCGTTTTTCATGGCGAAATAGCTGTCCCCTAAATCACAAAGTATTAACGGATGCCATTGATAACCACGAAGGAATACGTACTTCAACGAGGACGAGTATTAAGACTTAGGGTGAAGGAGTCTATTTTGAACGTTAAATGAGCGGAGCGGGTGGGCTATTCATCTGCTTCGTTTTGTATTCTAGCGAGATTTTAAGGCCGATAAAGGCAATAAAACACGGCTTTGGCTGTTTTATGGATGTGTCCGTAAAGAATGGACGTGGAGTTGAGAAGGAAGTTTATATGGTTCGTGTGCTTATTGGGCCTTTTCCCGGCATGGGTCAAAGCCCAATATGACCCTTCTTTTGTCAACTATTGGGCCTTGACTTCCTTTTATAATCCGGCGGCGACGGGGCAGGACGCGGTGCTGAATGTCCAGGGAGCCTATAGTATGCAGATGATGGGGTTCGAAAACGCACCGGCCGTGATGTTGGCCCATGTGGATATGCCGCTTTTTTTCATCAACGAACGCCATGGTGCGGGCGTAGGGTTCATGAACGACCAAATCGGTTTGTTCAAGCATCAGAAGTTCTATCTCCAATATGCCTATCACCAGCCGCTTTGGGGCGGTCGGCTGAGCGGTGGTATTCATCTTGCCATGTTGAGTGAGACGTTTGACGGGAGCGAGTTGGACTTGGAGGACACAAGTGATCCTGCATTCCCTACTTCGGAAGCCAACGGTGCTGCTTTTGATTTGAATTTCGGCATACAGTATGCCGGGAAATCGTGGTTTGCGGGTTTCTCGATGATGCACTGCACAGCCCCTACGGTCACATTGGGGGATGAAAAAGTGAATGAAATGAAAATCTCTCCCTCATACTATTTGACGGGAGGGTACAATATCCGGCTTAAAAGTCCGTTATACACTATACATACGGCTGCCATGTTGCGATATGACGGGGTGGCTTTCCGCTCCGATATTACCGGGCGGATTGCTTATCATGGGAGCAAGCATGAGTTGTATGGAGGCGTGTCCTACAGCCCGATGAACTCGGTCAGCCTTCTTTTTGGGTTTGATTTCCATGGCATCAACCTTGGTTATGCTTATGAGATGTACACGGGCGGAATCGGGGCACTGAATGGAAGCCATGAGATATTGATTGGTTACAGGACGGAGCTGAATTTGCACAAAAGAGGAAAGAACAAGCATAAAAGCGTAAGAATATTATAATAACAATGAATAGGAATTGTTTTGGAGTGATACTGTGTGTGATGGCGGGGTTAGCCTTCGGCTCGTGTCTGGGACCCCGTTCCGCCGCGTCGGCCACGGGAGGAGAAGTCACCGGTGTCAGAGGGCAAGCTTACAGCGAACCTACGCCATACGGAATGGTATTGGTAAAGAAAGGGTCGTTGAAAGTCGGCACGGAGACGACCGACACGTTGTGGGGGGCGACCATCCCGACACGGGAAATTTCCGTGGACGGCTTCTGGATGGATGCCGAGGAAGTGTCGAACGCGAAATACAGGCAATTTGTCTATTGGGTGCGCGATTCCATCATTCGCGAACGTTTGGCCGATCCTGCTTATGCGGGCGATGAAACGTATAAGATAGAGGAGGATGAAATGGGAAACCCCGTGAAACCTTACCTGAATTGGAAGAAGCCCATTCCTTGGAAGCGTCCGAACGAGGACGAGTTGAGGGCGATAGAGAGCGTTTATGTCACCCATCCGGTGACGGGTGAACGCATGCTGGACGCCCGGCAGATGAATTACCGTTTCGAGGTGTTCGACTATACGGCGGCGGCGTTGCGCAAAAACCGCCTGGTGCCGGAAGAGCGCAACCTGAACACGGATGTTCCGGTGGACGAGGACGAAGTGGTAATGATTTCCAAAGATACGGCTTATATAGATGACGAGGGGCGCATCGTGCGTGAGACGGTGAACCGTCCTCTCTCGGGCTTGCACGACTTTCTGAACACTTATATCGTCAATGTGTATCCGGACACGACATGTTGGGTGAATGATTTTGCCAATGCGGAGAATGAACGCTATATGCTGCAATATTTCTCCAATCCGTCATACGATGACTATCCTGTGGTGGGCGTGACGTGGGAGCAGGCAAATGCTTTTTGCCATTGGCGGACTGATTTCCTGAAACGCGGATTGGGTGCTGCGGGTGCTCAGGTGCAGCCTTACCGGTTACCCACGGAAATAGAGTGGGAGTTTGCTGCCCGCGGGCCGGAGGGGGCATTGTTCCCTTGGGAAACGGAGGATGTGAAGAGCGAGAAGGACTGCTATTTCGCGAACTTCAAGCCCGACAGGGGCGATTACACGGAGGATGGCAGCCTCATTACTTCCAAATGCGGTTCTTATTCGGCCAATTCCAATGGCTTGTTTGATATGGCCGGCAATGTGGCGGAATGGACCAGTACGGTATATACGGAATCGGGTGTGGATGGCATGAGCGACATGAATCCGGAACTGAAGTACAACGCGGCGAAGGAAGACCCTTACAGGCTGAAGAAGAAGTCCGTGCGTGGCGGCTCGTGGAAGGATCCCGAGTCGATGATACGTTCCGTGTGGCGTTCGTATGAGTATCAAAACCAGCCGCGGTCATACATCGGTTTCCGTTGTGTGCGTTCCGTGTCGGGCACTACTAATAGACGTAAATAAAAGACAATAAGAGATATGGCTAATAATAAGCGAAACTTGGTCCTGCGCATTCAGGATTGGATTGAATCCGTGTCGGGGCAGACTTTTTTGAACTATGCATATAGCTGGGGCGCGGCCGTCGTGATTTTGGGCGCGTTGTTCAAACTGACGCATATACCTGGGGCAAATGCCATGTTGTTTATCGGGATGGGCACGGAAGTGCTGGTGTTTTTCATTTCCGGTTTCGACCGTCCGGCGGCCTTGAAACAGGAAGAGGAAGAATTGGCAAGGCTGGATGAAGAGGAAGAACGGGAAGATGATGTGGATGAAGACGAAGCGGAGGGTGTGCCGGGCCTGGAAACGGAGAAGCAGGGCAGCGGAGATGCAAGGCCTGCCGACCCGGCAGTCGTGGGCGGTGGTGGCACGGTGATTATCGGTGGCGGCCCTGTCGGGATGTCACAGCAAGCGGCGGCATCGGCACAGCAAGTTACTCCCGGGGTGAATCCGGCAGGGACTGTGCAGCAACAGCCTTTCGATGTGAAGCTGCTGGCCGACATGGTGAACGCCTCGATGTCGGACTTCTTGGAGTCTGCGCGCGATGCTTGCGCGCCTGAAATGAAGGAAGCAGCTGCAGCATACGTGGAAGAATTGAAGAACCTGACGGAGACGCTGACACGGGTTTCCGAACAGGCAGAGTGCATGACGCGCGATTCCAAGGAGATGGACAGCCTGAACCGCACGTTGACGGGCATCAATACCATTTATGAGATGCAGCTGAAGAGCATCAGCACACAGGTAAGCACGATTGACCAGATTAACGAACAGACACGCAAGATGGCCCGTCAGATCGAAGAGCTGAATGCCATTTACAACCGGATGATTCAAGCCATGACGGTGAACATGCGCCAGACACCCGGTGGCGGGGCTGTGATAGGATAGTTGGATTTTGAAAGGAGCACGAAATGGCATCTCATCAGAAAAACAGAATGTCCCCGCGGCAGAAGATGATCAACCTCATGTATGTGGTGTTGATGGCCATGTTGGCTCTCAACGTCTCTTCCGACGTGCTGAACGGATTCTCGTTGGTGGAGGACAGCCTGTTGCGGACAACCGCGAATGCTTCTGCCACCAATGAAACGCTATACAAGGACTTGCGGGAGCAGATGGAGGACAATCCTGCCAAAGTGAAGGAATGGTTTGACAAGGCCCAATATGTGAAAAAGATTTCCGACTCGCTCTATAATTATGCCGAGGAACTGAAAGTGCGTATCGTCAAACAGGCCGACGGCGAAGACGGCGACGTGGCAAATGTGGAAAACAAGGAAGATTTGGAGGCTGCATCATACGTGATGTTGGCACCGCGCCGGGGCGAAGGAGAGCGGCTCTATAATTCCATCAACAGCTTCCGGGAACAGATTGTGGGCATGTTGACGGACGAAGCCCAAAAGAAAATAATAGCCGACAACCTGAGTACGCAAGTGCCCAATAAACCGGGCACGTTGGGCAAGAACTGGCAGGAATACATGTTTGAAAACATGCCGGTGGCGGCCGCCGTCACGTTGTTGTCGAAATTGCAGAGCGATGTGCGCTATGCCGAGGGCGAAGTGCTTCATTCCTTGGTGTCGAACATAGACATTAAGGATTTGCGCGTGAACGAACTGAATGCCTACGTGATTCCGAACTCACGCACGGTGGTGCAGGGCGGAAAGTTGAGTGCGCAGATTATCATGGCGGCGGTGGACACTACCCGGCGGCCTGCCATTTATGTGGGCGGCCGTCAGGTGACTTCGCCGGATGGCTTGTATGAAACGGTGTGCAGCCGGACGGGCGACTTCACGCTTTCCGGATACATTGAAACGGTGGACGGGCAGGGACAAACGGTGCGGCGTGATTTCTCGCAGCCCTATACTGTGGTAGCTCCTTCGGCCACGGTCTCGGCCGATTTGATGAACGTGCTGTATGCCGGATACGAGAATCCCGTCAGTGTTTCTGTGCCGGGAATACCGGCCAATCGTGTCGTGGCTTCAATGAGCGGGGGTGTGTTGCAGCCCACAGGGGCTGGAAAATACATCGCCCGTCCCTCGGAAGTGGGCAAGGATGCCGTCATTACGGTCAACGCCAACATGGAGGGACGCATGCAACAGATGGGGCAATACACGTTCAGGGTGCGCAAATTGCCCGACCCGACGGCCTACATCGCATATTCGGCCGAAGGCGGGGACAATCGTTTCAAGGGCGGGCGTTTGTCCAAGCAAGTTTTGATGGGCACGAAAGGCATCGGGGCTGCCATAGACGACGGATTGTTGAACATAGAGTTCCGCGTGTTGGGTTTCGAGACCGTATTTTTCGACAACATGGGAAATGCCGTGCCGGCTGTGTCGGGGAGTGCCGACTTCACGGAGCAGCAGCGCAGCCTTTTCCGTTCGCTGGGACGCGGGAAACGGTTTTATATATCCCGCATCCGGGCTATTGGGCCGGATGGCATCGAGCGGACGTTGGATGGTTCGATGGAAGTCATTGTCAATTAAAAAGGGAGGATGGACATGAAGAACAGAAAAAGCAAGATAATGGTGAATCGTTTGTTGGCCGTTTTGTTGGGGCTGATGATATGGGAACAAGTGGACGCGCAGCCGCCACGCCGCAGGGCGGGGACGGCAGCAGCCGAAAAGGAAAAGACGGTGGACAGGGCCAGCCTGCAGTTTCCTGTGGCCATGGAGATGCCGGAAGACGTGGTGTGGCGTCGTGACATCTATCGCCAATTGGATCTGATGCTGGACAAGAATGCGCCGCTGTATTACCCTGTGGAGCCTTCGGCCGGAAAAATCAATCTGTTTACTTATCTTTTTGACTTGTTGTTGACGGGCAAGATTGCGGCTTACGAATATAAGCTGGACGGGAACGAATCGTTTACGGCCAAAGACAAGGTCGATGTGAAAGAGCTGATGGACCGCCACCATATTTATTATGAGATGCAGAACGGGAAGCCTCGCGTGAATGCCAGCGACATCCCCTCAGCGGAAGTGTCCCGATATTATATCAAGGAGAGTGCCTACTTCGACCAACGCACTTCCACTTTCCGCACAAAGGTGGTGGCACTTTGTCCGGTGTTGATGCGAAGCGATGATTTTGGAGGGGAAGCTACCCCTTACCCTTTGTTCTGGCTCAAATATGATGACATCAGTACCTACTTGGCCCGCCATGAGATGATGTCGAGCAATTATAATAATGTGACGAACATGACCGCTGCGGATTATTTCTCCATGAATCTTTATGAAGGTAAGATTTATAAGACGAACAACATGCAGGGGCGCGTCTTGGCCAATTATTGCAAGACGGACAGTGCGATGGCGAATGAACAAAAGCGGATAGAGAAACAGTTGTCTGATTTCGAACAACATGTGTGGGGGCATTCTACTGATTCCGTGGCTACCGATTCCGTGACGAAACCGGCAGAGGAGGTGAAAGACGACAAAAAGTCATCCCGTGCGTCCCGTCGCCGCAAGGCAACTTCTGCAACTTCGTCCCGCAGGCAGGAAAAGAAAGAAGACGAGGCCCCCAAGGTGTCCAAAAGCCGTCGGAACTCCGGTAATTCGGGCTCTTCCGCGCCGAGAGTCACGGTACGCCGCCAACGCCGATAGATGCGAAAGTGAGATATGTCGGAAAAAAGTTGAAAATACGGCAAACAGTTATTATCTTTGTTCTCGTAAAAAATAAAAAGCATACACTATGAAGAGAATAGGTATTGTGTTGGCCTGTTTGGCCGCGTGGTTGTGGGCGACACCGGCGAGTGCGCAGTTCAAATGGGGATTGGAAGCCGGTGTGAATATGAGTAAGGTGCGCGTGAGCGGCGACGGTGGGCTGTTTGACTCCTCCAACCGCACGGGTTGGTTCGTGGGGCCGAAAGCGCAGGTGGTCATGCCGGTCATTGGTTTGGGTATTGATGCTTCCATCCTTTATTCACAGAAGTATATGAAACTGGAGTCCGACGGGGAATCTTCTCCCAACAAGTCGCTGCCCTATTTGGAGATTCCTATCAATTTGCGGTACAATTATGGCTTCAGCAGCTTGGTCGGTATTTATTTGGCCACAGGGCCGCAGTATAACTGGTATCTGGGAGGCCGTGGGCTGACTTTTGACGGCTACAACATCGGTCATTTGGAGCGTTCCACGTTCAGCTGGAACGTGGGGGCTGGTGTCAATTTGCTCGGCCATTTGCAATTGGGGCTGACCTATAACATCGCCATGGGTGAAACAGGGCAAATCCGCGACGTGGACGACGCGGCCCATGCCTTTGACATGAAGAACAACACGTGGCAAGTGCGTTTGGCCTATCTGTTCTAACGCGTCTCCCCGAAACGCCGGGAGTTTTGAAACCTCTCTTTTGATTTTGAATAATGAAGCCACCTGCTTTTTGCGGGTGGTTTTTTATTCAAGGCCTGTTTTGTCGCGCTTTTTCCTTGCCCCGTCTCCCACCTTTCATTTTTGCTACGCGAATATAGGATGCGGTTTGGATAATCCAATGGAAAATAAAGTTTTCCTTGCCTCGTCTCTCACCTTTCGCTATATTTGCAGGGACAAAGTGACAGATATGAGATTCATAGATGTAGTGTTGCCGCTTCCCTTGTCATCCCTGTTCACATACGCTTTGCCTGCGGAGTTGCAGGACACGGTGCGCACGGGCTGCCGGGTGGTGGTGCCTTTTGGAGTGAAGAAGATTTATACGGCCATCGTGTGGGAAGTCCATGAGCGGTGCCCCGAAGGTTATGCGGTCAAGCAAGTCCTGGAAGTGCTCGATGCCGAGCCGGTGCTGTTGCCGGTGCAGCTGGACTTTTGGCAATGGATTGCCGAATATTACATGTGTGCGTTGGGGGATGTCTATAAGGCGGCCTTGCCTTCCGGCATGAAGCTTGAAAGCGAGAGCTGGGTGGCGTTGAACGATGAATACGAAGGCGGGGAAGCTTTGTCGCTCCATGAGACAGCCGTGTTTGAAGCCTTGTCGCGCAAGCCGGAGCAAACGTTGACGCAATTGCAGAAGACATGTGGAGGTTTCAAGGTGTTGAGGGTGGTGAAGGGGTTGCTGGACAAAGGCGTGTTGGTGATGAAGGAAGAGGTGAAGCGCAGTTACAAGCCCCGCACGGAGGTGCATGTGAGGTTGACGGAGGCTTACTTCGACGAGCAACGCTTGCATGCCGCACTGGATGACTTGAGGCGGGCGGCCAAGCAACAGGCCGTTTTGTTGAAATACTTGGATCTGGCCAATGCCGTTGCGGCCCTTAGGTTGGGAAATCTGCGGATGCTGTCGGAAGTGGGTCGGAAGCAGCTTGTCGATGCGGCAGGGGTGACGATGGCCGTTTGCCAGGCGTTGGTGGAGAAGGGCATATTGGAAACGTATGCTTACGAGACGGGAAGGTTGTCCCATACGGAGGTGGCAGACACCATCGGGCTTTCGCCTTTGAGCAAGGCGCAGGCTGCGGCATTGGGGACTGTCAGGGCTTCATTCGGGGAACACCCTGTTTGTTTGCTTCATGGCGTCACGTCAAGCGGCAAAACAGAAATATACGTTCATCTGATTCATGAGATGCTGGCGCAGGGAAAGCAGGTGCTTTATCTCGTGCCGGAAATCGCGCTGACCACGCAACTCACCGAGCGGCTTTTCCGGGTGTTCGGAACGCGCATGGGGGTGTATCATTCCAAGTTTTCCGATGCGGAACGGGTCGAGATATGGCGGAAGCAGATGTCCGATGCGCCCTACGGGCTCATCCTCGGAGTGCGTTCTTCCGTGTTTCTGCCTTTCCGCCGCTTGGGGCTGGTCATTGTGGATGAGGAACACGAGCAGACCTACAAGCAGCAAGACCCCGCCCCGCGTTATCATGCCCGCAATGCGGCTGTCGTGTTGGCGCAGAAAAGCGGGGCCTATACCTTGCTTGGGTCGGCTACCCCGTCTTTGGAGACTTATCACAATGTCCGTGCCGGGAAGTACGGGCTGGCAGAACTGGCGGAGCGTTTCGGGCAGGTGCAGTTGCCCGAGGTGGAGGTGGTTGACATCAAGGAACTTCGTCGTAAGCGGCGTATGACGGGGCTTTTCTCTCCACGCTTGTTGGCCGAGATGCGGGAGGCTTTGGAGCGCAAGGAGCAGGTCATCCTGTTCCAGAACAGGCGTGGGTATGCGCCGGTTGTGGAATGCCGTGCCTGTGGCTGGGTGCCCAAATGCCAGAATTGTGATGTCAGCCTCACTTATCACAAAGGATTGAACAAGCTCACTTGCCATTATTGTGGCTATACATGCAATGTGCCGGAGAAGTGCCCGGCTTGCGAAGGTGCGGAATTGCGGCAACGAGGTTTCGGGACAGAGAAGGTGGAGGATGAGGTGCGCGCCTTGTTTCCCGGGGCGGCCGTGGCGCGGATGGATTTGGATACAACGCGTACCCGGTCGGCATACGAACGTATTTTGGGCGACTTCCAGGCGGGGAAGACGGACATCCTCATCGGGACGCAGATGGTGACGAAAGGGTTGGATTTCGACCGCGTGAGCGTGGTGGGCATTTTGGATGCCGACGCGATGCTGAACGTGCCGGATTTCCGCAGCTATGAGCGGGCGTTCCAACTGATGGCACAAGTGTCCGGGCGTGCAGGCCGCCGCCACCGCCGGGGATTGGTCATCTTGCAAACCAAGAGTCCGGAGCTTCCGGTCATCCGGCAGGTCGTGGCCAACGACTATGCCGGGTTGTATGCCAATGAAACAGCCGAACGCAAGGCATTCATGTTTCCGCCGTTTTGCCGTCTTGTCTATGTGTATATGAAGCATCGCCAGGCCGATGTGCTCGACCGGCTGGCCGCCGGGATGGGGGAGCGGCTTCGCGCGGTGTTGGGCGGGCGTGTCCTTGGCCCCGACGTACCGCCGGTGGCGCGTATCCAATTGCTTTATATCCGCAAATTGGTAGTGAAGGTAGAGCCTGGCATAGCCTTGTCTGCGGTACGCCGCGAGCTGTGGCGTGTCCGCCGGGAACTGATGTCTCAGCCCGGCTACCATGGAGCACAGGTCTATTTCGACGTAGATCCCGCCTGAGCCGTTTCTTGTGCGGTTTCTTCCGGTTTCTTTTTCAGTTCCGGATAGCTGATACGGGTGTGGTAGATGGTTCTCAGTTTTTCCTTGAACACCTCTTTGGCCAGGTTGATGTCGTGGAACGTGATGGGGCAGTCTTGGAAGAACCCTTCTGCCATTTGCGCGTCAATGATTTTGTCCACCAACGTGCTGATGCTCTCTTCCGTGTATTCGTTGAGGCTTCTGGAGGCCGCTTCCACGGAGTCGGCCATCATCAGGATGGCCTGTTCCAGTGTGAAGGGGTTGGGGCCTGGATAGGTGAAGAGGCTTTCGTCCACCGGCATGTCGGGGTTTTGATTCTTGTAGGAAATGAAGAAGTATTTGGTTTTCCCTTTGCCATGGTGTGTGGTGATGAAATCCTTGATGATTTGCGGCAGGTTGTATTTGTCGGCCAGCTTCAGCCCGTCTTTCACGTGGTTGATGACGATGGATGCGCTTTGTTCATAGCTCAGTCTGCTGTGCGGGTTGAAGTTGTTTTGGTTTTCGGTGAAGTAGGCGGGATTGTTCATTTTCCCGATGTCGTGGTACAAGGCTCCCGTGCGCACAAGCAGGGCTTTCGCCCCGATTTTGTTGGCCACTTCGGTGGCCAGGTTGGCCACCTGCATGGAGTGCTGGAATGTTCCCGGTGCCAGTTCCGTCAGTTTCCTCAGCAACTCGTTGTTCGTGTTGGACAGTTCCACCAACGTGACATTGGACGTGAAACCGAACATTTTCTCGCAGAGGAAAAGGAGCGGATAGGCGAAGAGCAGGAGAAGCCCGCTGATAAAGATATAAATGTACGTGGCATATTCCATGCGTGAGAAGTCCTTTTCGTGGATGAGCTCCGTGCTGGCATAAGTGGCCATGGCCGCGAGGGTGACATAGAAGGCGGCCCGGATGATTTGGGAGCGTTGCGACAGTTCGCGCAGGCTATAGATGGCCACCATGCCGGCCACGGT
Organism: uncultured Paraprevotella sp.; assembly: GCA_944319925.1. Lineage (GTDB taxonomy): Bacteria > Bacteroidota > Bacteroidia > Bacteroidales > Bacteroidaceae > Paraprevotella. The sequence goes on from CALUFQ010000050.1 coordinate 13,694, forward strand.
CTGCGTCACGATAAATTCATAGGGGTATTTTAAAGTTACGGCGCAAATCAGTACCGTCGCCACGTGGATGCCGAAAGCTGTCCGCGAGTCCATGAAGACCCGGATGAAAATGGGCACGATGGCAAACGGGATGATATGGACGTTGAGCAGGTCGTGCTTCACGAGGAAGGAGGTCATTAACGTGAATATGACCGGCATCGAGGCGATGAAGAGCAAGTTGCGCGTGTCGGACAAGTAGTCGCGGCGGAACAAGGTGAAGTAGAGCGACATGCAGGCAATGATGATGCCCACGTAGCACAATTGGCCGAGCAACACGGTATAGGATTGCATGCTCGAAGTGTGGCGTTTGGCGTATTCCTTTTCCAATGACTGCAGGATGTCGTAGGTGTTTTTGTCCACGATGTCGCCCCGGTCGATGATTTTTTGCCCGCTCATGACCATCCCCGAGGAGTAGGAGATGGAAGACAGGAGGTCTTTCTTGGATTCTTCGGATTTGGCCGCGTCGTAGGTGAGGTTGGCCGCGATGTAGTTGTTCAGGTCGCATTTGCGGAGCAGGTTGCGGTCGTAATGGATGCTGTCTGCTCCCGTGTCAATGAGGTATTCGTAGGCTGTTTTGTGCGAGAACACCTTGTCCATCGTGATTTCCGTGGCTTCGTTTTGTGCAAAGACGCGGATGGCTTTGATGCCTTCGGCATGCATCCTGTCGTAGTCGTCCATGTTCATGACGCCACAGGAATAGACATGCTCCAGTTTGTTTTGGACGTATGCCAGGTAGTTGGCCGGGATGATGGCAGGTTGTTGTTGCCCGAAATCGTCTTTGAAGCGCGAGAGCTGTGCTGCTCCCGTGGCGGGATTGATGGCGAAGTAAGGCTTGTAGGCTTGCAGGAGGCTGTCTTGTTCTTTTTGGATGGTTTCCTGGCTTTTGTAAATCGGGAAGTCGTGTGTGGCGATGATTTGCCCGTACCGCCAAGGCTTCCCGATGTCGAACTGGAAGACGGAGTGGTTGTCGCGTGGCATGTACCAGCATACGATAAACAGTGCGGCAATGGTGATGACGATGCGATACACGATGGCTTTTCCCGTGAGCTTGTATTCTTGGTTGTGTCTGTTCATCTTTGTTTTTAGTTATGCAGGGCGAAAATACGAAAAAAATACGGGGCGTTTAGATAAAAAGTAGTATTTTTGCACAAAATTCACAAATTGAGGTCATGGCAGAGAGAAAAGTGAGGGTGCGTTTCGCGCCAAGTCCCACGGGGCCTTTGCATATCGGCGGTGTGCGCACGGCTTTGTATAACTACCTGTTTGCGCGCCAGCATGGCGGCGAATTCATTTTCCGCATCGAGGATACGGATTCCAACCGTTTCGTGCCGGGGGCAGAGGAGTATATTCTGGAATCGTTCCGTTGGTTGGGCATTCCTTTCGACGAGGGAGTAGGTTTCGGCGGCTCGCACGGGCCTTACCGCCAGTCGGAACGCCGTGCCATCTACAAGGAGCATGTGGAGCGTTTGCTTGATGCGGGAAAGGCTTACCTTGCTTTTGACACGCCCGAAGAGTTGGAGGCCAAGCGCAAGGAAATTCCCAATTTCCAGTATGATGCCTCCACGCGCGGCCAGATGCGCAATTCCCTTTCCCTTGCGGAAGAGGAAGTGAAGCGGTTGCTGGACGAGGGTTGCCAATATGTGGCGCGCTTCAAGGTGGCGCCGGGCGAGGACGTGCATGTGAACGACATGATCCGTGGCGATGTGGTCATCAACTCATCCATTTTGGATGACAAGGTGCTTTATAAAAGTGCGGACGAGCTGCCCACATACCATTTGGCCAACATCGTGGATGACCACTTGATGGAGGTGACCCACGTCATCCGCGGCGAGGAGTGGTTGCCTTCCGCCCCGCTCCATGTCTTGCTCTACCGCGCTTTCGGATGGGAGGACACGATGCCCCGTTTCGCCCATTTGCCGTTGCTGCTCAAGCCCGACGGAAAGGGCAAGCTGAGCAAGCGCGACGGCGACAGGCTGGGATTTCCCGTGTTCCCGCTTGAATGGCACGACCCCAAGTCGGGCGAGGTGTCTTCCGGTTACCGCGAGAGCGGTTATCTGCCTGCGGCCGTGCTGAATTTCCTCGCATTGCTGGGATGGAATCCGGGGACTGACCAGGAAATCATGTCGCTGGACGAGATGGTGCGGTTGTTCGACATCACGAAGTGCAGCAAGGCGGGTGCCAAGTTCGATTATGTGAAAGGGCTTTGGTTCAACCGCGAATACATCCAAATGACGGACAACCGCGAGTTGGCGCCGGCGTTCGACAAAGTGTTGCGCGAGAACGGTGTCGAGGCACCCATGGAGCGCGTCGAAGCCGTGGTGGGCATGATGAAGATGAAAAAAATCAACTTCATCAAGGAACTTTGGCCGTTGTGTGATTTCTTCTTCATTGCCCCGGAAACGTATAGCCGCGAAGACAAGTTCGTGCGCAAGAACTGGACGGAAGCGGCGGCGGCGGACATGACGGAGCTGGCTGCCGTGCTCGAAGGGGTTGACGGCTTTTCCCTGCCGGCTGTGAAGGAGGCGGTGGACCGTTGGGCCGAGACGACCGGCAAGAAACCTTGGAATCCTTGGCGTGTGGCCTTGGTCGGCACGGGCAAGGGACCGGACATGTATGAGCTGGCGGCGTTCCTGGGTAAGGAGGAAACGCTGGCCCGGATGCGTAAGGCGGTGGAAATCTTGGGTTGATGTATTCTTTTGTACTCTATTTATACGCGTTGGCGGTCATCATCGTTTCCCCCTTCCACAAGAAGGCGCGGTTGATGGTGAAAGGGCAGTGGAACACGTTCCGCATCCTCCGGAAGAAAATCCAGAAGGGGGAACGGTATGTTTGGTTTCATGCGGCTTCGCTCGGGGAGTTCGAGCAAGGCCGCCCGCTCATGGAGCGTTTGCGCCGCGAGCATCCGGAATATAAAATCCTGCTCACGTTCTTTTCCCCTTCCGGTTATGAGGTGCGCAAGCATTACGATGGGGCGGACGTGGTGTGCTACCTGCCTTTCGACACGCCGGGCAACGTGCGCAGCTTCCTGCGCCTGGCGCATCCGTGCATGGCTTTTTTCATCAAGTATGAGTTTTGGAAGAATTACCTGCATGCTTGCCGCCGCCGGGGCATTCCGGTGTATAGTGTGAGCAGTATTTTTCGCGAGAATCAGATTTTTTTCCGTTGGTACGGACGGGCAGCATACGGCGACGTGTTGCGCTGTGTGACCCGTTTTTTTGTGCAAAACGATTATTCCCGCGATTTGTTGGCCCGCAAGGGAATCATGAATGTCACCGTGGTGGGCGACACGCGTTTCGACCGTGTCCTTGACATTTGCCGCCAGGCCAAGGATTTGCCTTTGGCCAAAGCTTTCAGCGAAGGGGCTAAGGCTGTGCTGGTGGCAGGCAGCTCATGGCAACCCGACGAGGATTTGCTGATTTCTTATTTCAATTGCCATCCGGAATTGAAGCTGGTCTTGGCACCGCATGTGGTCAGTGAAGACCACTTGCGGGAAATCGAGGGCAAGCTGGCGCGTCCTTCCGTGCGCTACATGCAGGCTGCGGCGGAGGACGTGGCTGCAGCCGATTGCCTGATTGTGGACTGCTACGGTTTGTTGTCCTCGATTTACCGTTACGGGCAAATGGCCTACGTGGGCGGCGGTTTCGGCGTGGGCATCCACAACGTGCCCGAGGCGGCGGTCTATGGCATTCCGGTGGTCATCGGGCCGAACAACCGGAAGTTCCGCGAGGCACAGGACTTGCTGCGCGAGGGCGGTTGCTTGGAAGTGACGGACGCGGAGAGTTTTCGCCGCGTGATGGATCGCTTGCTTTCCGATGCGGACTTTTTGCGGGAAAGTGGCAGGATTGCCGGGGAGTATATCGCAAGAAATGCCGGGGCTGCCGATGCAATCTTTGCGGCAGTGGAGTTCTGAAACGGCGGTTTTGCGTATTTTTTCCTTTTATTCGTGCGGGGCAAGGAAGACTCTGTTCCCAGTCTTGGGGATTTGACAACTTTGTTGCGACGGATGGCACAATTGTCCCGCCTCGCAGGGGGACGAGCCCCGAAGGAGTGGAGGGGGGCTTGCGCCCACAGGAACAGCCTTGGACGCATCCACGGACAACCTAAACGAGTCGGAAAAAGAGAGAAAAGTTACTCACGTGTATGGGAAACCCCTCCGGCCCTGCGGGCCACCTCCCCTGCAAGGCGGAGGAGTTTTGCCCCCAGACGGACAAACTCGCAAGGGCTTTCCGAAAAATTTCACAAACGGCGAATAGTATGTGCAGCATTCTTGCTGCACATACTCGCACTATTGTGTATGTCTGTGACTTATCTTGCGATTGTGCCGAGGAATGCGGCATTCCCTATATTGACAAAATGAACATTTCGGGTGCGCGTTGACAATTTGCTCATTTTCGCCTTCTGAGATTCGCGTATCCGGCCGCCGGGACGGGATGGCGCGGAAAGAACGCAGCCACACGCGCCATGCGGGAATCAAAATGTCGCGGAATCCCCTCCAAACCTGCCCTTTTGACGGGACACGGGACACTCCCGGCGCAGAAACCCGACCGACGGGAAAGCCCGCCGGAGGATTCCGCCGGCAAAATGACGCGGGAAACGTGTCCGGGAAAAAGTTCCAACGGGAAAGAAAAACGCCTCTGGAGCCGCCGCGAAAAGGTTTCTGTACCGGGATTTTTTCGTCCGAGCCCCGAAATAAAAATTCCAAGCCCCGAAAAAAGAATTCCGGGGCTCGGAATTTCGCGTTCCGGCCCCGAAATTTCGCGTCAGACCGTCTAAAAAGTAAAAGACGCAGACAAAATCTTGCACAGAAGCCCCGTTTTGTGCAAAAAAATCGTGCAAAAATCTGCTATTTGGGCCGGATTGCGCAAAAGTCGCGTTATGGAAATCAGCCAAAACGGAACAATTTGTCTGTTTTCACAAGCATTTCATCACATTCTGATTTTGGGGTCGTAACGCCCCCCGCTGATATGCTGCGACGGATTTTGTAATCCGGCGCAATTGGGGTGCGGATTTCCGAATCCGCAAGCCCGCAAGGGCTTTTCGAAAACATATACGAGAGGCATATATCTTATAGGTGTATTTTTTCGGATTGAAAATCCTGATAATCAATTGCGTGGGATTGGAAATCCCACGCAATTGATGCTGCATCTCCTATCCCATAAATTGTCATTTAGGAATGCACAATTTTATTCCGCGCCAAGTATAAATCCCCCATGAAGAGGAACTGCGGTGTGCGGTCTCACATTTTGTTGAACCGGTAGGTGAATGAGAGGCTGATGTAGGACGTTTCGCCGCTCTGCCGTGTTTCCTGCCACACGTTGCCGTAGAACGACGTGCGGTAGTTTTTCCGCTGGCGCAGCAGGTCGAAGGCTTTCAATTGGATGATGCCTTTTTGCTTCAGTAACTTATAGGAAACGCCGAGGTCCCAAACACATTCGTTTCCGTCTGTGTCGCCGATTTGCGAGCCTTTGCGGTAAGTCCAGTCCAGGCGCGTCTCAAACTCCCAGTTGTGCCCGATGGAAAGGATGGCGTTCCATTCGGCGCGACATTGGTGCAGCTTGTAGGCGGCTTGTCCCGTGGACTGGCTGGAGCGGTTGTCGAATTGGTAGGTGGCTTCCAAATCGGTCATGAGGTGGCTGTTGCTGTAGCTGGGCGAGATGCCGACCTCTATGCCTTGGTTTTCAGAGATGTTTTTGGCCGTGTGGCTTTCGCCGGCATACTGCACGAATTGCGCGGCATGCTGGTATCGGTAGGTGGCTGTGGTGTTCCAGGTCACGTCGCCGAAAAGGGTGGAGTAGGCGATGTTTCCGTTCAGGTCATAATTCCCGTTGATGTTGTCGGGCATGGAACGTTTTGCGCCGGTGGTCGCGTCATATACGACACGGTCGGCGGTGGCGTTGCGCGTCACGTTGTAGTTGAACCCGATTTGCAGGTTTCTTCCCAACGTGGCCAATTGCAGCCGTGTCTGTGCCGTGTAGGGGTTTTTCAGGTCAGGGTTGCCGGAGCGGATGTAGAGGGGATTGGAGTAGTCGGGGATGAAAATCAGTTGGTTGTCTGAGGGCATCCGTTTTTCGCCGTAGTAGGACAGTGTGATTTGGTTGGCTTCTCCGAAGTCCAGGTCGAAGTTGAGGTTTTGCTGGTGGAGCAGGGCTTTGTATGTCTTGTCGGCTTGCAGGCCGTCGCGGCGTCCGGTGAAGAGCGATTTGCGGGTGGGGGAGAGCGTGAGGGTGGCGTAGAGGCGGGCGTTTTCCCAATGCAGGACGAGGTCGGCGGCCAGCTTGTGTTGGTGTTGCCGGTTTTTTGAGGCGAAACTCAGGCTGTCGGTCAAGGCCGGAGTGCCGCTCATGTCCATGCAGTCCGTGCGGTCTTTGTTTCCTGAGTAGCGGAAACTGTAGTTGAGGCCGATGGTGTGTTTTCCTTTGATGTCAATCCGATAGAAAGCCGTGGCGGTGTATCCGGCTTGTTCGCCGGGTTGTGACTGCCTTTGGCTGACATACAGTGTGCTGTCGCCCAAGGTGTGGAACGCGGTGTGCGAGATGTTGTCGCTCACGCGCCGGGCTTTCTCGTAGTCGGCAATGGCCGTGAGGCCTATTTCATCGTCGTTGGCCAATCGTTTGGAGAGGCTGAAGTTCCATTGCAAAGTCCGGCTTTCCGAAGAACTGCGGCTTTCGCCGGTGTGGGTGTTAAGGGTGTCGCCATCGGAAGTCGAGACGGATGAATTTAGCGTGCGGGAGTCGGTTTTCCGTCGGCTGAAGGATATCTCGTTTCGCATGTGTGCTTTTTCCCCGAAGTGCAGGCCCATGCTGGCGTGGGCTTGTTGGTTGAGGGAACGGTTGTCTGTCCGGTAGGAACTTTGGTCTGCGGTCGTGTTTCCGGGCAGGAAGGTGTTGGAGGCTGTGGCGGATGTGCCGACATGGCGGGTGTAGCCGTGCCGAAACAGGCTGTTGATGTTCGTTTTCCCGAATTGTTGGGTGTAAAAGCCTTGGATATTCTTATCGATGTTCTTGTCCTCGGCGGTGTGGGGATTGGGCATGTCGGACAGGTTGCCGGACAGGTTGGCTTGCGGCCCGTCGGGGCGGAAGAAGTTGAGGTCGCCTCCGGCCTCATATTTCCATTTCTGGTCTGCGGTGGCGGCACTGGCCCGTGCGAAAAGCACGCTATTCACGTCTTCCTTGGTTTTCATGTCCATCACGAGCATCTTGCCTTTCGTGACGTCGAGGGTGTCCTTGTCCGTCTCGTAGATTTCCACCTGTTTGAGCTTCTCGTTGGGCATGTTCTCCAAAGCGATGGAGATGTCGTGTTTGAAAAAAGTGTCGCCGTTGAGGCGCATTTCCTCGATGCTGCGCCCCATGTAGGTGAGTGTCCCGTCGGTGTAGCGCAATCCGGGCAGGCGGCGCACCAGTTGGAGCAGCACCGTGCCTTCGGGCATGTCGTAGGCATCGACGTTGAACACGGTGGTGTCTTTGTTCTGGTACATTTTTTTCAGTTCGCCGATGATTTGTGTCTCTTCCAACGTGATGGGGCGGCTCCGCAGCACGACGCTGTCCAGCCTGACGTCGTATGCCGTGCCAAGATGGTCTTTGCTCTTTTCCGGGATGACGGTGCAGTCGAGCGTGTCCATGCCCACATAGGTGATGATGATTCTCATGGGCGGGTTTTCCCGTTTCTGTTTGTCCCAGATGCTGGCATAGAAGATGCCGTTTTCCCCGGTGGCGGTCGTGGTGTTCAGGGCGGCCGAGTCTTCCGGGCTGTAAATCCGCACGTGGGCGCCGGTGAGCGGGAAGGGTTTCTCGTGGAACTCGTCCGTGGCAAATACTTTTCCGGAGATGCTGCAACGGAATGGGTTTTTCAACCGGATTTGGGCTTCGGCCTCAAAACTGTTTCCGAAGTGGATTTGCGCATGGACGTAGGATGCCAAGGTCAGGACGAGGACGAGGAACGCGGCGAGGCGTTTCGTGCCGTGCCATGGCGGCATGGGGGCACCGTGTGCGGATGCTGCCGTGTGCCGCCGGGGAGTGATGTGCCCGTGTCCGGATGTATGTTCCACTGTATGGGGTATTGGATTTGTGCTGATGGTTCCTTGTTTGGCTAAACTTTGACAAAGTTAGCGAATGAAGCCGGGATGTGCAAAGTTTGACTTTGGAAAATGTGACGAGACCGGGGCTGTACCTGATTTTGTGGATTTCACAACTGACGAATATTCGTTTGTAATCAAATGCACAGCTTCCCGTCACTTGCCTGTGCGGAGAAAAACTCCTCCGCCTTGCAGGGGAGGTGGCTCGAAGAGCCGGAGGGGTTTCCCACCCACGTATCATTCCGCAAGGGAAACAAAAGGGTCGTTACGACCCTCCGCATGGCGAACAAAACGGCCATTATGGCCGCCGCAAGGGAAACAAAAGGGTCGTTACGACCCTCCGTATGGCGAACAAAACGGCCATTATGGCCGCCGCGAGGGAAACAAAAGGGCATTATGGCCGCCGCAAGGGAAACAAACGGCCATTATGGCCGCCGCAAGGCGAACAGAAGGGTCGTTACGCCCCCGTGGGTGTGAGACCCCCTCGCCCCTTCGGGGCTCGTCCTCCAGCGAGGTGGGACAGTTCTTTCCATCGCAATAGGGACGCGGATTTCCGAATCCACAAGCCCGTAAGGGCTTACACGCGACAGGCACTGGTTCGTGCAAGAATGTGGAAAGCTTTTTTCGGATTGAAAATCCTGATACTCAATTGAGGGTGTATCAGAATAAACTCCTCCGCCTTGTAGGGGAGGTGGCGCGAAGCGCCGGAGGGGTCTCACGTCCACAAAGACATACTTTATG
>CALUFQ010000051.1 GCA_944319925.1 uncultured Paraprevotella sp.
GCGTTAGTTCAGCTGGTTAGAATACATGCCTGTCACGCATGGGGTCACGGGTTCGAGTCCCGTACGCACCGCAACAACATTTCAAAGCCCTTGAAAGTCAATCACTTTCAAGGGCCTTTTCTTTATGGGTCTCAATCGGGAGACCGCTCCTTTGACACACTGTGATACACGGAGATACATTAGATTTTATTCCGGGTCAGTAGAAATTTAGTGGGGATAGCCATACAGCTTAGCGATTCTGAAGGGGAAAAACTTTTTGTCCACGACTCCATGCAGGTTAGCCCTGAAATTCGACTGCCCCCGAACTAGGATTCCGCTGACCCGAATCCAAGGGGGTGGCAAAGTAAGTCAGGGGCAAAATTGGTAAACACGTACATAATCTATCTCATAACGCATAGGCCATGCCTCGTACGAGACTAAACCTCCATTTATTCCACCGACTGCCAGATTCAACAACACACAGTGAGGAATCATGAATGGATTCTTGCCCTCGCCCAATATTCCATTGCGAGTCTCTGAAAGAAAAATCTCGTTCAACAACTCGCCGTCCAAATAAATCCGGATTGCCTTCTCCGTCCAATCCATACGCCATACATGGAATTCACTAGCCCAATCTGGATTCTGTTCCAAAAAGTGGGACAACGGCGTGGCCTGGCTGTCCCAACGGGCCTCCCAACGTTTGTCTGCCCCCCAAGCGGCATTGGCCATAATGACGGGACAGCCCTGAATGCGGTAAAACTCCATCACGTCAATCTCCCCGCATGAGGGCCATTCCATCTTACTTCCCAAAGTCCAAATGGCAGGCCATGCCCCTTTGGTCACCGGAATGCGGGCACGCACCTCTAACCGACCATAAGTGAACTCAAATTTTCCGGCCGTAGTCAAAGAGGAAGACGTACATTCCACATAAGGCCGCAAAGTGCGCCAGTCCCGCCCGTCTTTCCGATAAAGCGGATTCGGGCGATGCTCCTTGCGGGCTTCTATCACCAAAAGGCCGTCACGGCAAAAAGCATTGTCCCGCTGATACCACTGCAATTCCTCGTTACGGACATACCCTTCCTCGAATGTCCAATACTTCTCGTCCGGCAAGCCATCACGGTCAAACTCGTCACTCCACACCAACTTATACGTCTGTCCCACGGCCGGAACTGCCACTGCCCATCCGGCCAACCACACAAAAAAGAAGTTCCAACCTCTCATCTTTCCGCTAAAAAAAAGAAACACATAACCCCGACAAAAGTCAAGCCCCAAAAAAGGTAGAGAAAAATCCGTCTGTCACAACGGCCATTCCCTACCTTAATATATATAATTATGCCCTGACAGACATCGCCTAAATGGACAAGATGCCCAGCACATCAATCAGCTCCTTCTTGATGGGCTTGTCGCTCTTGATGGCATTGCAGAACGGCACGTAAACCACTTCGTCGTTGCGGATGCCAATCATTACGTTGCGCTGCCCTTCCTGCAAAGCCCTGATAGCCCCCACGCCAAGCCGGGAAGCCAAGATGCGGTCGGACGCGCTCGGCGAACCGCCACGCTGCAAATGCCCAAGGATAGACACACGCACATCAAACTCAGGATATTCGTTCTTCACGCGGTCAGCATAATACATGGCACCGCACTTCGGGCTTTCAGACACGAGAACTATGCTGGAGCTTTTGCTCTTGCGGATACCACGGCTGATGAACTGTTCCAACTGATCTGCATTCGTACTATCCTCCGGGATAATGGCAGCCTCAGCCCCGCTGGCAATCGCACCGTTTTGAGCCAGGAAACCAGCATCGCGCCCCATCACCTCGACAAAGAAAATGCGCTCGTGGGAAGTGGCCGTGTCGCGGATTTTGTCCACGCACTCCACGATGGTGTTCAATGTCGTGTCATAGCCGATGGTCGTGTCCGTGCCGTTGAGGTCGTTGTCAATCGTGCCCGGCAATCCGATGCACGGCACGTCGAATTCCTCTGCAAAAATACGCGCGCCTGCCAACGAACCGTTCCCGCCTATTACGACCAAGGCGTCTATCCCTTGTTCCACCATGTTGTCGTATGCCTTCTTGCGCCCCTCAGGCGTCATGAAGTCCTTGCTGCGGGCCGTCTTCAGGATAGTGCCGCCCCGCTGGATAATGTTGCTCACATTCTCCGTCGTGAAGTCCTTGATTTCATTATTGATCAGCCCTTCATATCCCCTATAAATTCCTTTTACCTTCAAGCCCGCAGCAATTCCCGCGCGCGTCACGGCACGAATGGCCGCGTTCATACCCGGCGCATCGCCACCGGATGTCAGAATACCAATGCAATTAATCTTTCCCATTTCTAATTATGAATTATGACGAGTGCAAAGATAATACAAAAAAGCGAGATACCACGCAAACCAAAGGAATAATGATTGAGAGTTAACACCTTACGTGGCTCTGCCGACTAATCCTAAGACATACTAAGAAACTGTTTTGAAATTCCGCAAAAAACTTTTTCTTGCTTGATGTACTCGTTTTCGTGTGTGCCTTGGGCGCAAATTCATCACAAGTCATCGCACGACAAATTCAAAAACAGTTTCCAAAAAACGTTTGGAAGTCAACTGAAGCCGAAAAAGCCACGAGTCACCCAACCGGATTCACATTGCGAGATTTCGACAGTAAATGGCACAAACCGGAATAAAAACGTAACAAAAACATAGCATCACGCTATTTGTCCCATCATTTGGAAAAAAATGTCCCATACAATATCCAAATAAGTCCGTAGCTTTGGGACGAAAATATGAAAGTGACTAAAAAAACATCTCCGTAGGCGACATTAGTAAATAACCTATATAATAAAGACTATCATGATTAGAAAAACGGCAAACATTATGTGGATGGCCTTCATGCTTTTATTCGCGAGCCAAACAATCAATGCAGCTTCCAAAAACATCACAGTCCATTCCTACGCTCCATTTACCATTCCCGATACGGGACCCGGAGGAGAAGCTTATCCTTCGCATGTAAGAAACGACGTGGTTTCTACGCACTTCAATGTAAAAGTGGCAGACATCAAGGTTGCCGCAGTCCGCTATGACAACACCGGCTTTGGCAACCAAGGGCACAACATGGATGTCGCCCGTTTCGCCTCAAACAGCAGAACTCCCAAAATCGAAATCAAAGTGGTGGGAGACAAAGAGGTCAACAGCGTAACCGTCCACCCTGTCCGTTTTTACCCGCAAGAAAAGCTGGAAATCAGCCCTGACAAGAAAACAGTCATATTCGAAATGGCCAAAGAACTGCCATACGCCATCGTCATCATCAACGGCGACGACCCACAGGATGCTTCAACCTCCAACCCGCAGCTCACGTTAATAAACGACCCTTTGGAAAACCTAAAGGATTGCCCAACGCCGACCGCTCCCAACGTGCTTAACTTTAAGACATTTGCAGAAAGTTACTTGAAAAAAAATCCGATTGCAGATGTAGCAGGACAAACATGCCGTCCTGCAGGAAGTGTCACGGATGCCAGTCTGAACGACGGGAAAATGTTCACTTGGAACTACGACGAGGGCGTATTCGTTCCCTACACCAACCGGATTGTCGCCTTCCCTAACATGAGGGAAAGAAACCGAAACGATGTTTCCGATGCCCTGCAAGCTGCATTAAATACAATCAAAAACACACCGGAACTCAATACGCTATACATACCGGCCGGAACTTATCTATGGTCGGGACTTCGGATTGTCAATTGGAACGGCGACCCCAAAAAGGGCGGGAAACCCCTTTTCGTTTACACAGACGAAAACGCGCTTATGATTAACCGTTTGAAAGAATGCAGGGAAGCCAACGAACCTGCCATTTACATTGCGAACTCTTGTTTTGTGACCATTTCCGGACGCGGCATGCACGACGGACAGGGTTGCTACACCTTTGCCATGGATAGAAAGGACGCACGAAACACTCCACACCAAGGAGGCGCAGTCATAAAGAAATCAAACCATATCACATTTAATGACACATATATACGTGACAGCCAGCAATGGAATTGGGAAACGCATGATGCCACCGACATCACACTAAACAACATCAAAGGACTGTCGCCATACAACCACGGGTGGATAGACGGACTCAATCTTTCAAGCGGAAAGAACATCACGGTCAACGGTTCCGTCACGCTGGGCAATGACGACACATTCGCAACCGGGCACTATAACCCTTCGAACGAATTTCCAATACGCACTTACAGGGAAAATCCATCCATCAACCTCATTGACACAGATGAAAACCCGGCAGAAATACGCAACACGTTTGCAGCCGCAGGTGTGTATAACAAAGACCGGATGGAATGGAGTTGCGACGGAGCCTCGGAAAACATCCGCGTCAACAACGCCCTCGGATGGACTCGTACTGCCCATTGCATACGCATCGGAAGCAATGTCATGATAGACAAGTCACAAAACGGCGCGAACAACAGTACCATAAAAGGTTACTACTTTGACAACTTCCATTCCGTCGTAGGAAGAAAAGCAGGCGGGGACATCAGGGTCCAGAACTATGACAAGGCCAATTTATCGGCATCAGGGGAACTAATCATCAAGAATTGTTCCTTTTGGACCCCGGCGAAGAAATGGGCACTCATCCCCGCCTCGAAAAACAACCGCCACATCATACGAAAAGTGGTGTTACAGAACCTCTATTTTGTGAAACCTACGGCAACCCCATCTGCAGTCTTCTCCGACATCGAAGAACTCACCATAAAACAGCTATACATCGGAGGGCGGAAAATTGAAAAACAGGAATTGGCAGGCATCCCCGAGAAATTAGACAATGTAGCCCACTTCAATAACGACTTCAAAAAGTAAGAAATCGCTGATATACTGTTATCGTGTGTGCTTTAGCCGACAAATCGCCCAAAGCACACACGATAAATTCAAAAACAGTTTCCAAAACGAAGAATCCGCTCATTTTCTTATCCATTTAATTGCGGCATTATGTTTTTTGTCGTACCTTTGCACCCGATTTATCCACATAATGTCTAACATTATTAAATATCAAACTTAACGCAAATGGAAGATTTAAAAAACGTAGCACCGTTGGCCGACTTTGATTGGGACGCCTATGAAAACGGTGAGATTCAAACCGAGAAGAGCCGCGAAGACCAAGAAAAGGCTTACGAAGGCTCACTGAACAAAGTGCAAGACCACGAAGTGGTAGAAGGCACGGTTATCGCAATGAACAAACGCGAAGTGGTGGTGAACATCGGCTTTAAGTCGGACGGCATCATCCCCATGAGCGAATTCCGCTACAACCCCGACCTGAAAGTGGGCGACAAAGTGGAAGTCTATATCGAAAACCAGGAAGACAAGAAAGGCCAGTTGGTCTTGTCTCATAAAAAAGCTCGTGCAACCCGTTCTTGGGCTCGCGTCAACGAAGCCCTCGCTAACGAGGAAATCATCAAGGGTTATATCAAATGCCGCACGAAAGGCGGTATGATTGTGGACGTATTCGGCATCGAAGCATTCTTGCCGGGTTCGCAAATCGACGTGAAGCCCATCCGCGACTACGATGTGTTCGTAGGCAAGACGATGGAATTCAAGGTTGTGAAAATCAATCAAGAGTTCAAGAATGTGGTGGTTTCCCACAAGGCCCTCATCGAAGCCGAGCTCGAACAGCAGAAGAAAGAAATCATCAGCAAACTCGAAAAAGGACAGGTGTTGGAAGGCACCGTCAAGAACATCACGTCCTACGGCGTATTTGTGGACTTGGGCGGCGTGGACGGCCTGATTCATATCACCGACCTTTCTTGGGGCCGCGTAAGCGATCCGAAAGAAGTGGTGCAGCTCGACCAAAAAATCAATGTGGTCATCCTCGACTTCGACGACGAGAAGAAGCGCATCGCGTTGGGCCTGAAGCAACTGACCCCGCATCCTTGGGATGCTTTGGATCCCGACTTGAAAGTGGGCGACAAGGTAAAAGGCAAAGTTGTCGTGATGGCCGACTACGGCGCATTCATCGAAATCGCACCGGGTGTGGAAGGACTTATCCACGTATCGGAGATGTCATGGAGCCAGCACCTGCGTTCCGCACAAGACTTCATGAAGGTGGGCGACGAAGTGGAAGCCGTCATCCTGACCTTGGATCGCGAAGAACGCAAAATGTCTTTGGGCATCAAGCAACTGAAGCCGGATCCATGGGAAACCATCGAAGAGAAGTATCCTGTAGGTTCGAAGCACACAGCCCGCGTCCGCAACTTCACTAACTTTGGCGTGTTCGTGGAATTGGAAGAAGGCGTGGATGGCTTGATTCACATCTCAGACCTTTCATGGACTAAAAAAATCAAACATCCTTCCGAGTTCACACAGATTGGCGCAGAAATCGAAGTCCAAGTATTGGAGATTGACAAAGAAAACCGCCGTCTGAGCTTGGGACACAAGCAACTGGAAGAGAATCCATGGGATGTGTTCGAAACTATCTTCACCGTAAACTCCATCCATGAAGGCACCATCGTCGAAATGCTGGACAAGGGTGCTGTCGTACAATTGGAATATGGCGTAGAAGGCTTTGCCACGCCGAAGCATTTGGTGAAAGAAGACGGTACACAAGCCCAGCTGAACGAAAAGTTGCCGTTCAAAGTCATTGAATTCAACAAAGACAGCAAGCGCATCATCCTTTCCCACAGCCGCATCCACGAAGATGCACAACGCGCAGAGGCCAAGGAGACAGCCAAGAAGAGCAAGGAAGCCAAGAAGAGCAACAAGAAAGAAAAAGAGGAAGTTCCTGTAATCCAAAACCAGGCTGCTTCCACGACCTTGGGTGACATTGACGCTTTGGCAGCCCTGAAAGCACAGATGGAAAAAGGTGACAAATAAAATAGCCTTTCCACAATTAAAAAGAGCGATGAAAGTTTTTTCATCGCTCTTTTTATGTATTTTTGCAACAACAGACAAGGAAAAAGACATGGAAAAATTCGAATTGACCATATTGGGTTGTGGGTCTGCACTCCCCACGACACGTCATTTTGCCACCTCGCAAGTGCTCAATGTCCGCGAAAAACTCTATATGATAGACTGCGGAGAAGGTGCGCAACTGCAAATGCGCCGCTCCCGGCTCAAATTTTCCCATCTCAACCACGTGTTTATCTCCCACTTGCACGGCGACCACTGCTTCGGACTGATCGGACTGATTTCCACTTTCGGTCTGTTGGGACGCACGACACCGCTCCATGTCCACGCACCGGAGAACTTCGGCCCCATGTTGCAACACATGCTGGACTTCTTCTGCAAAGGACTAGACTTTAAGGTTGAGTTCCACCCCGTGGACACCACCAGCCATGCCCTCATCCATGAAGACCGTTCTGTGTCGGTCTATTCCATCCCCCTGCGCCACCGCATCGCCAGTTGCGGCTACCTCTTCAGGGAAAAAGAACTATTGCCCCACATCCGACGCGACATGATTGACTTTTACCGCATTCCCCTCTGCGAAATCAACAACATCAAGAACGGCAAAGACTGGATCACCGAAGAAGGGCAAACCATTCCTTACACGCGCCTCACCACCCCGGCCCTCCCTCCGCGGAGTTACGCCTATTGTTCGGACACCATCTACCTGCCCAAACTTTCTTCGCTTGTCGAAGGAGTCGATTTGCTATTTCATGAAGCCACGTTCCTTCACGAAGACCTGCAACGCGCCCAAGAAACATTCCACACGACGGCTCTCCAAGCCGCCACACTCGCCAAGGACAGCCACGTGAAAGCACTTTGCATCGGACATTTCTCTGCTCGTTACGAAGAAGAGTCCGTGTTGCTGGACGAGGCCAAAAGCGTGTTCGAACATACCATATTGGCCAAAGAAAACTTAAACATCAAAATTTAGACAGGATAAAGAAGAAAAATGCATTTTCACACAATAAAATTTGCTTTTCCCGTTGGGAATGCCTATATTTGCAGTGATACAATGAAAAGAACAAAATGATGATGAAAAAGACACTCTTTTTGGCATTGGCGGCATTCCTGTTTGGTACAGCAGGGATATGTCAGGCGCAAGCCGAAACGAGCGGGCCGGACACGGAACTTGCCACCGCCTCCATCGTCATCAAAGGTTCCACTATATCCGTATATAACGCAGAAGGAAGCAAATTGGAAATCTTCTCCCTCACGGGGACAAGAGTGGGAATCGTCAACATTGACAGCAACGCGAAAACCATCAGCTTGTCCTTGAAAAAAGGATGCTACATCCTGAAAGTAAACAACGTCGTACGCAAGGTTTCCATCAACTAACTCACGACGAATGGGACTTCGTGCGATATCCGCGCTATTTTTTCTCTGTTGCATGTGCTTTTTCTCATGCCATGAGAAGAAAGAAAACACGAACAAGCAAATCACGCTGGACGAATTAAGCGAATGGAACGAAAAGCCATACAGCCTTTCAAGCCGGAAAATACGCCATGCCATCGACAGCCTTCGTTTGCACCCATCGGGCATCATGTATGCCGACAAATACACACACGCCTACTATGCATCCCGTTCTCCTTTCCTATGGATTGACCGCTTTGGCATCGATGCGCGAGCCGACACACTATTAAACCGGCTCGAACAAACAACCCACACGACAGGACTTCCTCCCTCGTGCTTCCGAACGGCAGAGTTAAAGGCACACTTGCGGCGCATCCGCAATCTGGACTTTTCTTCCGGCTATGACATCAACACCACTTACGCACACGCCGAATACTTGCTGACGAAAGCTTACGTGCGCTACGTGTGTGGACAACGTTTCGGCTATGTACGCCCGGATTTGGCATTCAACCGCCTGGAAAAAAACGACACCACGGAAAAGGCGTCTTTCCGGACGCTTTATGACATCACGACGGAAACTGCCGACGATGCCTTTCTGCAAAGTTCCATGGCTGTATTGCAATCTGGCGATTTCGAAAACTTTTTCCTCGAAATCACCCCCAAAAACAAACTTTACCGCCAACTGACGGAAATTTACGGCCACACGCAAGAGGTTGCCGCGAAACGGAAAATGGCCGCAAACATTGAGCGAAGCCGCTGGCGTACCAGCCTGCCGGAAAACAAATATGTGCTGGTGAACTTGGCAGGCATGGTGCTCCACGCCATCGACGAAAAGGAAGAAGATACCTTGGAAATGAAAGTGTGCATCGGCAGCCGGAAAAACAAAAGTCCCATGCTCATGAGCCAGATTGAACGGGTGGAGATGAACCCCTATTGGAACATCCCCTACAGCATCATCAAAAACGAGATAGCACCCAGGCATGCCGGAGACGTGGCCTACTTCACCCGTAACCGTTACCGCATCATCAGCAAATCCTCAGACAAAGAAATCGACCCGGCCAACGTCACTGCCGCAATGTTGCTCAGCGGGCAATATCGGGTGAGGCAGGACAACGGCGAGGGAAACTCCTTGGGACGGTTGATATTCCGGTTTCCCAACCACTTTTCCATCTTCCTGCACGACACAGACAACAAACGGGCTTTCAAACGTGAAAACCGTGCCATCAGCCACGGATGCATCCGAGTGGAAAAACCATTGGAACTGGCCGTTTTCCTGTTGGACGAACCAGACGAGGACATCATCAACAAAATCAGGACGGCCATCGGGCTTCCCCCATTGGGAAAGTCACCGGAAAGCATGCCGGCCGACGACAATCCTCTCCGCACGAGTACACAAAGATTCAAGCCGCCCGTCCCTATTTTCATCCAATACTACACGCTGTTTCCCTCAGCCGGCGGCAAATGGAAAGACTACCCTGACCCATACGGGTACGACGAAATCCTGCTCGAAAAAATGGATGCCTTTTAAACCTTTGCGCCACCCGCTTGTCCAATCCCCAAACAAGACAACCACAACATGACTCCTGCGGAGGAAACCTCACTCATCAAACAACTCAGCCAACCCGCCTTGCAACGCAAAGCGTTCGAACTAGTTGTCCGCCACTACGGTCCGCCACTGTACAGGCAAATCCGCCGCATGGTGTACAGCCACGAAGACGCCGACGACATCCTCCAAAACACGTTCATCAAGGCGTGGACCAACTTGGATAGCTTCCGGGGCGAAGCCCGGCTCGGCACATGGCTCTATCGCATCGCGGTCAACGAAGCCTTAAACTTCCTGCAACGGCAAAAAAACGCTACCACCATCAATGATGCGCCAGCGGCTGTCATCAGCCGCCTCCAAGCCGATGCCTACTTCGACGGCGACGAAATGGAATTGCAACTGCAAGCGGCCATCGCCGGGCTACCGGAAAAACAACGGGCAGTTTTCCTGCTGAAATACTACGAAGACATGAAATACGAGGAAATGAGCCGGGTCATGGACACTAGCGTCGGGGCACTGAAAGCCTCCTACCACCACGCAGTGAAAAAAATATGCGATTTTTTTAAATCCAGGAATTAAACCTTTTGAAGATACAACCATCCAAACAATAAAGAAAGGGCAAGACATGAAAGAAGAAGATTTCATCCGAAAGCAATGTGGCAACGGGAATCCGTTCAAAGTCCCCGAAGGATACTTTGAACAATTCGCGCCCCGACTAATGAACAGGTTGCCCGAAAAAGAGGCCAAGCCCGCCAGGCAGCCCCTTCGCCCCATATGGCAGAAAACCGCGTGGTATGCGGCGGCTGCGACCGTCTGCGGGGCCATGTGCTTGGGCATATTCCATCTCAAGTCTGTCCACCACGCCGACCGGCAAACGCCATCCCCAACGGCATGGACAGCCGAAACTGAAGAGCCGGATGACGCTTACATCAACGACGCGCTCGACTATGCCATGGTGAGCAACCAGGAAATCGCGCTCTATCTGACCGAAGCCTACTAAAACCGACACCATCTATGAATAAGAAGATTTTTCTCATGGCCTGCGTGATGCTGTTATCCGCCGTGATGCCAATTTACGCCCAACAGCGCAAACGCCCGTTCTCCCCCCAGGATTTTGTGAAGCACCTGGAGAGTTTCATCGTGCGCGAAGCCTGCCTCACTCCGACTGAAGCCACGGATTTTTTCCCCATCTTCCATGAAATGCACGACAAGCAACGGGGCATCAACTGGAAAATCCGGGAACTCAAAAAAAGAAGCCTGCCGGCCGATGCCACAGACAAAGACTACTACAACATCATCGAGGAAATCAACGACCTGAAAGTGGAGTCTGCGGAACTTGAAAGCTCTTATTACAAAAAGATGTGCAAGGTTGTCCCGGCCAAGAAAGTGCATGCTGCCATAAAGGCCGAAGACCGCTTCCACCGGCGCATGCTACGCAAATTTTCAGACCGGCATGGCCAACAACACAAGAAGTAAACCGGCTTCTTTCCCGCAAGCTTGAACAAAACACTCCACTCAACCCGAGAAACGGCTTTTTCTGCCCGCAAGACAAGAAAAGCCGTTTTTTCGCACCTGGTAAAAAGGGAGCAGTAGAAATATAACGGGGAACGGTTTCATGCTTCCCCGCCGATACGCCGCGACGGATTTGACATTTTGTTATTTGTCCGGGAATTTGACACTTTGTCATTTGAAGGCCCCTGAGATTCACTTGTACGGGGCAGGGGGCGGTGGCGGGCGCAAAAAACGCAGTCTCGCGAAGTGTGCGGAAATCCAAATGGCGGCAAATAGAGGGCCAGGCTTTCTTTTTGTCGCGGGTGCGGGCTGTTTCCGCGCCGGGATTGCCGGGGCACGTAAGCCGGGCGGCGCTTGTGCCGACATATTGACACCGGGGACTTGTCGGTGAAAAAGTTCCAACTAGCGGGAAAAAGGGCTTCCAAGCCGCCGTCTGAAAAAAACGGGGCTCGGAAAAAAAATTTCGGGGCTTGGAATTTTTTTTTCGGAGCCGGGAATTTCTTTTTCGGGGCTCGGATTTTTTCGTCCCGACAGCAAGATTTCGGGGCCGGACTGCCTCAAAAAGCAAAAAATCCCCATAAAACATTGCACAAAGGGGCTGTTTTGTGCAAAAAATGCCTGCTTTTTTCTCTGCTTTGCTTCGCACACTCAAAAGCCGCGTCACGGAAATCCGCCCAAATCCTGCAAAAAGAAACTTGTTCCGCCTTCGGGGCGACATTCTGCCAAACCCGAATTTCGTCGGATAGCGTCCCTGAATCTACTGCGACGGACTTGAAATCCGGCGCAATTGGGGATGCGGATTCGGAATCACTAAGCCATACGGCGATTCCCACTGAATTTCGACTGCGCCATAAAAGTCCCCTCACACATCCTTTTGCCATCGGCACTTAGAAACTGTTTTAAGTTTCTACGAAAAGTTTCCCCCTTTTTACGTGTTGGAAACCGTTTCTAAACAATACATAAAAAAACAAAGGCACGACCCGACATGCGGGCATTTCTTCGTAACTTTGTAGGGAAACAACATTACAAACCAATCCAAATAATTTTTCCGCCCATGTGGACAACAGTCATCATCCTCGTCCTTTCCGCCGTATTCTTCGCCAGCGGAAAAATCCGGTCGGACATCGTGGCCTTGTGCTCGCTGACCGCCTTACTCCTGTTCCATATCCTCACCCCCGAAGAAGCCCTTTCCGGATTTTCCAATTCGGTGGTCATCATGATGGTGGGACTGTTCGTCGTGGGCGGAGCCATCTTCCAGACCGGCTTGGCCAAGATGATCAGCTCGCGCATACTGAAGCTGGCAGGAAAGAGCGAACTGCGGCTGTTCATCCTCGTCATGGTCGTCACGGCAGCCATCGGCGCTTTCGTCAGCAACACAGGCACCGTGGCCCTGATGCTCCCCATCGTGGTCAGCATGGCGGCCGCAGCCGGCACCAACGCCAGCCGCCTGCTCATGCCCTTGGCCTTTGCCAGCAGCATGGGCGGCATGATGACGCTCATCGGCACGCCTCCCAACCTGGTCATCCAAGACGCGCTCACCGGTGCGGGCTATCCCGCCCTGTCGTTCTTCTCATTCCTTCCCGTGGGCATCATCTGCGTGGCCGTGGGCATCGCCGTGCTGCTCCCGCTCAGCAAAATGTTCCTTTCCAAGAAGGAAGGCGAAAAAACACAGGCGCATAGCGGCAAAACACTCAAAGACCTGACCCGCGAGTATGGGCTGGCCAATGACTTGTTCCGCCTCCGTGTGCCGGCAGGTTCGCCTTTGGCCGGAAAGACCATCCAAGAACTGGACATCCGGAAAAAATACGGATTGAACATCTTGGAAATCCGCCGCGAAAGCGGACGGCAGCACCGGTTTCTGAAAACCGTCACGCAGAAACTGGCAGAACCGGACATGGCGTTGCACGAAGAAGATATTCTCTACGTGAAAGGCCCTGCGGAAGAACTGGACAAATGGATACGGGAAAGCGGGCTGGACCTCTTGGACGAACATGCCACCGAACGGCAAGCACAAGAAAACGCCCCGCTGGACTTCTATGACATCGGCATCGCGGAAATCGTCCTCATGCCCACCTCGCGCATCATCAACCGCACCATCAAGGAAGCCGGGTTCAGGGACAAGTTCGACGTGAACGTGCTAGGCATACGGCGCAAGAAAGAATATCTGCTGCAAGGGCTGGGCGACGTGCGCATCCTGTCGGGCGACGTGCTGCTCGTACAAGGCACATGGACCGACATCTCCCGGCTCAGCAAGGAAGACGAAGACTGGGTGGTTTTGGGACAGCCGCTCGACGAGGCCGCCAAGGTCACGTTGGATTACAAAGCCCCGCTCGCGGCGGCCATCATGCTGCTCATGGTGGCCATGATGGTGTTCGACTTCATTCCCGTGGCCCCCGTCACGGCCGTTATCATCGCCGGACTGCTCATGGTGCTGACCGGCTGTTTCCGCAATGTGGAAGCCGCCTATAAGACCATCAACTGGGAAAGCATCGTGCTCATCGCCGCCATGCTCCCCATGTCGTTGGCCTTGGAAAAGACCGGAGCGTCACAGTTCATCTCCAACAGCCTGGTAAGCGGGCTGGGACAGTTCGGCCCCATCGCCCTCATGGCGGGAATCTACTTCACCACCTCGCTGATGACCATGTTCATCAGCAACACGGCCACCGCCGTGCTGCTTGCCCCCATCGCCCTGCAAAGCGCGGAACAAATCGGTGTCAGCCCCGTGCCGTTCCTCTTCGCCGTCACCGTGGCCGCCAGCATGTGCTTCGCTTCGCCGTTCTCCACCCCGCCCAATGCATTGGTCATGCCGGCCGGGCAATACACATTCATAGACTACGTGAAAGTGGGGCTTCCGCTGCAAATCATCATGGGCGTGGTCATGGTATTCGCCCTCCCGCTCCTGTTCCCGTTCTAACCGGCTTTACCTCAAAACGCCCGCGCCCATGAAATCGTCCACCTCCTTCAAGATAGCCTGCGGCTACTTCCTGCTGGTCTGCCTCCTGATAGGCTCCATCGCCTACATCTACCATCAGACCATGTCGCTCATGCAAGTGCCCGAAAACGAACAAAATTTTGCCGAACGGCGCAAAGCCACCAACCTGCTGGTAAGCTGCCTTTTCGAAGCTGAAAACATCGGGCAGGCCATCCGCTTCGGACAGTGGGAAGCCTACCGCAACTATGTCCGCGCATTGGACGGCGCACGACAATCCATTCTCAGGCTCGACACGCTCTTCGCAGACTCGCTCCAGCAAGCCCGGCTCGACACCTTGGCCACCTTGTTGCAGGAAAAACAAGACAACATGCGGCGGCTGGTAGCCGCTTTGGAAAACAATCGGACGGGAGAAATTTACCGCAACCAGGTCAACCTCTTCATCCAACACCGGGACACGGTAATCGAACGCCCCGTCGTCACCCGCCAAGTCATCCAGAAAGACAAGTCGTACACCATCGAAGAACCTAAAAAGAACTTCTTCCAACGGCTGGCTGCGGCTTTCCGCAAGCCTCAGGCCGACACCACGGAAGTGAAACAGACCATACAGGTCGTCACCACCGACACGCTCCGATCCACCTTCAACCCCGCCGACACGCTCGCCCATCTGCTTGACAGCATTGAAAGCGATATGCAACAATATGCCTCGCGCCGCCGCCAACGCATCAACGCACAAGCCGAAAAACTATGGGCAAACGGCATCGAACTGAACAACAGGGTGACCCTGCTGCTGGAAACCATCGAGGCGGAAGAACAACACAGGCTGGAAACGGAAAGCCTCGCGGCACACCGCATGCGGCGGGAGGCCGCCATCACGACGGGCGGAATTGCCACAGTGGCCGTGCTACTGGCCATCATCTTTTTCATCATCGTATGGAGAGACATCACGCGGAGCAACCATTACCGCCGCGAATTGGAAAAAGCCAAACAAAAAGCCGAAGACTTGCTTGTGTCCCGGGAAAAACTAATGCTCACCGTCACCCACGACATCAAGGCACCCGTCGGCTCCATCATGGGCTATATTGACCTGTTGTCCCCGCACGTGGCCGATGAACGCCTCAAACACTACATCGACAACATGCGCAACTCTTCCGGACACTTGTTGGCCCTCGTCGGTTCGTTGCTGGACTACCACAAACTGGAAGCCCACAAGATGGACGTGCGCCCCGTGGACTTCAACCCGTCCACCCTGCTGCACACCATCGCACAGGAGTTCCTTCCCCTGGCTGAAAAGAAAGGGCTAGCATTGCAATGCAAAACTTCAAACGAAACCGACAACTTTTACACGGGAGATGCTTTCCGCATACGCCAAATTGTTGAGAACCTGACTAGCAACGCCCTGAAATTCACGCAGGAAGGAAACATTACCATCCGCGCGAAAATGCATGGACGGCAACTCTGCCTCACCGTGGAAGACACGGGATGCGGCATGTCAGCCGAAGAACAAAAACTCATTTTCAAGGAATTTACCCGACTGCGCAGCGCACAGGGCGAAGAAGGTGTCGGACTAGGGCTGTCCATCACGCTGAAACTCGTGCAACTGCTACAAGGCGAAATCCAAATCCAAAGCACTCCCGGAAAAGGAAGCTCGTTCTTCGTCATGATTCCGCTCCGTCCGTCCGCCACGCCTGAAAATCCGGAAACGGAAAAAACCGACGAAACTCCCGGCATGCCGGCAATACCCTCCTTGGACATCTTGCTCATTGACGACGATGCCATCCAGCTCCAACTGACTCAAGCCATGCTGGAAAACCTGTCCCGTGACGGCCTCCCGTGCGCGACGGCCTGCTGCCGCGCTCCGGAGGAGGTGTTCTCCCTCGTCGCCACCCGGCATTTCGACATATTACTCACCGACATCCAAATGCCGGCCATGAACGGTTTCGAACTGCTGCGGCAAGTGAAGAACTTAAAAAACGGCACCGCACTTCCTGTCGTCGCCATCACTGCCCGCAACGACATGGACGAAGAATCCTTCCGCCGCCACGGGTTCGCCACCTGCCTCTACAAACCTTTCAACCAGCATGACCTGTCCCAAGCCATCCGGAAAGCCTTGGGGCACACGATGAAAGAAATGCCCCGAACCACAGGACAACCCAACACCGCAACGGTTAACCACATTGATTTCAACCCACTGACGGCCTTTGCCGGTGACGACCGGGAAGCGGCACGGCGCATCCTTGACACATTCCTGCAGGAAACGACCCGCCACGCAGAGGCTTTTACCCGAGCCATACAGGAAAAAGACAAGGCTGAAGCTTGCCGGCTGGCCCACAAGATGCTACCCACGTTCACACTCATCGGTGCGCCCTGCTCCACCTCAATGCGACTCTTGGAACAACGGAGGGAAGAACCGGAATGGACTGAAGCCGACGACGCGCCAGCGAAAGAAATCGCTGCGGCATTGTCCCTTGTTATCCGCCTGTTGCAGGCTCGCATCTCGTAATAAAAACATTTAAAAAGGGGCACAAGTCACACATGGACGCGGCCAAAAACCGTATATTTGCACAGATTTAACCCCAAAAAACCAAATGGCAGCCATCCTTATTATTGAAGACGACCTCACGTTTTCCACCATGCTCGGGACATGGCTTGACAAACAGGGCTTCCACACCGAAACGGCAAGCAACCTGTCAAAAGCACGCAAGGCGTTAGACCGGCAGACGTTCGACCTCGTACTGTCCGACCTGCGCCTGCCGGATGGCGACGGCCTGTCCCTCTTGGACTACATGCGGAAGAAAGGTATTGCCACCCCGTTCATGGTCATGACCAGTTATGCCGATGTGCAAAATGCCGTGAACGCCATGAAACAAGGTGCATGCGACTACATCGCCAAACCTGTGCAGCCGGCCCTCCTGATGGAAAAAATCCAAGACGCGCTTTCTTCACCGCCTCTCACGTCGGAAAAACAAATACCCGCGCCAGCCACCGGAACGGCCAAAGACCACGATGACTTCTTGGAAGGAAAAAGCGAAGCCGCCCGCCAGCTTTACCAATACGTGTCCTTGGTGGCTCCCACCCCCATGTCCGTGCTCATCAACGGTGCAAGCGGCACAGGGAAAGAATACGTGGCCCACCGCATCCACCGCCTTAGCAAGCGTGCCGACAAACCGTTCGTGGCCATTGACTGTGGGGCCATGCTCAAGGAACTGGCCGCTTCGGAATTTTTCGGCCATGTAAAAGGATCATTCACAGGAGCAGTGACAGACAAAACCGGAGCTTTTGAAGAAGCCAACGGCGGTACGCTCTTCCTCGATGAAGTAGGAAACCTGAGCTACGACGTACAGGTACAGCTCCTCCGTGCCATCCAAGAACGGCGCATCCGCCCCGTGGGTTCCAACCGCGAGGTGGAAGTAGATGTGCGCCTTATCTGTGCTACCAACGAAGACCTCCCGCAAGCCATCGCACGGGGAGAGTTCCGCGAAGACCTCTACCACCGTCTCAACGAATTTACCCTGCGCATGCCTGCCTTGAAAGACCGGGGGGAAGACATCCTGCTCTTTGCCAACTTCTTCCTGCAACAGGCTAACAAGGAGCTGGAGCGCGACATCATCGGATTTGATGCCGACGCGTCGGAAACCTTGCTCGATTATTCCTGGCCGGGCAATTTGCGTGAATTGAAAAACACAGTGAAACGCGCCACCTTGCTGGCCCAAAACCGCATCATCCGCAAAAACGACTTGGGCAATGCCGTTCTAGAAGCCACCACAGGCCTTCCCGATGATATCATGCCGCTCCGCGACAAAAAAGACGAAAAAGAACGCATCCTGCAAGCCCTGGAAGCCGCCGGGGGCAACAAAGCTAAAGCCGCCCGCCTGCTGGGCATCGACCGCAAAACGCTCTATAACAAAATCAAGCTCTACGACATTCCACAGTAAATCCGTGGATTTTTTCCACACATTCTCCACAGATTCCACACTTCCACATTTTCCACGCCATTTCCAGTCCAACAGAAAAAGCTCTATTTACCAACAAGTTAACATTGTCAGCTCTTTTTTGGCACACCTCTTGCTTTTACTCTTGGCAGAGAATAAGAAAATGAAGTAAAACAACCAATAAAAAAGAAGACACATTATGAAAAAGTTTTTTGCTACAGCCGTAATGGCCATGAGTATGGGATGCGTTTTTGCACAGGGTAACGTCAACACAAACGACAGCACGGCCAATGATTCCACTCAAACCAAATTGGAAGCCATGTTATTGGCAGTTGTAAACGACTCCGTGACCAATGACAGCACCAAGGCTCTCGCCATGTTGGAAGATTCCGTGACCAACGACAGCACCAAGGCTCTCGCCATGTTGGAAGACTCCGTGGCCAACGACAGCACCAAGGCTCTCGCCATGTTGGAAGACTCCGTGGTCAACGACAGCACCAAGGCTCTTGCCATGCTGGAAGACTCCGTGGTCAACGACAGCACCAAGGCTTTGATTGCACAGAACGACACAGTCGTAACTGACAGCACGAAAGCCCAATCTGCCGCTTTAGTTGCCTACACAGAAGTGAATGACACTGTAACCACGGAAAAGAAAGACGCAGAAAAGTCCACTCAGGGCACTTGCGACAAAAAAGCAGGAGAGAAAGCAATTCAAGCATTCAACGCAATGAGAAAAATCACCGCCTAACCACACACACTGATTTTTCTCATTTTAGACGGAAGAGGAGGACGTTGCCCATGTCCTCCTCTTTCATTTTTTTGTCCCGCCGCCCCGTTGTTTCTCCGTCAGATATTTCCAATAACGCACAGGAAGGTCTTTCTTGTGTTTACGCGGATTCAGGCGTTCCCTGATACAAATTGCCTTGAAATATGTGCGCCACAACTCTTGGTACATCGCCTCGTCCTCATCGCGCATGGTTTCGCCCAACCGACCGTCTTGAAAACGAAAAATATCCGCATCCTTTTCGAATGTGACACGCACCGCACGGCGGTCGGCGTAATAGTAACCATAACGACGACGGCGGTCAAAAATCAGCCACCGCTCTTCTGCAAAACGGTCGGCAAAATGCGGCACGACCAACGGCAGCACGTCGAAATCCGGCTCCATCATGGCGAAATACGTGCCGTCCGCCGTCTTTTGGAAACGCACGAACTGCATCATCCGCAATCGCTCGCGAAGCACCTTACGGTAAGTGTCCGTCACAAAACGCACGTCCGGGTCTGCGTAGTTCGCCTCTATGCTGCGTACTGCCTCCAAAGCCTTGCAAACATAACGGAACAAATGCAAATCCAAAGCCGGAAGCTCGGCGTAAAGACTGCCCGAAAGACAAGCCATGGCCGCAGGCGAAAGTTTCCGTTGCAACGCATCCCCCACCCGCCCGGCTTTCCCGTCGTCCGACACCACATGGTGCATCTCCACGAACAAGGGCGGCGTGTCCGCCTCGCCAAGGAGGGCCACAGGAAACTGGCGGCGCACATAAGCATCAAACACCGCCGTCAACAAGCCGTCCCACGTACGGTCATACACAAAAACCCATTCCGCTGTCATTTTTCCGTTCCCCCGTGTACCGGTTCTTCCTTAAACGCCAGGAAAAGCTGCCCGTCAGGGTGTTTCCGCCGTCCCTCGGGCTGTGTGAGCAAGGTGCGCACACCTTCGGGATGAAGCTCGTTCACACCCTTGGCTTCCAACTCGCCGCAAGTAACAAAATACTGCGCCCGCTTCATCACGCACCCCATCTTTTTCAGGTCATAGCCCGTCAGGCGGCCAAAACGTCGCGAACAGACAATCATGCGGGCCGACTTCACCCCAATGCCGGGCACCCTCAGAATCTGTTCGTAATCTGCCCGGTTGACATCCACAGGAAACTGTTCCGGATGACGGAGCGCCCATGCCAGCTTCGGGTCTATTTCCAAGTCCAAGTCGGGATGCGCCTCATCGACAATTTCCTCCACTTTGAACTGGTAGAACCGCATCAGCCAATCAGCCTGATAGAGACGGTTCTCGCGCACCAAGGGCGGCTGCTTCGGCACGGGCAAGCGCGAATCATACGTGTTGACCGGCACATAACCGGAATAATAGACACGGCGCATCGTAGGCCGGCCATAAAGGGCTGCCGAAAGCGAAAGGATGTCACGGTCGGTTTCACCTGTGGCTCCCACAATCATCTGGGTGCTCTGCCCGGCAGGCACGAAACGCGGGGCGTGACGGTGGCGTTTCCGCTCCTCGATGCTCTCCAATGCGCCCTGTTGGATGTAGCGCATGGGGCGATAAACGCTTTCATGATTTTTTTCTGGAGCCAAGAACTTGAGCGAATCCTCGTTGGGAATCTCGATGTTCACACTCATGCGGTCGGCATAAAGCCCGGCCTCGTTCACCAATTCGCGGCTCGCGCCCGGAATGCTCTTCAGATGGATATAACCATTGAAACGGTGCACCGTGCGCAGGTCTTTCGCCACGCGCACCAGCCGCTCCATCGTGTAGTCGGGATTGCGCACCACGCCGGAACTCAGGAACAGTCCTTCGATATAGTTCCGCTTGTAAAACTCCATCGTCAGTTCCACCAGCTCAGACACCGACAACGTCGCGCGGGGAATGTCGTTGCTGCGGCGGTTAATGCAGTAAGCACAGTCGTAAATGCAGAAATTCGTCAGCATCACCTTCAACAAAGAGATGCAACGCCCGTCCTCGGCAAAGCTGTGGCACACGCCGACGCCTCCCACCGTGTTGCCCACACCGCCCTTGACACCACGCCTCACCGTACCGCTTGACGAGCACGACACATCATACTTGGCCGACTCCGCCAATATTTTCAATTTCCAAAGCGTATCTTCTTTCATCTCCTTGCAAAATTAGGAAAGCAATTCCGAAAAACAAAATCCGCCCCTGCAAATTTCCAATACGTGGCGGAAGAAAGCCCCACTCACAACCACACGATGCGGATAGCCCCCCACACTATCCGCCCGACGCAGGGCGAATGCCGAAAATATCATTCGCATTGCCTATAAACCAGCAACTTAATTTGAGCCTCTCAATGATTTTCCTCTTCACAGGCCTGCCCCGAACAATCCGCTTCATCCTATAAAATCCATCATCCTCCTGTCTCTCTTGACGGACAAATTTCAGATACATTCCCAATATTTTTCCACCAAAAGGCATGCCATTCACAAAAAAAGTTGTAACTTTGCGGCACTATTCAGGAAAGATGCCGGAGTGGTCGATCGGGCCGCACTCGAAATGCGGTGAACGGGCAACTGTTCCCAGGGTTCGAATC
>CALUFQ010000052.1 GCA_944319925.1 uncultured Paraprevotella sp.
TTCCGTCACTTGCCCGTGCGGAGAAAAACTCCTCCGCCTTGCAGGGGAGGTGGCTCGAAGAGCCGGAGGGGTTTCCCACCCACGTATCATTCCGCGAGGGAAACAAAAGGGTCGTTACGCCCCGTGGGTGTGAGACCCCCTCCGCCCCTTCGGGGCTCGTCCCCCTGCGAGGCGGGACAGTTCATTTCTGCCGGCTTTGACTGCCGACATTCTGAAGTTTGTAAAAGCAGGAACTCTGTATTACTCAATTCGTTTTTCTAGATGGTGTTAAATCCCCAAGAATGCGGGCTGTTCCCAAAAAGATACCTATTAAATACTTGTCTCGTAGGTGTTCTCGTAAAGCCCTAACGGGCTTGCGGATTCGGAAATCCGCACCTCCTACCGTCTCAAACTCGTCGCAGCGGGGCGCAGCTTTTTATTGCAGCGACATATTTGCGCATAGCTTTGCGCTTTGAGAATCCTGTATTCTCGTCTGGAAGACGGGGCGGTTTGAAATATCGCATTCTCGCGAGGTTTCCAATATTCAATTTGAAAGCCAAACGAGCCGAATTAGCCGATTTTTGACAATGCGTAGGGGGTTTTTGGCTGGTTTGCATGTCACTTTGTACGCAAAATCTGTGGTTTTCCGACATTGTGTATTACTTGTCCCGCACGGTTGTCAGCTTTAAATAGAGTGACGCAGCGTGGGATTTCAAATCCGTCGCTAAGGAGTGCTGCATTCTTGCGACACACTCGCAAGATATGTCACAGGCATACGGAATAGCGCGGGTGAATGTGCAGCAAGAATGCTGCACATTCTACTGTCTCCGACCTTTGTCGGGGATTTTCCGATGCCCTGGGCGGCTTTTCGGGCTTTCTTTGAGGGGTGGAGCATCCCTTTCCGGGGCGGTTGATATGGCGTTTATGGGCTTTCAAGGCGCATAAAACGGTCTGAAATCTGAAAAAGGTTACAATTTCTATAAACAGTGTTGCATGAAACGGCTTTGTAACCTTGGGGATGATACAAATTCGAAGATATGTGTTACATGCCCGAAAACGAGTTGGCCTTTGTTGGCGTAATTTTACAACCGATTAAGAGTGTTATGGACAAATTAAAAAAAACATGGTGATAACTGATAAAAGAATCTAATATGAGTTTAAGGAAAAACCTAAAGAAGTTTGTCCCGATTTGGACTAGCGTGGCATGTTGCGCCATGGGGTGTTTCTACTCTTGTAACGACGGCTATAATTTGATAGAGGAAGACCCGTCGTGGCTGGGTAGTAGCATCTACGATTATTTGAAGTCGAACGGGAACTACACGAATGTGGTGCGGATGATTGATGACCTCGGCTATGCGGATGTCCTCGCCCGCACGGGTAGTAAGACCCTCTTCGTGGCCGACGATGAAGCCTACGCGCGTTTCTTTAATAGCAGGAAATGGGGCGTGGGGAGTTATGAAGAACTTTCGCAGTCGCAGAAGAAAATGTTGCTCTATGGTGCCATGATCAACAACTCCTGCCAGGTGGCCTATCTTTCCAGTTCCATGGGGCCGACGGAAGGCGACTGCATGCGGCGGTTGACCTCTGCTTCCGAGTATGACACTGTGCCCATCCTGACACCGGCGGACATGCCCGACACCAAGTATTGGGCTTATTACAAGAATGCAGGAAAGACCATTCCTTGCCTGGAGGATATGACCACGGCACCGATGATTCATTTTATCGAGGCTTACCTGCAAAACCGTCAAATCACGAATGCGGATTGCGATTTCCTGATGAACCATACGACCCAGCGCAAGGCGGGCGACGCTTCGGTGAACGGCGTGAACATGGTGGAGCAGAACATCCGTTGCTCCAACGGCTTCATCCACAAGATGGGGGAAGTGACCCCGCCCTTGTCCAACATGGCGAACGTGATTGCCGGCATGTCCCGCGCACAGAAATATTCCGAATTGTTAGACCGTTTTTCCGCGCCGTTCTATAATGAGACGGCCACGCGGGAATACAACCGTTTGTATGGCACGAATTACGACTCCGTGTTCCAGAAACGTTATTTCTCGGAACGTTCGCAGAACGGGAATCCTTTGAACCTGACCCAACGCGACGAGCCGGTGGAATCCACGTTGAAGTTCGACCCGGGATGGAATGAATATTATTCCGCATTGACGATGAGCGAGGGCGCGGACGTGTTGTTGCAGCAGGACATGGCCGTCATGCTGGTGCCCACGGACGCGGCGTTGCAGGATTATTGGGATAACGGCGCCGGCAAGGTGTTGAAGGACGAATACGAGACGTGGGAAAACGTGCCCGACAATGTGCTTTCGAAATTGATTAACGTGAACATGTTCAATTCCTTCTCCAACACCGTGCCCAGCAAGTTCCATACGGTGCTGAACGATGCCAATGAGGATTTGGATTTGGACGAGGAGGATGTGGACAGTGTGTTCCTGGCCTGCAACGGGGCGATTTACCTGACCAACAAAGTGTTCAGCCCCGCCGCCTACATCTCCGTGTCGTTTCCGGCCTTGATCAAGGAAAACATGAACATCATCAACTGGGCCATCGAGCAGTACGACTACGACGTGTATCTGAATTCCCAAAATTCGAGATACAGTTTCTTCATTCCCACCAACGAGGCTTTGCAGTGCTACATCGACCCCAGCTCTTTCCGGGTGCGTGAGGATGTGACCCAGCCGGATTTGAATTTGCGTGCCTTGAAGTTCCATTACAACCCCGATGCCCAGACGGAAGCAGACCGCGTCTATGCCTCCGTGCATAGCTACGACCCGGCGACAGGCCACATGGGCGATTCGATTGCAGATAAGCGGGGCGATGTGTTGCGCAGTATATTAATTGATATTTTGGAGACCCATATCGTGATAGGGGATTTGGATCCGTCCAACACTTATTTCCACACGAAGGATGGCGGGACGATGAAAATTGAAAACCCGACGATAAAGGGCGCTATGCGGGTTTTTGGCAGCCGGCAGGTGGAAGATGGCGAAGAGGGCGAGCTGATTACGGCGGAAGACACGTATGACGGGCCTGAGAATGGTGTCGCTTACATCATGACGGATGCCCCTATCATGACCGCGCGCAATTCAGTGGCTGACATTCTGGAGACGCATCCTGAGTTCTCCGAGTTCAAGGCCCTGCTGGACGAGACGGGTTTCCTGACCACCTCGATGGCCTTGGTGGAGAACGAGGATAATCCGGAAGATACCGAGGCACACGCCTGTCCGTCCAATAACCTTAATTTGTTCAACACCTATAATTATACGGTCTATGTGCCGACCAATGAGTCTATCAAAGATTTGCAGGACGAAGGCAAGTTGCCTACGGTGGACGACTTGAACGACCCGAACCTGACCGAAGAGGAGCAAGAGGAGTTGCGCGAGCAGGTTCGTCAGTTTGTCCGGTATCACATCCAGGACAATTCCGTTTTCATCGGGGAAGGGGATGTCAACCAAGGCCCGGATCCGGTGCAGTACGAAACGGCGGCCTATTCGCAGGCAGGCGGAACCTTTTCCTATTTGAAGTTGACCCCGCAGGCCACGAACACCCGCATGACGGTGACGGACGCGGTGGGCAATGTGCGCAACGTGTTGACGGGGAACGGCCTTTACAACCTCATGGCGCGTGAATACCAGTTCAACAGCGACAATGTGGAGAATGCCACAGCTCTTTACACTTCTTCCTACGCCGTGGTGCATCAGATTGACGGGCCATTGATGTATGAGTAAGGCACGAGAACGAACGTAATGTCAAATCAGTAATTTTATCAATTGAATGAAAACCCTATATCGACATATCATATTAGGCGCGTTTGCGACCTTGCCGCTGGCAGGCTTCGCGCAGGCACCCGGGACAATGATTAGCGGTACCGTGTCCGACGAGATTGAGCCGTTGATGATGGTGAACGTCGTCGAGGTGGACGAGGCCAACCGTATCGTGGCCCACGGCGTGACGGACATCAACGGAAACTTCTCTTTCCGCATCGTGGATCCCAAACACCGTTTGAAGATTTCCTACGTGGGGTATGCCACGCAAATCATCCCTATCAAGGGGACGCGCTACAACATCATGCTGAAGAGCAACCTCCAGCTCAAGGAGGTGGTCGTGCAGCAGAAGAAGGTCGTGCAGTCCAGCGGTCTGGCCATTCCCGAGCGCGAGGTGTCCATGGCCCATCAGACCATCGATGCCAAGGAGTTCGAAGGCTTGAGTCTGACCAGCATCGACGAGGCCCTGCAGGGACGTGTGGCCGGTCTGGACATCGTGTTCAATTCCGGTAACTTGGGTTCTGGCACGACGATGCGCCTGCGTGGTGTCAGCTCCATCAATGGCAACACCCAGCCGCTGGTGGTCGTGGACGGCAACATTTTTGAGAGCGACTACCTCTCTGGCTTCGACTTCGCCTCCGCCACGGAAGAGCAGTATTCCGAGTTGTTGAACGTCAACCCCGACGATATCGCCAGCATCACCGTGCTAAAGGATGCCGCCGGTACGGCCATCTATGGTTCGCAGGGGGCCAACGGTGTCATTGAAATCAAGACCAAGCGTGGTACACGCGGCAAGACGCGGGTCACCTATTCCTATGCCGCCACGATGACCTACCAGCCCAAGGGCATGCGCATGCTGAACGGCGACCAATACACCATGTTGATGAAGGAAGCCTACTTCAACCCGCAGTTGAGCGACGCCGCTGCCGACATCGAGGAGTTCAACTACAACCCTTCCTTCGCGGAGTATGAGAACTACAACAACAACACCGACTGGGTCGATGCCGTGACGCAGGTGGGCTGGTTGCAGAAACACTACGTGACGCTCTCCGGCGGTGGCGAGAAGGCCGTGTTCCGCATTTCCGGCGGTTACGACCACCAGACGGGTACGGTCATCGGCCAGCAGCTCGACCGTTTCACCACCCGCGTGGCCTTGGACTACTTCGTGAGCGACCGCATCAAGATCGTGACCAACTTCAACATGACCTACCAGGACAACCAGAAGAACTACGATTACAAGGACGATAATAATTCGGGGCTTGACTTGCTGGCCATTGCCTACCGCAAGATGCCGAACATGTCCATTTACGAGCAGGACGCTTACGGCAACGACTCCCCTTATTATTACCACATGCTGCCGACGGCCTCTTCCACATTCCGGAACAAGGGCGACCAATACAGCCTGGTGAACCCGGTGGCTATGGCTTACGAGGCCATGAACGACGAGACGAAGTACAACATCCAGCCTGAGTTCCAGCTCCATTACAACCTCCTGGGCGTGGATGCCACCAAGACGCAGCTCAAGTACGAGGGCAAGGTGCTGTTCAACATCCAGAATGTCTATAACGATGCCTTCTATCCCTCCAGCCTGGTGACGGAAGGATGGACTTCCAACCAGAACAACCAGTCCACTTCTTCGGCCTACAAGAGCAGTGCCATCACCACGACACACCGCCTGACGTTCACGCCGGCCTTCAAGAACACCGACCATTCCTTCATGGCCATGGCGCAGTTCCAGCTGACGAACGGTAATTCCAAGAAACAGAACAATTCGGTCTATAACCTCCCGACGGGAAGCATCCAGTCGGCCACGGCGGACGGCTTGATTTCCTCCTTCTCCACTGAGGCGGGCCAGTGGCGCAGCATTTACCTGACGTTCTCCGCCCACTATGCCTACAAGGGCCGTTACATCGCCGATTTCTCCCTCCGCCGCGACGGTTCCACGAAGTTCGGCAATGACAAGCGTTGGGGTAACTTCCCGGCCTTCTCCTTGCGTTGGAACATCGTGGACGAGCCGTGGATGAAGTGGTCCGAGAATTGGCTCTCCATGTTGTCCATCCGTCCGGGATGGGGGCGTGTCGGTAACCAGCCCGGCTCCGAATACCTTTATTTCTCCAAATATTCAGGTACAGACGCTTACAGCAATTACGGAAGTGCCCTTTATCCGAGCAACATCCGGTTGAGCAACCTGCAGTGGGAAGAAAAGGAGACTTGGAACGTGGGCTTTGACTTGGGCCTGTTCAACAACAAGATTACGGCCGACTTCAACGTCTATACCCAGCTGACTTCCAAATTGTTGATGCAAAATATCACGCTGCCCTCTTCTTCCGGTTTCAACAGCTTGTCGTGGATCAACGCGGGCGACATGCGCAACAACGGTTGGGAGTTCAACATCAACGGGACGAACGTGGTGAAGGCCGGCAAGTTCTCCTTGGGCTTCAACGTGACCTTTGCCAACAACAAGAACGAGATTACGGAGATGGATCCCACCATCCTGGCTAACCTCAACAAGGACTTTAACAACAACAACGGCTCTTACCTGAGCCGGGTGCAGTTGAACAACCCCTTCGGGGCCATCTATGGTTTCCGCTACAAGGGCGTGTACCAATACACGGAGTATTCCGACGTGGAGGTGCCCGGCGTGAGCGGCCCGAACGCCCCGGTGGTGCGCGACGCGAACGGCAATGTGGTCAAGGACAAGAACGGCTTCACGACCCCCATGGTGTTCGGCTACGACAAGGACAGCAACCCCAACCCGTATGAGTTCCAGGGCGGCGATGCCATCTATGAGGACATCAACCACGACGGTAACATCAATGAGCTGGACATTGTCTATCTCGGTTCTTCCATGCCGAAGATTACCGGCGGATGGGGCCTGAAGCTGACCTACGGTCGCTGGTCGCTCAACGCGCAGTTCAACTTCCGCGCGGGCAACAAGGTGGTGAACCGGGCGCGCATGAACGCCGAGTCCATGTACAACAACAACAACCAGGCGGCTTCCGTCAATTGGCGTTGGCGCATCGAGGGCCAGCAGGCCGAGATTCCCCGCGCGTTGTACAACTATGGCTACAACTGGTTGGGCAGCGACCGTTTCGTGGAGGACGCTTCGTTCATGCGCCTGAACTACCTCGCGCTCTCTTATTCTTTCGACCCGAAATTGCTGAAGAAGATTGGCGTGAACTCGCTGAGCATCAACTTGAATGCCAGCAACCTGTTCTGCCTGACGAACTATTCAGGTGCCGACCCCGAAGTGTCCTACGGCACGATGGGTGTGGCCTACGACGATGCGCGCACCCCGCGTTCGCGCCAGTTCACGGCCCGTGTGATGATAGGTTTCTAAGTATATATAAATAAGGTATAGAATATGAAAATCCATATAAACAGAAAAGTCGCACGCTTTTTTTCGGCGGCCTTGCTGGCTTCCTCGCTGACGGCTTGCGATGACTTTTTGAACATCGTCCCGCTCAACGACATTGTGCTGGAGAATTATTGGACGGAGGAGAACGACGTGACCAGTGTGGTCAATGCCTGCTATTCCCAATTGTGTTCGGGCGACTGCCTGAAGCGCATGGCGGTGTGGGGCGAGTTGCGCTCCGACAACTTGGTGGCGGGCGGCGGTGCGCCGATTGACCTCTCGCGCATCGCGGCTGAAAACCTGCTGGAGACCAACGGTTATGCCAAGTGGGATGCGTTCTACCAGTGCATCAACCGTTGCAACACGGTCATCCATTATGCGCCGTCGGTGCAGCAGATTGACCCCAATTACACAGAGTCCGAACTGCGGGCGAACATCGCCGAGGTGACGGCCCTCCGCGCCCTCTGCTATTTCTACCTGATCCGCACGTTCCGCGATGTGCCCTACGTGACGGAGCCTTCCATCGATGACGGGCAGAACTATCGGGTGCCCCCTTCTTCTTTCGAGGAGGTGCTGGGCCACCTGATTGCCGACTTGGAGGCGGTGAAGGGCGATGCCGTGAGTTCCTACATCGAGCCAACCTATGGGGCGAATCCGGTGGACAATGTCAACCGCATCACGCGCAATGCCATTTATGCGCTGCTGGCCGACATGTACCTGTGGCAAGGCGAATACCAAAAGTGCATTGATTACTGTGACATGATCATCAAGTCCAAACAGGACGAATACGAGGAAATCCTGTTGGAACAAAGTTCGCCGGACATAGAGCTTTATGGCGTGTTCCCGCTGATTTCCGAAGGGCCGAGGAACGTGGTCACCGCAGGAGAGGCTTACAACCAGATCTTCGGCACGGGCAATTCCTTTGAGAGCATTTTCGAATTGAGCTTCTTGGACGGTACGACTCAAAGGGAGAATTTGGCAGTGAAGGAATTGTATGCCAGTACTCCTAGTGAAAATACTGTCAACGCAGGGCAGTTGGCCACGCCCTCTTACCTTACTTCCGAGATTGCGTCGGGGACCAATGACTATTTTGACCCGACCGACAACCGGGTGTTTGAGAACATTGAGAGAGACGGAAACACAGGTATTCGCAAGTATGTGTACGACGATGTGTCGTTCAGGAATAACAACGGGACGGTTGCTAACGGCAGTTTTGAGACTCGCGGCTCTAATACGGCCAATTGGATTGTCTATCGTCTGACGGATGTCATGTTGATGAAGGCGGAGGCCGAGGTGCAGTTGGCGGGTATTGACGCGGGAAACCAGGAGCGTCACTTCCGTTCGGCCTGGGACTGTGTGATTGCGGTGTGGAAACGGGCCAACAGCGAGCGGACGGGACCCGATACCTTGGAGTATGCCAAATACGGCGATTCCAAGTTGAACATGGAGAACCTGGTGCTGGACGAACGCCAGCGCGAACTGATGTTCGAGGGCAAGCGGTGGTTCGATTTGGTGCGCCTGTGCCGCCGCGATGGGTCGAACACCCGCATGGTGGACAAGGTCATCGGCAAGTTCGAGCAGAACACCTCCGCCCTGCGCATCCGCCTGGCTTCTCCCGATGCCTTGTATTATCCTTATCATGAGGACGAGTTGCGCGCCAACCCGAACCTGGTGCAGAACCCGGTTTATGAAAATGAATCGATAACCACAACCGAATAAGCGTTATGAAAAGAATAGATAAGATATTGATGCGGCTTGTCTTGGGGCTGTTGGCCGTGCCGGCTTTCATGGCCTCCTGTTCCGATGAGCCTTTGGCCGAGAACTATTACACCTTCACGGGGGAGATGGCGAGCGACTACCTCCAGAACCGTTCCGACCAGTTCAGCGATTTCGTGGCCATCCTGCAACGCTCCGGCCTCTATGGCACGTTGGCCACTTACGGTAGCTACACG
Source organism: uncultured Paraprevotella sp. (assembly GCA_944319925.1). Taxonomy (GTDB): domain Bacteria; phylum Bacteroidota; class Bacteroidia; order Bacteroidales; family Bacteroidaceae; genus Paraprevotella. The sequence goes on from CALUFQ010000052.1 coordinate 9,066, forward strand.
GTGTTCGCGCCCAACAACGCGGCGGTGGAGGAATACCTCCACGGGCGCGGGCTGAACAGCGTGGACCAGTTGTCCAAGGAGGAGTGCGACACGATTTCGTGGAATCACATCATCGACGAGGTGGCCTATTTCACGATGGACTTGATCGACGGCAACATCCCCACAGCGAACATGAACGGGCGCAACCTGACGTTTTCCTGCGACACCGACGAGGTGAACAACAATGTGGCCGTGTATTACATCAACAAGACTGCACGGCTCATCGCGCGGGATGATTCCGTGGAAAACGGCGTGGTACACACGTTGGACAAGATGATTGTGCCGCAGTCGGACTATCTGCCCGACGTGATGATGGAAGACCCGAACATCTCGTTGTTCTGCGAGGCGTTGCGCCTGACCGAACTGGACGATACCTTGCGTACGCCCTACATTGACCCGACCTATACCTGCGGGGCGGATTCCGTGAACCAGGACATGACGGTGACCACGGGCGGCACGGACTACACCTTGCGTTTCGTGGGGACGCGCATGAAGCGGTTCTCCGCGTTGGTGGAGACCGACGAGGTCTTTGCGGCGGCCGACATCCACACCATTGAAGACCTTTATCAGGCGGCCAAAGCCAATTATGACGCGGTTTATCCGAACGACAAGGGCACGTATGAGGATGACGATTACACGAATCCCAAGAACCCGCTTTACCGTTTCGTGGCCTACCACTTGTTGCCCTATTACGGGGCTTACAACGACTGGACGGTGTCTGGCGAACTGAAAGAGGTGTGCGCCATCACGGAGTTGATTGACTGTACCGACTGGTACACGACCCTGCTGCCGCATACGCTCATGAAGTTCAGCTCGCCCAACGTGGGCTTGTTCGTCAACCGCAAGGGGTTGGGGGCGCGTCCCGAACCCGGATGCCAGGGCGTGAAGGTGCTGTCGCCTTCCGAGATGGGCTCGGTGGACCAGCAGGCCATCAACGGCATTTACCACTACATCGACCGTCCGCTCTTTTACGATGTGAACACTCGCGACGTGGTGTTCAACGACCGCATCCGCGTGAATGTGGCCACCCTTTCCACGGAATTCATGAACTGTGGCATGCGCGGGAACACGGAGCGGGCCACGGGGGTCAAGGTCATCGACGGCTTCACGTTCCGCGGCACTACGCCCTTCATGACCTTCCGCCAGCGTTGGGTATGGACGGCGACCTATTCCGATTGCCTGGACATCGTGGGCCAGTTCGACGTGACGTTCAAGCTCCCGCCTGTACCCACTTCCGGTAGTTATGAGGTGCGTTTCGGGTATGGCGCGGGTAACGACCGCGGCAAGGTGCAGATTTATTTTGGCACGTCGCCGGACAACGTGCAACCCGTAGGGCTGCCTATTGATTTCACCAAGTATGGCGGCGACCCGACCATCGGTTGGGTGGAGGATGACCCGGACAATGAATTGGTCAACCGGGCGAATGACAAGGCCATGCATGCCCGAGGCTACATGAAGGACATGGACTCCTGGCAACAGGGCGGGGTGAACGTCTTGCGGGATAACGGGGCAAAGTTCCGGAAAATCTTGGTCACCGAGACGATGAATCCCAACCAAGACTATTATATCCGCATCAAGCTGGTGGTGGACAACCCGCAGGCCCAGTTGCCGGTGAACTATTTCGAGCTGGTGCCCAAGAGCATCTATGCAGGCGTGGAGGTGGAAGATACCCATTAAGCATACGGCGGATGTGCGGAAGCAATTTGGTAAAACGATAAAAAGTTAGATTCATGAAGACAAGCAATAAATTCAAAACCCTGACGGCGGTGGCGGTGGCGGCCCTTGCGGCGGCCGCCTGCACCGACACGTGGGACGAACATTATGGTGTGGCGGGCAACATGGAGTCCGACAAGTCGATTCTCCAGCTGATGGAAGAGGCGGGCGACCTGAACGATTTCATTTCCGTGCTCCAAAACACGCATGTGTTTTTCAACAACAAATCCACGGGCGTGACGTACGCCGAACTGCTGAACCAAGACCAGACGTTCACCGTCTGGGCACCCAAGGACGGCACCTTCAATGTGGACTCCCTCCTGGCCGAGTGCGCCACCGGGACTTCGGGCGACTCCTTGTGCGGGCAGCACTTCGTGCAGAACTGCATCGCCCATTTCGTGACCAACAGCACGGACACGAAGTCCGTCCAGATGCTGAACGGGAAATACCTGAGCGTGTCGCCGGGTTCGTTCCACGGGGTGGCCTACGAGCCGAACCGGACCAACATCCCGGCCCGCAACGGCCTGCTCCATGTGGTGGACGGCGAGGCCGGTTACCTGTATAACATCTATGAAGGGCTGACTTCCCTGCCGGCGTATGCGGGCATCGGGGAGTTCTTCAAACATTATGAGAAGGTGGAATTGAACGAAAGCCAAAGTGTGCAGGCGGGTATCGTGGATGGGCAAATCGTCTATTCCGACTCCGTGCTGGACCGCACCAACATCCTGTTCTCCTTGTTGAACCCCATCAACGGGGAAGACAGCAACTACCTCATGCTGGTGCCCGAGGCGCAGTTGTGGGACAAGGTCTATGCCGAGGCTGCCAGTTATTATAATTACGGCAACATCAACAAGGCCGATTCCTTGCAGCAGTATAATGCCCACATGGCGCTTTTCCGCAACATGCTCTTCAACCGGAACATCGGCGGTCGGCATATCAACGACTCCATCTATTCCATTTCCTTCAATCCCTTGGCCACGGGCGATGACCGCCACTATGTGTTCTACAAGCCGTTTGAGGCGGGCGGCATCCTGTCTTCTGCCTTTGTGCGCGACACGATGGAAGCCAGCAACGGGGTCTTCTACAACCTGTACCAGTGGCCGTTCGAACCTTCCGAGATTTACCACTTCCCGGTGAAGGGCGAGGGCGAGAACACGGCCTTGGTGACCTCCACCCCGACAGGATGTCGGCGTACCTATACTTACACGAGCGCGGACAGTATTTCGAGCGGATTCGTGACCATCAGTCCCACTTCTTCAAGTTCCGTGAACTGGGAGATCGAGTATGACATCCATGACGTGCTTTCCGGCACGTATGACATTTGCGCGGTGGTCCTGCCCTATTCGGTGACCGGAGGCGCGAACACGAAACCCAACAAGTTCAGTGCGTCCGTGAGCTATCAGAACGAGACGGGTGCCACGTTGTCGATGGATTTGAGCGAGGACAACATCAGCGACCCCGAACACGTGGATACCATCAGCCTTGGCACGTTCAAGGTGCCCGTATGTACCTACGGTCAGACGGAATCCAAATTGTCGGTGGTGTTGAGCTGTCAATTCCGCGGTACGGACAGGCGGAATTATGAAGGCCGCATGCTTTTGGATTGTATTTATTTGAAACCCTCTAAAGAAGAATAAGTGCCATGAAACATATCTTATCAACATTTTGCCTGATGGCCGCCGTGGCTGCGCCGGTGGCGGCCCAGGAGGCGGCGCAGGACACCGCCCAGGCTGCGGTGCAGGATTCCGCGCGGATGGCGGCCAAGAACGACTTGCCCGACGTGCCGATGCGGGAAATCAAGGGACGCGTCTATGACAATTCCACCAAGGCACCGGCGGCGGGTGTCAGCGTTTCCGCCTTCAACGATGCGCGTTATGCCGCCATGACCGATGAGAAGGGCGAATACACCATCAAGGTGCCCGTCTATGTCACCTCCCTGTGGATGCGGGGAGACGGCTATAACTCCATCCAGGTGCCGGTGGGCAAGGGCGACCAACCGGTGGACGCCTACATCTTCAGCGACGTGTTTGATCCGGTCTATACGGCTTCCGAGTCGGCCACGAGCAGCCGGTCGGTTGGTGTGGATTACAACACCAACGATGTGAGCATCGACCCGCAGATCCAGAACAAGCTGGGGGCCGACGTACACGCCATTACGCGCAGCGGGGTGCCGGGCATGGGCGTGGCCATGTACATGAACGGCCTGAACTCCCTGAATGCCAACGCGCAGCCGTTGGTGGTCATCGATGGCGTGGTCACCGACCTTCGCCTTTCCGCCTCGTCCATCCACGATGGGTTCTTCAACAACATCCTCTCCAACATCATGGTGGAGGACATCGAGCGCATCACGGTGCTGAAGAACGGGACGGCCATCTATGGCGCGAAGGGCGCGAACGGGGTCATCCTCATCGACACCAAGCGCAACAAGAGCATGGCCACGAAGATCGACGTGTCCATCGGCGGCAGCTACGAACTGTTGCCCAACAAGATGGATATGATGAACGCCGACCAGTACCGCGTCTATGCGTCCGAGCTGATTGGGAGCACGGGGACGAAAAACAACAGTTTCAAGTTCCTGCAGACCGACCCCAACAGTTTCTATTATGACATGTACCACAACCAGACGGACTGGCAGAAGCATGTCTATGAGGAGGCCTTCACGCAGAATTATAGCATCAACGTGCAGGGCGGTGATGACGTGGCGAACTACAACCTCTCGGTGGGCTATGCCATGGCGGATGCCACGCTGAAGAGCAATTCCTTCTCGCGCTTCAACCTGCGCCTGAACACCGACATCGTGCTGGCCAAGAACCTGTCGGTGCGTTTCGATGCGGCTTACAGTGACGTGACGCGCGACCTGCGCGACGACGGGGCGTCGGCGAATGTGGATGACGGGGTCATTTCCTCGCCCGGTTTCCTGAGCCTCATCAAGGCGCCGTTCCTCAGCCCGTATGCTTATGATTCAAGCGGCAACCTGTCTTCGTTCCTGTCCGGGGCCGACGATTACCTGAACGACGTGTTGCCGACCGACCAGTACCTGAGTTCCTTGTACAATCCTCTTTTCATTCTGGAGAATGGCGACGGCGACAACAAGAACTATTTCGGCAACCGCATGATTACGCTGGCCGTCACGCCGAAGTGGAACATCAACAAGTATTGGAGCATCGCGGAGCATTTCGCCTTCCAGCTGGTGAACACGGACGAAAACGCTTACCTCCCGATCAACGGGTCTCCCGGGTTTGACGTGGAAGGGGTCGGCGAGCGGTTGAGCAACCGCGTGTCGGCGCAGGCCGCCCGCGAGACGGTGCTCATGAGCCACAGCTATTTCGACTACGCCCGCCGCTTCAAGGCGCATTGGCTTAATGTGCGCGGCGGCCTCCGCTACCAGCACACCAGCTACCAGGTCAACGTCCAGACTGGTTATAACAATACGAATGATAAGATGCCCAACATGAGTATGGACCGGTTGGAATACGAGTCCACTGACGGCACGGAAGAAGAGGTGGTGGACATGACCTATTACCTTTCCGCCGACTACAACTGGCGCGAGCGTTACTACCTGTCCGCTGCGCTCAGCATGGCCGGCAGCTCCAAGTTCGGCACGGACGCGCCCGACGGGGTGAAAATCGGCAACTATGCCTGGGGCTTCTTCCCCTCGGTGCAGGCGGCTTGGGTGGTGACCAATGAGTCGTGGATGCCCCGTGCCAGCCAGATTGACTACCTGCGCCTGAACGTGGGTTTCGACATGGTGGGCAACGATGACATCGATGCTTTGGCTTCGCGCACCTATTTCGTGGCCAACAAGATTTGGAACCAGTCCACGGGGCTGACGATGGGCAACATCGGCAACACGCGCCTGCAGTGGGAGACCACGGCGCGCTGGACGGCCGGCCTCGACCTGTCGGCCTTGCACGACCGGCTGGGCTTCAGCTTCAACTATTTCCATGGCACGACTTCGAACCTGTTGAGCCTGAGTACGCTGTCTTACATCAGCGGCTTGAAGTCCAACTGGAAAAACAGTGGCGAACTGAAAAACCAAGGTTTCGACGTGACCCTGACGGGACGGCTCATCGACCGGAAAAACTGGAAATGGACGCTCGGGGCCAGCGCGGGGCATTACAAGAATGAAATCACCTCCTTGCCCAACGGGGCTTTTGAAACGGAGCTGTATGGCGGCAACATCCTGTCGCAGGTGGGCCAGCCGGTGGGTGTGTTCTACGGTTACCAGACCGACGGCGTGTTCTCCACTACGGAAGAAGCGCAGGAAGCCGGTTTGTACCAGCGGGACGAGACCGGCAAACCTGTCTATTTCCAGGCCGGCGACATGAGGTTTGTCGATGTGAATGGCGACCATGAAATCAACGAGGATGACATGCGGGTCATCGGCGACCCCAACCCCGACCTCTACGGCAACATCTTCACCAACGTGCGTTGGAAGAACCTCTCGCTCGACGTGGTGTTCAACTACTCGCTGGGCAACGACGTGTATAACTACCAGCGTCGCCTGTTGGAGAGCGGTGCCCGTTTCTACAACCAGACGACGGCCATGCTTTCGCGCTGGACGCACGAGGGGCAGCAGACCGACATCCCGCGTATTTCTTATCAGGACGCGACGGGCAACAGCCGTTTCTCGGACCGTTGGATTGAGGACGGGTCGTACCTGCGGCTGAAGAATATCACCTTGAGCTATTATTTCCCCATCCGCAACACCTATATCCAAGGGCTCACGGTGTGGGGCGCGGCCAACAACCTGCTCACTTTCACGAAGTACCTGGGCACCGACCCGGAAGTCTATGCGGGCAACAGCGTCCTTTCCATGGGGATTGACCGCGGCCTGCTGGCGCAGGGGCGCAACTTCTCGCTGGGTGTAAAGATTAACTTGTAACCTTCAATATTTGGAACGAATTATGAAAAAGAACAAGATATTTTCCATGGGTGTGGCCTTGGCCCTCGGGGCGGGGGTTGCCATCACCTCCTGCGTCGATACGGACTCGAACCTGGTGGATCTCGGTCCGGACTTGGATTCGCCCAACGACACGGTCTATTCCCTCCTGGGTGTCCTTGGCAAGATGCAGGCCGTGGCCGACCGCACCATCATCCTCGGCGAGGTGAAAGGCGACATGACGGCCCTTACCGATGCCGCCACGACGGACTTACAGGACATTGCCAATTTCACGGCCACGGCGGATAACCGCTACAATGTGCCAGAGGACTATTACGCCATCATCCAGAACTGCAACTACTACATCGCCCATGCCGACACGAACATGTCCCTGCGCGGCGAGAAGGTGTTCATCCGCGAGTATGCCGCCGTGAAGGCCATCCGCGCGTGGACTTACCTGCAGCTGGCCATCAACTACGGGCAGGTGCCTTTCTACACGCAGCCCCTGATGACGGAAGCGGAGGCCGACCCATCGCTGTATCCCAAGTATGACGTGAAACAGATTGCGGATTATTTCATCCCTGACTTGGCACCTTACCTGGAGACCGACCTTCCGCTGGCCGGAGGCGGCGGGCACAGTGCCAGCTTCATCCCCGTGCGGCTGATTTTGGGCGACCTTTGCCTGTGGGGCGGGCGTTACCGCGAGGCGGCCCAATATTACCATGATTACCTGACACATGTGGATGCACCGCGGACGACAAGCGAAAGAAGCCGTATCCAATGGACGAATGATGACTTTACCAGCAAGAGTATTAGCGGATTGTATTCGCCTGGCTATTTGGTTGCCATCGGAATGGAAGGGCAGGAATTCGATGGTACGGTCAGCTATTTGGATGACATCTTTTCTTCCACTGACGACAACAATTATTACTATCAGGCTTCCGTTTCTCCCGCGTTGCGGGAGTTGTCCCGCAGCCAGCGTTATGTGCGGGAGGTCACAGCCGATGTGGCGGGCATCAACACTCCTATAGACACCATCAGTCCCAATGTGGTTGACTTCGCGAACCGGTCGGACGAATACGGCGACCTGCGCTATTCGGTCACGTTGTCCACGACCAAAGTGGACATGGGTGACAATTACGCGGAGACGAGGTTGAGTAATGCGAAAATCAACACGTCGAACATCAGCCTCTACCGCTTGAACTCGGTGTATCTCCGCATGGCCGAGGCTTATAATCGCGCCGGATTCCCCGAGTCGGCTTTCTTCATCCTGAAATACGGGTTGAGTAACGCGACCATCAACGGGACGGAGACCTTCAAGGGCATCAACCAAGGCGAGCGGGAACGTGCGGGCGACTTGCTGACGTGGAATCAGTATAACTTCATTTCCTACGGCATGGACGGGACGGAGAACACGTGGGGCATCCATTCGGTGGGGTGCGGCGACACGCGGTGTGACGTGGAATATGCCATTCCCGATGACTTGGGGTCGCGGGAGGACTCCATCCTCTTCGTGGAAAACCTGATTTGCGACGAGATGGCTTTGGAACAGACGTTCGACGGCCTGCGCTTCGGTGACCTGCAGCGCATCGCCCTCCGCCGCGGCGACCCGGCTTTCCTGGCCGACAAGGTGGCCCGCCGCAATGGCGCGTCCGAGCCGCGCGACGAGGATTTGTATTCCCGCTTGTTGGACAAGAACAACTGGTATCTCCCGTTGGAATGAAAAAATGCATCCGCAGACGGCTGGTAAACAGGCCGTTCTGCGGGCATGTTACAAATTCAAAAATTCGTGTAACACGATTTTTTGGCGGCTTCCGCCGCATCAATTATCTTTGCCTCGCAAGCTGAAAAACTGGAAAATATAGAAGAACAGTCTTTATTATTAATCTTAAATGAGTGAGTGTATGAAGAAAAGAAACTTTTTGATGATGCTCGGCCTTTTGGGTTTCGGCGTGACGGCCAATGCCCAGACGGTCATCGCATCGTTGGGGTTTGAGGAAGGGGAGGAACAGAAGTACCTCAACCCTGACTCGGTGGACAAGTACCCCGATTGGAGTGCCGACCACATCAACCTTGGAAAGGAGGACGTGTGGAACGAGGATTATACCGACGACGTACACAGCGGTGCCTATGCCTTGCAAGTGAACAACGCCGGCACGGCGTGGTCGGGTTCGGTCACGGGTAATGCATGGGACCGCGGCCTGAAACTGCGCAACCTGCAGATCAAGCCGGAAACATCCTACCGCGTGTCGTTTTGGGTGAAGGCCAAAACGGACTATACGGCTGCGGACGGTTCGACTGCAGGGAAGACGGAACTCAAGTCCAGCTTGTCCATCGGTATCGAGAACTTGGAAGCACCTTGGGTGTCTCAAAGCGGAACGCAGTATTACTACCGCTTCCAGGATGAGGAGAAGGGGGTGATGTCCGGTGAATGGCAGCGTTTTTCCTTCGTGGCCTACTATTCGGGCAGCGAAGTGCAAAACAAGGTGTTTGACGACTTCAACAATAACATCAAGGAAGTCACAGAGAGTGGCGACACGATTTATTGGGGCGAGGAATATGACGCGTTCCCCGAGAAGTTCTTCCTGACCATCAATATGTACAACCCCACGCAGTATCTGCTGGATGACATCAAGATTGAGGAAGGCGTGACGGTGGCCGGCTGTACGCACAGTTACAGTGCCATCCGCGTGGATTTCGGCTATCCCACGAATTTGGACGACTTGGCCAAGGCTGCCACCGAACCGATGGGACATTACATCATTCCCAACGAATGGGTGAAAGTCATCGGCGACGGGCAGGAATTGGAATTCCTTTCCGTGGAAGGTAGGGAAGATGGCTACATGTACATCTATTTTGACGAATATTCGGATGACGCGGTGTCTTTGGAGTTGGTGGAGAACCTCACGGTGAGCTTCAATCCGCCGGCCGATTGTGCCATCAAGTACGATACCGACCAGCGTCCCAGCATGGACGTGGAGAGCGAAATGTCCGTGTTGCCGTTTGAGAACGAAGTGTCGGTGTTGGATGCCAAAGCGAACTATTTCGGTATGGATTCCTATGTGTATTCCGATCCGGTATTCATTTCTTCCGTGCCTGAAAACCACAGCTTCGAATTGGATCCGGCAACCTTCACGCAGGTGAAGCTGACCTATGACAAGGCCGTGTTTGTGGGTGAAGCGAATGCGAATATTTATGACGGCACTTATCAGCCCGGTGATATGCAGGATCCAAAAGCCGTAGGTACGCTTGCCGTGGATCCGAGCGACCCCAATACGGTGATTGTTTCCTTTGACCCGTTGGCCAATGGTGAATATACCCTGTCGGTGTATGGCGTGGGCAACGCTTTGGCGGGATATGGTTCTTATAATGAAGAAGTCATCAAGTTCTCCGTGGGTCCGGACGAGACTTCCGGTGTGCGTGAAGTGCTTTACACCTCTTCCGATTTCGCGACCACGGCTGGCGGCGCTTTCCCGAAAGGATGGGCTGCGCGCGAAGGCGAGTCGCTTCAGGAATATCCCAATACGTACGGTAGCGGCCCGCGCATGTTTGCAGACCTGACCGGTGATTTCGATGGTGGCCTGTATTGGCGTGGCAGTGAGTGTACGCTGACCTTCGGCGACCAGATTGCCTATTACTTGGATAGCGACGGGAATCCGCTTGAGAGTCTTGACAAAGGTTGTGTCCTTTACCTGACCCCGCGCAACTATCAGTTGTCGTTCACCATGGCTGCTTGGAAGGGTGAGCCTCCCTTCACTTATACCGTGGAGAAGATCAACAACCTGCAGGTGCCGCATGACGGAACCGCCACTGTGGTGGCAGAATCGGACGAGGCGATTGTCGCTGCGCCGAATTTGAACGGTAACAGCACGGCGGTAGTGACGGATCCGGTTTCCGTGACCAAGGAATTTAGTGTGACCGAAGAGGGTTACTACATGGTGGTGTTCCATGGCGACGTGGGTTATCCTGAATATATGTTGGGTTCGATGGAAATCGTTTCCCGTCCGTCGGATGCCGCTTACTACAAGAGCATCCTGAAGGTGGCCGCAGACAGCGCACAAGCCGTGCTGACCGACTCCGTGGCTGATGTGAAATATGACGGCACGACCAAGACGGCCCTGCAGAATACGTTGGCGGAAGCCCAAGGCACCGTGAACACTCCGACCCAAGTGGACACTTTGAGCGCGAAACTCTATGCACTCTGCGGCGAAATGCTGGCCCGCAAGACGGCGGTGGACAAATACGATGCAGTGAAGGAAAATCTCCGCTTGCAATTGGGTAAGCTGGACGGCACGGAAGCCGTGACGGGCGGTACTTATAACAACACGTATCCGAAGGCTTACGCCATGACGGACGCTTACGTGGAAGGCCACAAGGTGTATGACAATTATGTCGAAGTGCTGGCCCAAAACCTCGAAGACGAAGAACTGCTCGCTTGCGTGGCTGACATGGAGTACTATGGCGACTTGGCTTCGAACACGTGGCGTGGCGTGAATGCCCTGACCAGCCGCTTCACGCAGGGAGCGGAAACGGCCAAGAAACTGGGCGTTGAGCCGCAGAGCCTGATTGACGAGGTGGAAACCGCCATCGTGGATGACAATGAGTTGGCCAACACGTTGAACCATGCCATCAAGCTGAAGATGTATGAAATCTTGGCGGCAGAAGGCGAATTGGACAAGGAGCTGATTGCCAACGACACCATCTTCAATGAAGAGGGCGACAAGGAAACCACTGAGGCTTTGGTAAGCGGTCTCGAACTGTCCAGCTTCGTGGTGAACCCGAACTTCTATTCTTATGCGGCGAACACCGACACGATTATGCCGGACAACACTCCGGGTTGGACTACGGTGGAAGGCTTTGTGCCGGTGAGCGGTTTGGTAAGCGACGTGAATCCGGTGGTGGACAACCGCTTGCATTCTTTCCGCAATGAATATAAGATTGAGCAAAGCATCACGGGTCTGCCGGTCGGCATCTATAAGGTGTTCATGCGTACCCGCACGGCCTTGCAGACGGCTGCCGATGGTAGTACGTTTGAGATGAATGGTGTGAGCGAGGAAGGTGTGCCCGACAAGTTCATTTGGGTCGTAACGTCGGATGCCCCGAGCGACACAATCCGTGCACCTTTCAAGGCCGGTGGTATCCATTATCCGTTCTATAACGAGCGCACCATCTATTCTTGGGGCGATAACTGGGGCGGCTATCCGACGGTCATCGAACAGGAGATTACCATCAATGAAAACACCGTGCTGACGGTCGGCGTGAAGGAGAAATATGTTTCCGGCATGAACCACTGGGTAAGGAACGAAAACAATGAGTGGGTGTATGACGAAGCGAGCGAGGACGGTGGTAATTGGGACACCCAGTGCTTTGCTGACAATGTCCGTCTTGTCTTCGTGGCTCCGCTGGAAGGTTACGACTATGCGAAGGCATACGAGACCGGTATCGATGAAGTGAAGGCTGCCGAAGTGGTATCTTGCGAATACTACACGGTGGGCGGTATCAAGCTCGAGCGTCCGGCGAAGGGTCTGAACATTGTGAAGACCTACTATGCTGACGGCACAGTCAAGGTGCAGACCAAGATTATGAAGTAAAGTTTTTCATGTCATAAATTAGGTTAACATCGTTAAGATTGCAAAGGGGGTGGCATTCGTGCCACCCCCTTTCATGGCTCAGTAGATTTTTAGTGGGGGGTTAATAAATTCTGCACGGGCCGTAATGCCCCTTCTGTTCTCCATGCGGATGC
>CALUFQ010000053.1 GCA_944319925.1 uncultured Paraprevotella sp.
AAATGTGTGCCCCAAGATAACATTGGCACACCTCTAAGATTAAACTTTGCTAAATTAGGAGGATTGGGGATATTCATATAAATTTTAGGGAAAAACGTGGAAAAATGAAGTAAAAGCACAAAAAAGATTGCGGAACATTTGGGCATTTCGCAAAATATGGTTACCTTTGCGCCGTCAAAAAGGGGCATTAGCTCATCTGGCTAGAGCGTTTGACTGGCAGTCAAAAGGTGGCAGGTTCGAGTCCTGTATGCTCCACTAACCCTACTGATAATCAGTAGGGTTTTTTCTTTTAGGGACTAAAATAGGGACTTGGCATCATTCTGAAACAGCCCGCATTCTTTGGGATTCAACACCATTGGGAAAATGACTTGAGGCAATTGGGTGATACAGAGTTCCAGCTTTACAAACTTTTGAATGTCCGTAGTCAAAGCCGGCCGGAAAGAACTGTCCCCCTGCAAGGCGGAGGAGTTTTCCTTCGGACGGACAAGTGGCGGGAAGCAATGCGTTTGACCCCAAACGAATATTCGTCATTCGTTAAATCCCCAAGTTTAGCAACTGTGCCGACGAAACGCAGGTCTGGCAGAATGTCACGCCGAGGGCGAAGCAAGTTTCTTTTTGCCGGATTTGGGTGGATTTCCGTGGCACGGCTTTTGAGTTTGCAAGGCAAAACAGAGAAAAAAACAGGCATTTTTTTGCACAAAACAGACCCTTTGTGCAATGTTTTATGGGGGATTTTTACTTTTTGAGACAGTCCGGCCCCGAAATCTTGCCGCCGGGACGGAAAAATTCGGGCCCCGAAAAAGAAATTCCCGGCCCCGAAAATTTTTTTCCAAGCCCCGAAATTTTTTTTCCCGGCCCCGTTTTTCTTAGACGGCGGCTTGGAAGCACTTTTTCCCGCTATTTGGAACTTTTTCACCGACAAATCCCCGATGTCAATATGTCGGCACAAGCCCCGCCCGGCTTACGTGCCCCGGTAATCCCGGCGCGGAAACAGCCCGCACCCGCGACAAAAAGAAAGCCTGCGCCCTCTATTTGCCGCCATTTAGATTTCCGCACGTTCCGCGAGACTGCGTTTTTTGCGCCCGCCTCCGCCCCCTGCCCCGTACAAGTGAATCTCAGGGAGCTTCAAATGACAAAGTGTCAAATCCCCGGGCAAATAGCAAAATGTCAAATCCGTCGCGGCGTATCGGAAGGGAAACATGAAACCGTCCCCGTTATATTTCTACTGCTCCGGAATTTTTATAATACAGACATTATAATAAGGTGTAGTTCGGGGGGATTTTGTGTGTGGATTTGTTGCCCGTTTGGCGGCGAAATGCTATCTTTGCATGAATTTTGAACGAAAACAGAAAGAAAGATGCCGAAAATATCCGTTCGCGGTCAGGAAATGCCGGAGTCGCCTATCCGTAAGTTGGCTCCGTTGGCTTTTGAAGCAAAAAGCAGGGGAATACATGTATATCATTTGAATATCGGGCAACCTGACCTGCCGACACCGCGAGCGGCCATAGACGCTATCAGGAATATAGACCGGAAAGTGTTGGAGTATAGCCCGAGCCAGGGCTTTTTGAGCTACCGGCAGAAGTTAGTGGGCTATTATGCCAAGTATAACATCAACCTTGCGGCAGATGACATCATCGTTACTTCCGGAGGGTCGGAAGCCGTGTTGTTCGCATTCCTTTCTTGCTTGAATCCGGGTGACGAGATTATCGTGCCGGAACCCGCTTATGCCAATTATATGGCTTTTGCCATTTCTGCGGGTGCGGTAATCCGTACGATATCCACTACGATAGAAGAAGGCTTTTCGTTGCCTAAGGTGGAGAAATTCGAGGAGTTGATTAACGAACGGACCCGTGCTATCCTGATTTGCAATCCGAACAACCCGACGGGGTATTTATATACGCGGCGCGAGATGAACCAAATCCGTGACTTGGTGAAGAAATACGATTTGTATTTGTTCTCGGACGAAGTTTATCGCGAGTTCATTTATACGGGCTCCCCTTATATTTCCGCATGCCATTTGGAGGGTATTGAGAACAATGTGGTGTTGATAGACTCTGTTTCGAAACGTTACAGCGAATGCGGCATCCGTATTGGCGCGTTGATTACGAAAAACGTGGAAGTGCGCAAAGCCGTGATGAAGTTTTGCCAGGCTCGTTTGAGCCCTCCCCTTATCGGGCAGATTGCCGCGGAGGCTTCGCTTGACGAACCGGAAGAATATGGGCGCGAGGTATATGACGAGTATGTGGAGCGGCGCAAATGCCTCATTGACGGGTTAAACCGTATCCCCGGCGTATATTCGCCCATCCCGATGGGGGCTTTTTACACGGTGGCCAAGTTGCCGGTGGACGATGCCGAAGCGTTTTGTGCATGGTGCCTTAAGGAATTTGACTATGAAGGCGAGACTGTGATGATGGCTCCGGCTGCGGGTTTTTATACGACGCCCGGTTCGGGAAAGAATGAGGTGCGGATTGCTTACGTGTTGAAAAAGGAGGACTTGACGAGGGCCTTGTTTGTCCTGCGTAAGGCTTTGGAAGCTTATCCGGGGCGTGTGTTGGAATAGAGTGTGAAGCCGTTCCCCAGTCGATGGATTCCAATTTTTTCATAGCCCGCAGGCTTTTTCGTGACAAAGGTGACGCGCGGAAAGTGGCGCGTCCTGCCATTGTGATTGCCACATGTGGTGTGGCTATCGGGTTGGCCGTGATGATTGTGTCGGTTTGCGTGGTGTTGGGGTTTAAGCAGGAAATCCGTTCCAAGGTCATTGGCTTCGGTTCCCATGTGCAGATTCAGAATTATGCGGCCGTGACGGCGAATGCGCCGCTACCAGTGGTCATTACGGATTCCTTAATGCGGCAAGTAGAGGCGGTGGACGGCGTGTCGCATGTGCAGCGTTTCAGCAACAAGGAAGGCATCCTGAAGACCGACGAGGAGTTCAAAGGCGTTTTGTTGCGCGGCGTGGGGCCTGAGTTCGATGCGGATTTCCTGAAAGCGCATCTTGAAAAGGGGGAATTTCCCGAGTTTTCGGACAGCGTGGCATCCAATCGGATTGTCATCTCGCGAGAAGTGGCCGATGAACTCCATTTGGACGTGGGTGACCGGATTTTCGCTTATTTCTTCGAACAGTCCGTGCGTGCCCGCCGTTTCACGGTGGCAGGCATTTATTGTACCCATTTGTCGGAATTTGACGATGCCATGGTCTTTACCGACTTATACACTTGTAATCGTTTGAATGCGTGGAAACCGGATCAATATAGCGGGCTGGAGGTCAGTGTGGCCGATTTCGGTTTGTTGGACAATGTGACGGATAAACTGGTGAACATGGTGAATCGGCAGACGGATGCTTATGGCGCTTCCTACATTGCGATGAATATTGAAGAACTCTATCCGCAGATTTTCGCATGGCTTAGCTTGCTGGATGTCAACGTTTGGGTGATTCTGGCATTGATGGTGTCAGTGGCTGGTTTCACGATGGTCTCAGGTTTGCTCATTATCATATTGGAACGCACCAACTTCATCGGGGTCATGAAAGCCTTGGGGGCTACCAACAGGAGCATTCGCCACATATTTCTTTATTTTTCCCTGTTTGTCATAGGGAAAGGGCTGTTGTGGGGGAATGTCATCGGCATCGGGTTGGTCGTGTTTCAGTCGTGTTCCGGGATGTTCAAGTTGGATGCGGCCACTTATTACGTGGACGTGGTGCCCGTGCTTTTCCATTTCGGCTACGTGGCAGCCATCAATGTGGCCACGTTGGTCATTTGTGTGTTGGCTTTGATTGTGCCAAGCTTCCTTGTTTCCCATATCCATCCGGCAAAGGCCATCCGTTTCGAGTAACACATATTACGGCGGCAATACGTTTTTGTTTCATTTTTGTGAAAAATGTTATAGGGTTTTAATGCCACCGACTTGGAAAAGTTGTATCTTTGCGTCATGAATCAAAAAGTAATTGTATGGACTTAGTTTATTTGGGAATAGTCATATTCCTGTTTGCTTTATCCGTTTTCGACCTGTATGTGGGAGTCAGCAATGACGCGGTGAATTTTTTGGGTTCCGCCATTGGGGCGAAAGTGGCACGGTTCAAGACGATTCTGATGATTGCTGCCGTTGGTATTTTTGTGGGTGCCACCACGAGCGACGGTATGATGGACATAGCCCGGCACGGGATATTCCGCCCCGAGTTCTTTTCGTTTGAGGAACTGATGTGCATTTTTTTGGCCGTGGTGGCCTCGGATGTGATATTGATGGACATTTTCAACACTTTGGGTATGCCTACTTCGACGACGGTGTCCATGGTGTTTGAACTCTTGGGGGGGAGTACGGCTTTGGCTTTGGTCAAGATGTTGCACGACTCTTCGTTGACTTACGCCGGGTTAATCAACACGGAGAAGGCTTTTTCTGTCATATTGGCCATTTTCATGTCTGTGGCCATCGCTTTTGTGTTCGGTTTGTTTGTGCAGTGGCTGGCCCGCGTGGTGTTCACGTTCCATTATACCAAGCATCTGAAATATACAATAGGAATCTTTGGTGGCCTTTCGGTGACGGCCATTGCTTATTTCCTGCTGGTGAACGGTTTGGGGAGCGCGTCCTTCATGACCGACGAGGTGAAGGCTTGGATTGCGTCGCATACGGGTGAAATACTTGTAGGGTTTCTTATAGGATTTACGGTATTAATGCAGGTGTTGCATTGGTGCAAGGTGAATGTGTTCCGGCTCATCGTGCTTTTCGGCACTTTTTCTTTGGCAATGGCGTTTGCCGGCAATGACTTGGTGAACTTCATCGGTGTGCTGTTGGCCGGATATTCCTCATTCTTGGATTTTTCAGCCCATCCGGGGGCTAATCCTTCCACTTTCATGATGGATTCGTTGAACGGCCCGGCAGACACTCCTTTCTATTTCCTCGTGGCTGCGGGATTGGTGATGACGGTGGCTTTGATTACCTCTAAAAAGGCGCAGAACGTGGTGAAGACGTCGGTGGACTTGTCGCGTCAGACGGCAGGGAATGAGATGTTTGGTTCCTCGCGTTTTGCCCGCAGGTTGGTGAGAAGCGTACTGAACTCCAATGAATTTATCGTAGAGCATACGCCCAAGCCGGTAAAGCGGTGGATAAATTCGCGCTTCAACCAAGACGAGGCCATCATACCAAACGGTGCCGCGTTCGACTTGGTGAGGGCATCCGTCAATTTGGTGCTGGCCGGCTTGTTGATCGTGGTGGGAACTTCGTTGAAACTTCCTTTGTCAACCACTTATGTGGCCTTCATGGTGGGGATGGGCTCCTCTTTGGCCGACCGTGCATGGGGGCGCGAGAGTGCTGTGTTCCGCGTCACTGGCGTCATTTCCGTGATTGGCGGTTGGTTCATGACGGCAGGCGCGGCATTCTTCTTGTGTTTTATCGTCACGTTGTTCGTTCATTTCGGCGGGTTGGTGGCCATGATTTTGTTGATGGTAATCGTGGCTGGCATGCTGATTAGAAACAACAGGAGTTACAAAAAGAAGATGGCGGCCGTACAGGAAGACGAGATTTTCACTGCCTTGGCGCAGACCAACGACAAGGACGAGTCGTGGGGGTTGCTGAATAAGCACATCAGTCGTTATCAGTCGCGGATGGTGAAGTATATCGCGGAAGCTTACCGCCAGACTACGGACGGGTTGATTCTGGAAGACGTGAAAATCTTGCGCCGGACGCTGAACGGTTTGGACGAAGAACGGAAAAATTGGAAAGTCATCCGTCGTAAGGAATTGGTGGGGCTGCGCAAGATAGACCCCCTGCAGGCCGTGGAGAAGGACACGTGGTTTCACCTTGCCTGCAACAGTTGCGAACAATGCCTGTATTGCTTGAAACGCATGTGCGAGCCTTGTTTGGAACATGTGGACAACAATTTCAATCCCATGCCTGTGGAATATGTGGAAGAGTTCAAGCCGATTCGGGAGCAGGTGGAACAATTGATGCGCGAAGTAGGCAGCATGATTGAGACGAGCAACTACGAAAACGCTCTTCAGGTGCGCCAATTTGGCGATGAAATGAAAACCAGGCTCTCCCAACTCCGCAAGGTGCAGCAAGAGCGCATCCGCAAGGGGGACATGGACAACCTGAAGATTGAATATTTGTATATGAGCACCTTGCAGGAGACGCAGGAAATCATTGGCCATATCCGGCATTGGGTGCGTGCATGCAGGCGTTTCCAGCAAGAAAAAGGTGTTGTAACCGTATTGTAACACAGGTTTCACACTCCTGCAATAATTAACGGTTAATTTTGCACCTGGATAATTACATTAAAAAGACGAAACAGTTACCATGGATGCAAATTACAGGATACTTGTCGTGGACGATGAAGAGGATTTGTGCGACATCTTGAAGTTTAACTTGGAGAATGAAGGCTATGACGTGGAGACAGCCAATTCCGCTGAAGAGGCGTTGAAAATGGACTTGTCGAAATTCCACCTGTTGCTGCTTGACGTGATGATGGGTGAGATTTCAGGCTTCAAGATGGCCAAAATGCTTAAGCAGGTGCGCGAGACGCGCGACATTCCTATCATCTTCCTTACTGCGCGTGAC
The DNA here is from genome assembly GCA_944319925.1 of uncultured Paraprevotella sp. GTDB lineage: Bacteria > Bacteroidota > Bacteroidia > Bacteroidales > Bacteroidaceae > Paraprevotella. Next base: position 6,547 of record CALUFQ010000053.1, read on the forward strand.
ACGGAGAATGATGCCGTGACAGGGTTCACATTGGGCGCAGACGATTACATTTCAAAACCGTTCTCTTTGCGCGAAGTGCAAATGCGCATCAAGGCCGTGTTGCGCCGCACGGCTCCGCAGCGTTCTGTGCCGGCGGCTTATATCGGCTTCAAGGAACTGAAATTGGATTTGAACAAGAAGGAGGCCGTGTTATGCGGCGAAGCCCTGCAATTGACCAAGACGGAGTTCGAAATCCTGCGCCTGCTGTTGGAAAACGAGGGGCGCGTGTTTTCCCGTGCGGAAATCTTGCGGCGGATATGGAACAACGATGCCGAGGTGCTCGACCGCACTGTGGATGTGAACATCACTCGTTTGCGGAAGAAGCTGGACGGGTATGGGAAATATGTGGTGACCCGCCTGGGTTACGGTTATTGTTTCGACACTACGGTGAAGGACTGAAATGAAGAGACTTTCCTTTAGCCATTATCTGTTTTTCTCCGTCATCGCAATCTATTGTGTGTTCGTGACGAGCTTCCTCTATTATCAATACCATCGCGAGAAGACTCATAAGGTGGAGTTGCTCAATTCCACCTTGACGATGTTCAACGCTTTCTTGTACGAACATTTGCCGGATTCCACATTCGATGTGGGGGAGTATGTGCGGCAGTACGGCAACCGCAGGCATTTGCATAATTTGCGTGTGACTGTCATTAGTCGTGCCGGTAAGGTATTGTACGATAATGGCATCGACGCGGAGGAGGTGACGGAGAACCATCTTGGTCGCGAAGAGGTGCAACAGGCCTTGGTTGAGGGAAATGGTTATTCCATCAAGCGGGAATCAACGACGCTGGAAGAACCTTTCTTCTATTCGGCCAGCTATTTCCCGGACAAGAAGTTGTTTGTCCGCAGTGCCTTGCCATACGATACGGACTTGATTGCCATGTTGAATGCGGACAAGGGATACTTGTGGTTTTCTTTCTTGCTTTCCGCCATCCTGTTTTTGGTGTTTTATAACTTGACGGCCCGCTTGGGGGCGATGATTACGCAGTTGCGCGTGTTTGCCAGCCGTGCCGACCAGGACGAGACGATGGACATGGACGACTTGAAAGGGCTAGGGAACACTGACCTTGGGCAGATTTCCCGTCACATCGTGGACATTTACACCCGTTTGCGTAAAACGAAAGATGATTTGTTCCGCGAGCGCGAGAAATTGATTACCCACTTGCAAATATCCAATGAGGGGTTGGCCATTTTCAACGCAGGGCGCGACGTGGTGCTGGCCAACGGGCTTTTCATACAGTACATCAATTTGATTTCCGACCGCAACATCGGGGCGGTGGAGGAAGCGTTCCAAGTGAAGGAACTGAAACCGCTGGTGGACTTCATCAGGAAGTCTCGCGAGAACTTCACGCCGGGCGAGTTGCGCCAAAAACTGCTGGTGGTGGACAAGAACGGTTATGTGTTCAACCTTTCTGTTGCACTTTTCGTGGACAACAGCTTCGAAATTTCGATTTCCGACATTACCAAGCAGGAGGAACAGGCGCGGATGAAACAGCAAATCACGCAAAACATCGCCCATGAGTTGAAGACTCCGGTGAGCAGCATACAAGGTTATCTGGAGACCATACTGAACACTCCCGGCCTTCCGCCCGAGATGCTCCGCAAGTTTTTGGAGCGTTGCTTCGCGCAGAGCAACCGGCTCACGCACCTGTTGCAGGACATTTCCACCCTGACCCGCATGACCGAGGCGGGGCATATGATTGAAGTGGCCGATGTGGATTTGTCGCCGATGATTCATAACATCGTGGCCGAGCTTGCGCTTAAACTGGAAGAACGTGAGATGACGGTGGATGTGAATGTGCCGGACAAACTGGTCATCCAGGGAAATTCTTCTTTGCTTTATTCCATCTTCCGCAATCTGATGGATAATGCCATCGCCTATGCAGGAGTGGGGACGCACGTGAACATCGTGTGCTATGCCGAGGACGAGGAGAGTTTCTACTTTTCGGTCAGCGACGATGGGGTCGGCGTGGCTCCCGAACACCTCGGGCGGCTGTTCGAACGTTTTTACCGGGTGGACAAGGGGCGCAGCCGCAAGTTGGGCGGCACCGGCTTAGGGTTGGCCATCGTGAAAAACGCCGTGTTGTTCCATGGCGGGAACATCAATGCCCGCCCCACGGGAAGTGCTGGACACGGGCTGGAATTCATATTCACGCTGAAAAAGAAAAGGAATCACGGGTAGTCTTTCTGTACGGATTCCGAAAAGGCTTTTGGCAATGTGTGGGTATTTCTCCCCCCCCAAAAAAAACTTTTGGCCGGGGTAAACCGAATGGGCTTACTTGTCGGCCAAAAGCTGCTATATGGGATTTTGGGGCTACTGGTTAATCTCACCAATCATCCGGGCGATTTTGGCATCTAAAGTTTTGGGATGGCCAAAAGCGGCAATCTTTCCTTCATGCACGACAAACACGAAGGGGATGAATTCCACTCCATATTTGTCTGCGAGAATACCCATCTGTTCGCTCGGTACTAGCCATTGGCTCCAAGGCATCTGTTCTTCCTGCATGGCTTTTATCCAGTCGGCGCGTTTCTCGTCCACCGAAATGCTTAGGACGTCCAGCTTGTCGCCGTATTTTTCATGCAAGGCACGGACTTTGGGGATAGCCGAGCGGCAAGGCCCGCACCATGAAGCCCAGATGTCCACCAACACAGGTTTGTCTTGCGGCACGAGGGAGGAAAACATCCGCTTTGCACCAGTGGAATCCACCATTCCAAAGTCGCTGAAGGGGGTACCGAGTGCATGTTTTCGTGCACGTTGAAGGGCTTTTTGCAGTCGTGCCGCGCGTGCGGTGTCGGGTGTTGTGCCGGCTGCGCGTTCTATGCCATCGATTTCTTCCTGGGTGTATTGGTAAACCCCGGCAAGATGTTTGACGGCAAGGTAGGTCGCCAGCGTTTCTCCTGTATGGCGTGCCATATAGGCCATTTCTGCGGAATCTTGTCGTGCCTCGGCATCATCGATGCGTTTGTCCGCCTTGTCAATGTTTTCTTCTGTAGATTCCATCTCGTCGCCCCATTTGGCCATCAAGGCGTCCGAGTAGGCTTTTGCGAACGGTGCGATTTCTTTCTCATACTGTTCGTAGCGTTGCTGTTCGAGGCACTTCGAAGTGATGGTCAGGTTCAATTGTTTTTCACCTTCTTTTTGGATGAAGGCTTTGTATTCGGCATTGTCCACTACGAAGTCTGCGGAAATTTTGGGGATAACTCCCCAGTCTTTTACGGCCACGGTGTCCGTGTTAATGGCTATCATGGCCATGACAGGGTATGCGGTGTGTCCTTCAATCCGGAGTTTTCCGTTGGCGACAGTGCCTTCGGCCAGGACAAATCCCGGATTTTCCTGGGTGACTTCTTGGTTATACACGTATGCTTTGGCGTTTTCCACTAAATCGGGTGATTCGCAAGTGATGACAAATCCGTTTTGAGCCATGCTTTGTGTTGCGAAAGCCCATAGTCCCGGAATGATAAGTTGTTTGATGTGCATGATGTCGTTATGTTATGGGTTGAGTAAGTTGTCGATGACCTTTTCCAATGAGGCCGGTGTGCCTGAGGCTATGATTTTCCCGTCGTTTATCACAATCATGAACGGGATGAACTCCAGTCCGTAGTTTTCTGATAGGACTGTTTGTCCTTCGGCAGTGGCCAGGGTTTGTGTCCAAGGCATTTTTTCCTCGGCCATGGCCTTTTCCCAGTCTTTCTTGTTCCGGTCCACCGACAGGGAGATGATTTGCAGGCGGTCGCCATACTTCTCGTGGAGCGCGGCGACTTCGGGAATGGCCGCACGGCAGGGGCCGCACCATGAGGCCCACATGTCTATCAGGGCGGGCTTTCCGTTTTGCAGGAGCTTGCCCAGCGTCGAGGCTGTGCCTTCCGGAGTCTCCACGGCGAAGTCCGTGTAGGGTGTGTCCAACAGGTATTTTCTCGCCCGTGCCAGTTTCTCGTTATAGGCTTTCATGAGTGGCGGGTTGTCCACGGTGCCGATTTGCCGGACAAATGTTTCCAGTTCTCCAGCGGTGAACTTGAAAGCTCCTTCCAAGACTTCCGTGCCCAAGACCACAGCCATGGTTTCCCCGGTATGTGCGCGGGCGTAGGCTTGCCGTGCGGAATCCGTCCGGAGTTCGGCGTCGGCCATGGCTTTTTCCAGCTTTTGGGTTTCTTGTTCCGTGAGCTTGCGGTTGTCGTTTCTTCCGTATAATGCTTTCCACGCCTTGAACTGTTCCATTTCATAAGGGAAGAGCGTTTTGCGGTAGTCTGCAAACTGTGCCTGTTCCTTTGCGGACGTTTCGACGTGCACGTTCTTTTCCTTGAGCAGCGGCGACGACTGGTATTCATAGTCTAGGGCCACGCTGTCGATATGGGCTGCTGTGATGCGGTAAGTCCCGTTGACGAGCATGAAGTCCGCAGTGGCACGTTGGGGATAATCGCCTTGTGCCAATTCGGTGGCAAGTTGTTTGTCGATGACTAGGGTGGAGAGGACGGGGTAGGGGGCTTGTCCTTCCAACGTCACCCGTCCGTCTTCCACTGTGCCTGCGGCGAGGGGAGAATCTCCTCTTTTGTCATTTCGTGCGTCCACGAGAATCGCTTTGACACCGTTTTTCATGCCGGGAATTTCCACTTCCACCACAAAACGGTCTTGCGCTTGCAGTGCATGGCCGCCACACAGGGCGGCGGCCATGCAAACCAATAGTCTTTTCATCTTATTACACTTCTGTTAGATGGGTTATTCGTTTACGGCATCGCGGACGTAGCGCACGCTGAGGCGCGTCTCTTCCGAGTTGATGCTTTGGCGCATTACTTGGTCGGTCACGGCGCATATCTTGCGGAAATAATAGCATTCCCCGGGATAAGCGTCTTTCGTGGACGTCCAATAACAGCCGTATTCTCCGTAGTAGTTCCAATCCTCCCAGCCGAAGCTGACGGAGGTGCACATGTAACCGTTGGTGGACATCGAAAGGCCGGTGCCACCGTCTGCCGCTGATTGTTTCATCAGCCACGCGCAGTTGCCGCGCCAGCCGAGGCTCGCGATGTCGCCTTCCGGCATGCCGAGGGCGCGTTCCAGCGACTGCCAGTCCTCGTCGGTGGGCAGGCGCCAGCCTTCGGGACAATTGGCCAGTGCCTCGTCGATATAGTAGAAGTTGCCGTATTCTTCGATGCAGGCCAAGGCCTCTTCCGATTCGTCAAACGGTTCGCCACACTTCAGGTCGGCAGCCATCCAGTCCAGCCCGCCGATGCGCACCCACGGATATTCGTTGCCTTCCAGGTCGGTCATCGTGCCGGTGGCCGTGGGCGTGACCTGCGGCATCTCATCGTCGTCGCAGGCTGTCAGCCCGAATGCGGCCAGCAGGCAGGCGACGGGGATAAAAAGATATTTCTTCATTTGTCTGTCGTTTTTATCGTGAATTTATTCAATGACATAGCCATTGGCTTCCGCGAAGTTGTAGAGCCACGCGAACTTGCCGAGAATGCGCTCGTAGCCAGCCCATTCTTCTTCCAGCTCTTGGCGGGAAGAGGCGAACATGGCATCGATGAAGTCTTCCATGTCACTGTCTTGGTAGGGGTACCACCACTCATCGCTCAGGTCTTGGATGAACCCTTGCTGGTGCCACACTTCCGGGTCTGTTTCGTAGAAGTCTGCGCCGTACCATTCTTCGCTGAAGGCGGCAAACCCTTTCGTGTCAGTGTCGGGGTCGGACAATTTTTTGTTGAGCATGTATTTGACCACATTGTCGCCGATTTCTTTTTCGGCTCCTGCCGAGGTGGAATTGCCCATGGCAATGGCCATGCAGTCGAAAGAAGTGACCACGACCGGCCACGGGTCGGAATATGCATCTTCCCATGTGTCGGAATAGCTGTCATACTCCTTCCTGTTGATGCTGTGGACGAGCAGGATGCTGTAAGGGTGCTCGTTTTTTATCCGTGCCAGGATGTCTTTGACAGCTGCGGCGTAATATTCCATTTCGTCCGGGTCTGTGATATAGTCCAGCACGTAAAGGTAATCGTCGTTGGCGGTCAGGGTATAGCTTAATTTGATGGTTTCCACGTGATAGACGGGGCGGCCTTGTGCGTCAGTGCCTGTTTGTTCTTTATGGAGCGTGTCGCTGAACGCCAGGTTGATGCCAGTTTCCTCATAGAAATTGCGGCGGATGACAGACTCTGGGTCTGTCGCGTCGCCGGGGATGGCAAAATAGTTCGGTTCGTCGCCGGGCGTGGAGGCCAGCTCGTCTTCCCCGCAAGCGGCGAGGAAAGGCAGGATGCAGCAGGCCATGCCTGCAAATAAGATATTCCGTTTTGTCATTTCCTTTTGTTTATGTATGGATTAATACCAATCGTCTTCATAATCTTCATCGGTGATGTCCTCCGAAGTGATGACCGGACGTGCCGGACGCGGGTTGCTGCCGATGCTGGGTTGCTGTTGTCTCACTTCTTCGGGGATGTCAAGCGTGTAGGCCTCATCGTTTGGCTCCAACCGGTAGTGGTAGGTGGAAGTCCATTCTCCCCACTTACCGCCATATAGGCTGAAGACATGTTCGATGGTTTTGGACCAGGGCAGGCGTTCGCACACGGTATAGCGGCGCAGGTCGAACCAGCGCTGGCCTTCGAGGCAAAATTCCCGGGCACGTTCGTCGCGGATGAAGCTGATGAGGTCGTCTCCCGTCGCGCTGACATCCACGGTGGCCATGCGGTTGGCCAGGAATCGGGTCAATGTGGTTTTTGCCGTTCCTTCGTCGTTCAGGCAGGCGGCGGCTTCGGCCAGGTTCAGGTAGGCCTCTGAGTTGCGCAGCACGAAGCAGTCCGACATTTCGGCAGGCCGCCCCAACATGCCTGCAAACGTGTTATCGACTTTGCGCAGCGTGGGCAGGTTGTCTTCCGAGTCATCGTAGGTGAAATAGCGTCCGCGCCGCAGGTCGTCCTGGCTGTATAAGGCGCACAGCTCGTCAGAGAGTTTGTATGTTGTGTAGTAGTCGCCGAGCAGAATGGCCGCGGTCGTCATGTTGCCGCCCATGGAGAATACCAGTTCCGGACATTCCCGCGAGAAAGGGAATGCATCGGGCGACACGGTGGCCAGGTCGAGCAGCGTGGCGTTCAGGTCGATGGCCTTTTGGGCGTATGCCTTGGCGGTTTCCCAATCTTGCATGTAGAGGGCCACGCGGCTGCGGAAAAAGTACACGGCGCGAAGCCCGGCGCGATAGGGCGACTTGTTGTCCGGATAAGCCTGCAGGCAGGTCTCCGCCATGTCCAGGTCGTTTACTATTTGGCGATAGACGGCGGCCACGCTGGCGCGGGCGAACTCCACGTCTTCCACGTATTCCGTCAGCTTGAGGGGGACTCCCGGCGTGGTTTGGGCCGTGGAAGGCGCGTAGGGCTTCCCGTAGAGGTTGACCAAAAAGTAATAATACACTCCGCGAAGGAAAGCGGCTTCGCCTTTCACGCGGTTGCGTTCGCGCATGGCTTCCTCGTCTGCGGCGGGCTGTTGGTCGATGGCGGCCAGGATCATGTTGCACGTGTTGACGCGTTCGTAGGCCAATGTCCACATCTCGCTGTCATCGTGTGCGTTCCGTCCATGGAAGTCGCGTCCCACGAGTTGTTGCCACGTGTGGTAGCCGAACATGGTGCTGCGTACGCCGAACCAGTCCGGGTCATATTCGTCAACGTTTTCCTGCAGCTCGTCGGTCATGAAATTGATGAACCAAAAATTTGTTTCCGTGGGAGTTGGATAATTGTATGTCCCTTGGTCAATGAAATAGCCCGGGGTGAGGTAGCCGTCGCCGATGAGCAGTTCGTCCAGGTCTTCATAGCCCGTCACTTGGCTTTTGTCCTGAGAATATTCTTCCAGAAAGTCGCTGCACGAGGCGAGGAGAAGGCCGCAGAGGATATAACTTATTTTTTTCATGTTTCTGGTGTCTTTTTTAGAATGAAACGTTTATGCCCAGCGAGTAGCTCGGGCGGTCGGACAGCTGGATGGTCGTGAAACCGCCTTGTTGAGGGGTCTGCCCTTTGAGTTCCTTGGCACAGACCGTGAACAGGTTGTAACCTGATAGCCGCACTTCCAGGCGGCTCATGGCGAGCCGCTTGATGAGCCGTTCCGGCAGTTCGTAGCTCAGCGTGAGGGTGTTCAGCTTCAGGTAGTTGGCACTCACCACGCGGATGTCGCTGTAGTCGTACATGTCCCAATAGTTGCTGGCGATGAACTGCCCTTCCCAGTCACCTAATGCGGAATAGTGTTCGCTGTATTTGTAGTAGGCGTCGCTGCCATCGGGGATGATGGCCGGGATGTTCGTGTGCATTTCGTCGCCCGGGTGTTTCCAGCGGTCCAAGAAAGCGTTGTTCACGTTGTTCTCCGGGCGTATCATGTAGGCCGAGCTGGCCAGCGTTTCATCGGCCGCATTGCCGAACATGCCGAACTGGCGGGTCTTGGCCCCGAGGCTGTAGGTGAACAAGGCCGAGAGGTGGAACTGCTTGTAGCGCAGCGTGGTGTTGAAGCTACCGGACATCTTCGGCTCGCGGCATCCCGACGGCGTGAGCACCGTGGTGTAGGTGTCATACTTGTCAAGACCTTCCAACTGGTGGCGGCTGTCGGCGTAGTCGTCGAAGAGCGGGCCGCCGTCCACGGGGCTTAGCCCGAGGAACTTGTAGGAATAGAACGTTCCGACGGGTTGTCCGTCCACCAGCGCGTTGCCCGTCAGGAAGTCCTCCAACTCGTAGGTTTCCCCGGCGGGCGAAGTTTTCAGTTTGTTGTAGGTCTTCGAGAATATGGTCGAGATGGTCCACCGCCAGTCTTTCGTGATGACGGGCGACACGGTGACGGCCACGTTGAAGCCGTTGTTCGTCACGTCGCCGCCGTTCACCACGTGTGCCGTGGTGCCGTTCACGGAAGAGACGACCTTGTTCATGAAGGCATCTTTCGTCGTTTTCAGGTACATTTCAGCCTCCACCTGCAGGCGGCGTTCGAAGAGCGAGAACTCCAGCCCGAGGTTGAACGAATTGGTGCGTTCCCATTTCAGGTTCGGGTTGGGGCGCGTGTTGACGGTGGATTCGTATTCGCCGAAGTAAGAGTTCATCGTGCCTTTCCGGGCGCGGTAGAAATTCAGTGGGGATAATACGGGTCAGTGGAAAATCAAAATCATAGAGAGTCTTCCGAGGATGTATCATTGGAGGGGTTTCCCGCCCACGCTGCATTCCGCATGGCGCACAGGACGGCCATTATGGTCGCCGCATGGCGAACAGAAGAGACATTACGTCCCACGCAGAATTTATTAAATTCCCATTAAATTTCTACTGCCCCATCTTTTCTGTTACCCAGTTCGTTCAGGATGTTATAGTTGTAGCCTTCGTGGTAGGTGCGCATCTTTTGGTAATAGGAGAGGTTGCCGTTGGCATCATAGGCCGGAATGGCGCGGCTCGTGTTGTAGGCATATTCGATGGGCGCGATTTCGTCCTGGTAGTACGATCGTTCGTTCACGTTGGCGTTCAGGCCGAACGAGGCCGACAGCCAGCGGTTGAATTCCGTGTCGAGGTTCAGGATGGCCGTGTAGCGTTCGTCATGGTTGCCTTTCACCACGTCGTTGTCCCGGTTGTAGCCCACGGAGGCGTAGTAGCGGCTGGTTTCCGACCCGCCGTCAATGCTCACGGTGTGGCTGTGCGAGAAACTGTCATCTGTCAGCAGGTCGAACCAGTCGGTGTTCATCGTTTCGAGGTTGTCCACGAGCGTGTTGAACTGTGCTTGGTTGATTTGCCCGGTGTAGAGTTGGTGCAAGGCACCTTCGTAGCCCACCATGCTGATATTGCTTGGATAGATGTATTCATCGTTGTAGAGTTCGCGCGACAGTTGGATGCGGTCTTTGGAGTTCATCACGTCGATGGAACGGTCGCTGTAGCGCGGGCGGCGTTTCATGTTGACGTTCATGCTGTAGCGCACGGTGGGCTTGCCCACGCGCCCGCGCTTGGTCGTGATGACGATGACGCCGTTGGCCGCCCGTGTGCCATAGAGGGCTGTGGCCGCCGCGTCCTTCAGCACGTCGAGCCGTTCGATGTCCTGCGGGTTGAGTCCGGCGATGGCGTTGCCGATGCGGTTGATGTAGTCCGGGTCGTTCAGTTCTTCAGGCGAAATGTTCACGGGATCCTGGAGCACAATGCCGTCCACCACCCACAGCGGTTCGCGGTTGCCGATGAGCGTGGAGGTGCCGCGGATGCGGATGCGCGGTGCCACGCCCACTTCGCCCGACGGGGTGACGGAAATCAGGTCGGGCACTTGGCCTTCCAGCATCTTGTCGATGGAGCTGACATCGCTGCGCAGGATGTCTTCGGCCTTCACCGTGGAGACGGAGCTGGTCAGCATGCGGCGGTCGATGGTCTGGTAACCTGTCACCACCACTTCGTCTATCGTTTTCGTGTCTTCTTCCATCAGGATGCGTAGGGGCTTGCCCCTCCAGGTGAGTTCCTGCGTCTTCATGCCGACGAGGCGCACCGTGACTTTGGAGTCGGGCTTGTTTGTCCGCAGGCTGAACTCGCCGTTTTCATTGGTTGTGGTGCCGTGCGAAGTGCCGGTGAGCAGCACCGACACGCCCGGTATCGGTTCCCCCGTGTTGTCCACCACGCGTCCCGTGATGTAGTCGCCCGATTTCTGTCTGATGACGATGACACCGTTCTTGATTTCGTAGGTCAGGTTGCTGCCGCCCAATGCGTAGTCTATTACTTCGCCGATGGATGCTTTCTCCATGTTGTAATTTTTGGGCGCGAGCCGTCTGATGTCCTCGTTGCTGTAAACGATGTCCACGTGGGCTTGTTTCCTGATTTCGGTCACCACCTCCTTCAGGGTGGCACCGGTTAAGTGCAGGTTTACAGCGACCTGGCTTTGAGCCTGTGCTGCCATGCAGGCCAATAAACCGTAGGCCAGGACGGATTCCCTGAGCCATTTGCCATTTTTCTTCATTCTTCGTCTTTATATTTCACTGATTAAAACTTGTTTTCCTTTGATGCGGATGTCGAGTTTGTTCATCCGCCGGAGGATTTCCGCGATTTCGTTGAACGTCTGCCGCCGTCCGATGTCGATGGTGAAGCGCAGTCCGCGCAGCCGGTCGCTGCTGAACGAGGCTTCGAAATCGTACCATCGTCCCAAGTCTTCCATGATGTTGTCCAGCCGCTCCCCGTCATAGGCGATGCGCCCCTCGTGCCACGCTATATATAAATAGGTGTCCACTGGTTGCACGGATATCTGCCCGTCCTCTCCGGTGCGGGCCTGTTCGCTTGGCGCAATCCGTGTTTCTTCTTTTGTGCCTCGGATGCCCACTTGGCCTTCGACGAGTGTCACTTCAGGTTGTTCGCCGTCATACTGCCGTGCGTTGAACTCCGTGCCATAGACGCGGATTCGGCTGTCGGGCAGTTGCACGTCGAATGGTGAACGTGCGTCGTGTGCCACCTTGAAGAACGCTTCCCCGTAGAGGCGCACACGGCGGCGGCCGCCCGAGAAGTCTGCCGGGATTTCCAGGCTTGAACCCGCATTGAGGTGTACCACGGTGCAGTCCGGGAGCGTGAGGGTATATTCCCCTCCGCGCGGCACTTCAATCACTGTGGGGCGGCCTTGCTTGCGGAAGTCGGCGAGCTTGGCTTGCGCGAGCGGGTGGCTGACTTCCTCGCTTGCGCCGCCGGCGTAGCGCACCACGGCTTTTTCAGTGCCGGGTTCCAGCGTCGTAGGAGTTGTCCACGGGTGCAGGTAGGCAAGAGTGGCGATGCCCGCCACGAGTGCCAAGGAGGCGGCGATGGCCGTCCAGCGGCGCACGGTGGCTCGCAGGTACGGGGAACGTCTTCCACGGGGCAGTCTCCGCCGCATCTTTTCCCATGACCGCATGGCTTCCCCTTTGTGGTTTTCGGCTGCCTGCCGGATGAAGTCGGGTGAAGCGACTTTTTCCGACAGGCGTCGGTGGGTTTCCGATGCCTGTTCCCACTGTTCCAGTTCGGCCTGCTCTTCCGGGCTGAGCGTTCCTGACACTTTTTTAGCTAACAGTTCGCTTTCGCGGAATTTTGTCATAATGCTGTTTTTATATAAAGACGAGAAAAATCGTGATTGGTGTAATCGAAAACAAGAAAAAAATGCCTTTTGATAACTTTTTCCTCAAAAAATGGTTTGCGTTGTTAATGTGCTTCTTTACAGTGTTGGTCGTGATGCCCATCGTTTCTGCAATCTCTTTGAGGCTTTTTCCTTGCAAACGTTCAATGTAGGTGTTCTTGCATGAAGGGGGCAGCTGGTTGAATGTGTCGTTCAGGAGCGAATAGACTTCCGACTCAATCATTTGCGCCAGCATGTCATGTTCTTCCGAAGCAATGTTATACGCTTGGGCGTCGCTTTCCGGAGTTGTCAATGTAGAGGCGTTTTTGCGCAAATGGCTGATGGCGGCGTTGCGCACCGCGTGATAAACATAGGTCTTGAGCGCCAATTCCCCTTGGAAGCGGGTCTGGTTCTCCCACAATTTCATCCATACGTCCTGTATCAGATCTTCGCGCAAGGCCGCATCCTCTATATAAGAAGAAAGAAAATACATGAGTTCCTCGTAGAGTTCCGTGTAATAGTGTTGGAACATCTTAAGGTCGCTGATGTTAATGGGCCGTATGTCTGAATGATTGTTCCTCATGCTGCATAGACAGGGGCATTCTGCCTTTTTGCACACAAAGTTATGGTTAAAATTTGTATTTAAGATAAAATAATAGGATAAAACGCAGAATAAAGCGAATTTGAGCATTCTTACTGATGGTCAGAGAGTTTGGCTTCGAGTGGCACGGAATGGCACAGGGACGGAAAAACGGATTTAGGAGGATTGCAGCAAGAGATGCACTTCCAAATCATTACCCGACACCTGATGCACATTTAACGCTAATAGGCTCTATTTCTGCGTTCTGCGTAGGTTTACATTCTGCCTTTACAACTCCCATAAACTAATTTTGCACCAAACAAAAAGAATATTATGCGGAGCACTTTCAAGACGGTCTTCTATGTAAACGGAAGCAAGGAGAAGAACGGAATTGTTCCTATCATGGGACGGGTTACAATCAACGGGACTATCGCACAGTTCAGTTGCAAGCAGAGTATCTCAAAGGAACTTTGGGATGCCAAAGGCAACCGTGCTAAAGGCAAAAGCCGTGAGGCGGTGGCGGTGAACTATGCCCTTGACAACATCAAGGCGCAGATAACGAAGCACTACCAACGGCTTTCTGACCGTGAAGCGTTTGTAACGGCTGAAATGGTACGCAACGCCTATCAAGGCATCGGTACGGAGTATGAAACATTGTTGCGTGCCTTTGACAAGGAGAACGAGGCGTTCGCCAAACGGGTGGGCAAAGACCGCTCCAAGCGTACGTACCAAAAGTACCTGACCGTCCGCAAATATGTGGCGGAGTTCATAAGGAGACACTACAAGCGGACGGACATGGCGATGAACGAACTGACGGAGGACTTCATCCGTGATTACTGCCTGTACTTGCGCAACGAGGTCGGGCTGGCGCAATCGTCCGTGTGGATATACTCCATACCGTTGAAACACATTGTCACCACGGCGCACTATAACGGCAAGATACCGAGAAACCCGTTTGCGATGTACCACGTTGACCCCGACCACAAGGAGCGTGGCTTTCTGACGGAGGACGAAATTCAGGCATTAAGTACAATCAAGCTGGACAATCCCAACTTTGCATTGGCAAGGGATTTGTTCCTGTTCGG
>CALUFQ010000054.1 GCA_944319925.1 uncultured Paraprevotella sp.
CAACATGTTGGTGGTGTTGTTCAGGGAACTCCAGCTCTCCCCGTCGGTGCTGCGCTCCCATTTCCATTCGCGCACACTTGGGCCATAATCGTTCAATCCAAAGGTCAGACTGCTGCTGCGCTCCACGTAAATCAACGTGTCATTGCCTTCCACACTGCCCACTTTATAATAAGGTGTGCAAGGTGTCACATAACCATCGCCCTCCACCTGCAGCGAATACATGCGGGTGCTCTCCACGCCTTTGGCGTTGACATAGCGCACACGGTAAACACCCGTCGTGTCCAGCGTGAACTCGCGCTCGGGCGACGTGCACGACGGGTCATCGTCCCATGACCAATTCCCAGTGTCCTCCTCGCCGTCCGGCAGCGTCACCAGAATCTTGATGGTCTCCCCCTTCGGGATGTTCACCACCTCGGTGCGCGTGGTGGACAGGCCGCCGTATTGCAACGTGCCACCCAAGGCCGTCGGCACCGCCTCCTTGTCCTCCAACGGGTCCAAGGTACACATCAGCGTGGTGAAGCCCAGATGGTCGTAACCACCACTGTTGCCGCCATAAAATCCGCCACCGGCATCAATTCCCCCCTCGGCTTTCATCATCATCGCCCGGCTATAGGGCACTTCCACACCCCGCACGTTCTCGTAATAGTTCACAATGCGCGGCCAGTTCGGCCGACCGCCACCACGGCCACCTTCACCCATCACGGCATATACTTCATTGTAACGCTGTGTGTAAGGTTCGTTGGGCAGGTCGTCCACCCCGCTATTGTAAGCCGCCACGTATTCCAGCCCCTTGATGATGCGGTCGTTGTCCTGCCGCCAGACATCCTCGCCCTGGTTGAGCCCCACGCCGCAGATGTCCGCCGCCAGCAGGGCCGCCATCGTGGCATGCCCCTGGTCGCGGTTGGATTCCTGCATCTGCCCGAACTGACCGAACGGCCCACGCTCGTCGTCGAACAGGATCCACACCAAATTGTGCAGGGATTCGGCATAGCCACGGTCTTCCATATATTTATAGTATTCCATCCCGGCGTTGTACGTATAAACATCGTCGCAGAGGATTCCGATGCTGATGGCCGACAGGACATTGCACAGTCCCCAGTTGGACCAATAATGCACGTCCACCGTGCCGTGCCGCCGCTCCAGAAAGTCGAACACCTGCGGGCGGAACACGTCCATCATCCACTTTTGGTAAGCAGCGAAATCCACGCGGCTCCATCCCTCATAGTCGCGCATCAGCTCGCCCGCGTTGGCAAACTCGTAACCGTAAATCCCGGATGCCAGGCTCACATTGGAGTTTCCCGCCACTGCCTTGCAGGTACGCGCCCAAGCATTCAGAATCTGGATGGATTTATCGGCATACCGGGTGTCGCCGGAAATCTTCCACACCAACGCGCACTGGTAGGCCGTGGCCACATCGCGGTAGGCATTCCAATAATTGGTGGGATCCGGTTCCCAGACCGTTCCCCCGTCACGGATAATCTTCGTCGTAGGGGCTGGTTTCCAGTTCAGGTCCACATGCGAACTGCTCGTCAACTTTTCATAAGCCGACACCCACGGTTCCTGTCCCGTGGCCAGCTTTTCCTTCACCCGGTCAAAGTCGGCCTGCGTGTGCAGGATGCCCGGATGGATGAAGCCTTGCGCCCAGCCGCCCAGGCTGAACGCACAAAACAACAACGCTAATAAAGTATTCTTCTTTCTCATGGCACTTAATCATTAAACCGAAGTCAAAGGTAAGCCGGGTTCACGCAAACAAATGGGATAAAAAGCAACACATTGTAGGTCGTTCCGTAACACACGGCATTTTTTAAGGAAAATTGTCCTCCCTGCGTCAATCAGAACCGCAATGAACTGTCCCAACAGCCGCGTGGGATTTGTAACCCCACGCAACAAAGAGTTTGTCCGTCCGGAGGCAAAACTCCTCCGCCTTGTAGGGGAGGTGGGACAGTTTTACCATCCGCATGGCGAACAAAACGGCCATTATGGCTGCCGCAGCAGCGTACACACACGAAAACGCACATCAAGCGAAGGAAAACTTTAGGATTTCAAAACAATTCCTAAAGTTCGCCCCTCAGCCGCCGCTTGCGGCAGTCTTCCCTGTACTGCGTAGGTGTCATCTTATACTCCTCCTTGAAATAGCGGTTGAAGTACTTGAGGGTGTTGAAACCCACCATGTCGGCAATCTCGTTCACGTTGTATTGGGTCTCGGACAACAGCTGTGCCGCCCGCTTCAAGCGAATCAGGCGGATAAAGGAGAGCGGCGTCAGGTTGAGGATGGCCGTGAGCTTGCGGTTCAGGTGCGTCTTGCTCAGCCCAAGGTCATTGCTCAGTTCTTCCAACGAATAGTCGGGATTGTCGATGTTCCTCTCCACACAGACCAACGCTTTCTTGACAAACTCCTCGTCCAACGACGTGGTCGTGATACTGCTCGGGGTTATCTCTATCGTCTTATGGAGCGTCTCGTTGCGCCGTTCCCGTTGCTCAATCAACATGTCGATGCGCACTCTCAGCATCTCGAAGTTGAACGGCTTGGCAATGTAAGAATCCGCTCCCACCTTGTAGCTCTCAATGCGGGAATTGTCGGAAATCTTGGCCGTCAACAGGATAAACGGGATATGAGAAGTCTGGAGGTCGCCTTTCATGCGGCGGCAGAACTCCAGTCCGTCGCGCCGGGGCATCATCAAGTCCGAAATAATCAAGTCCGGGAAAGCGGAATGCACAAGCTCTTCCCCCTGGATGCCGTCGGCCGCCTCCAACACGTCAAAGTCCGCCTTCAGTTCCCCGGCCAGGTAGTCCCTGAACTCCTCATTGTCTTCCACGAGCAATATCTTTTTCCTCGTGGGCAACCCACCATCAGCCTGCGACAACGGCGACCGTTCCTCCTCCACCGCGCCCTCCATGTCCGCCGGGACGGTCTCTTCCTGCACCGCCTGTCCTTCGGCGGCCTGCAAATCTTCGGGGATGAACACCGTGAACGTGCTGCCCTCGCCCACTTTGCTGTCCACCTTGATTTCCCCGCCATGCAAGTCCACATAGCCTTTGACCAGATGCAAGCCGATGCCACTGCCCGACTGCACACGGGTGCCATTCTCCTCCTGGTAGAACCGCGTGAAAATGCGTTCCAAATCCTCTTCCGCGATCCCGCACCCCGTGTCGGCCACCTTGATGGCCGCATAATCACGCCCGTCGCGCGCCACCGTATCGACACTCACGTTGATGCTCCCGCCCGAGGGGGTGAACTTCACTGCGTTGGAAAGCAAGTTGCTGACAATCTTATACATCTTGTCTTGGTCGAAATTCATGTACAGACGCTCCGTCCTGTCCTCGAACTCCAGCCCGATGGACTTCTCGGCCACCCACTCGCGGAAGGTTTCACAGGCCTCCCTGACAAACGACACCATGTCGCCCCGGTTCAGCGACAACCGTTCGCCCTGCATCTCCAGCTTCCGGAAGTCCAGCAACTGGTTGACCAGCCGCAACAAGCGTTCCGCATTCCGGTAAATCAGCTGCAACTTATGTTTCAGTTCCGAATCCTGCTGTTGCCGTATCAACGTGCCGAGCGGGGTCAGAATCAGCGTCAGGGGAGTGCGGAACTCGTGGCTGATGTTCGTGAAGAAACGCAACTTCATCTGGTCCAGGTTCTCCTGTTGCTGCAAGGCCGTCTCCCGCCGTTCCTCCTGCAGGCGCCGCTCCGTCCGCTTGCGGTAACGGCGGAAAGCGAACCACACCGCCCCTCCGGCGGCCAGCACATAAAATGCCATGGCGTAGTAGGACATCCAGAACGGGGGCATGACCACGATGGACAACTCCGCCGGAGTGTCGCTCCACACCTTGTCGCTGTTGGCCGCATAAACCACGAAACGGTAAGTCCCTGGCTGCAAGCCGGTATAGACCGCCCGGCCCGCGCGCGTCGCATTGCTCTCCACGTAGTCCTCGTCATAATTCAACAACTTATATTTATAGTAGGTGTGGGACGGATTGGCGAAATTCAAGCCCGAGAACTCCAACGTGATGAAATTCTCGTCGTAGCGCAGTTCCAGTTCCGACGTATGGTCGAGCGTTTTCTCCAAGATGACACGACCGCCGTATTCCGCGCCGGGCGTCACCGGCATGTTGAAGATGCTCAACCCGGTCAGCAAAGGACGGGCAATGGCCTTACCCTTCACCATGCGGCGCGGATTGAAATAATTGAAGCCATGGGCACCGCCGAAATACAACGTCCCGTCCTTGGCTTTCAAGGCCGCACCCACATAATACATGCCACGCTGTAAGCCGTCCGACACGTCGAAATTGACCACCGAGAACTCATATCCCGGCTTTCCTTCCACACGTGCATAGGGCGTAATCTTGGATATTCCGTTCAACGAAGAAGCCCACACCGCCCCGTCATCGTCTTCCAACAGCGAAGAGATGGCATCATTGGGCAACCCGTCGGCCATGGCCAGCTCGTACAACTCCCCGGTGCGGGCGTTCCAAACCCGTATGCCGCTTTCCGTGGCATACCAGTCCAGCCCGCGCGAATCCTTCAACAAGCTGAAGTATTTGACCCCGGGTTTGTACCATCTGTCCCGCTCCCGGTCGGGCAACCACAACTTCCCGGCAGCCGTGTCATAGACATATATCCCATTGTCGCCCACCGCTGCGAACTTGTCTTTCCCCAAGGGCACAAGCGTGTGGATCAGGCTGAAAGCCTTCAGTTGCGGATGCCGCTCAAACAGCATGGAACGGATTTTCCCGGTTTCCGGGTCAAGCACCCCCACCCCGCCGGCCACGCTCGCATAATAGTTTCCCCGCGAATCCTCGTACATGGCCCGCGAAGTGTTTAACGCCACATCGGCTTCTTCCGTGTTGGGCGAACGCCGGAAATGATGGCAACCGCCATCGGGGGCTATCCGGTAGAAACCTTCCAGAAACGTGCCCACCCACACGTTCCCCGCATGGTCGCGGTAAAGCGACAACACCAAGTCCGTGATGCGGTCGGCATACAAATGGGTGACTTCGCGCGTCTGCGGGTTGAAACGGAACAAACCCTCCCGCGCACCGACCAACACGGTGCCGTCCGGCTCTTCGAGAAAACAGCGCACCGTCTCGTTCGTCAGATAAGAACCGCCGCGCCCCGTCTGCGCAAGCCCAAACTTCTGCATCGTGGGATGGTAATAGCATAAGCCCTGGAACAGGGTGCCCACCCATAATCCACCTTGGCCATCCGCCAACAGTGTATAAATGTCGTTGTTGATTTCCCCTCCGTCCACCAAGGGCAATACCGGGAGCTCTTCCACACGGAACGTCTTGTGGTCGATATGGCGCAAGCCCGACCGTGACGTGCCCGCCCACACGTTGCCCGAGCAATCCAAGTCCATGCACGTGAAGAAATTGGAAATGCCCGAGATATCCGCCACCTCGCGCCACTCCCGCAATGTCCGGTTATAGAAAAACACCCCGTCGTTGTACATCAGCCACAAGTTGCCGACGGAATCCGGATGGAGGTAAAGGCGGTCTGTCTGTTCACCTATGAGCCCCACGAAACGGGCATCCTGGAACAGGAACTCGGAAGATGTGTAGTCGTAACAACGAATCAGCCCGCTGCTATACACAATCCAACACGTGTTCTTGTATTGCGCAAGCTCCAGCGGAACGCCATACTTCCGCGTGAAATCGTCTCCCCCGCGGTTGATGACCCGCCCCGTGGCGGCCTGCACGTCATAGAATGACAAGGTGTTGTCCTCCCACACGAACCAGAAGTTTTTCGACTCGTCCACGAAAAGATTCTTCACCCGCTGCTCCACGCCCATGGAAGCCAATTCCCCCGGGATGTCATAATTGAACGTGTTGGTCTCCAAGTCCAGCAACAACAAATAATTCAACTCTTTCATCCAGACACGCCCCTGCTTGTCGTAATATTCTTTCGGCGGGCGCGCGTATTGCCACACGTATTTCTTGTCCGTGTCATACGGGAAATACACGAACGACGCACCATCGTAAATGTTCAGGATGGAAGCCGTGCGCACCCCCACACGCCCGTCGGGAACTTCGCTCAAGTCCCTGATCTGATTGTCGGACAAACCACTCGTCACGTCTATCAGCCGAAACTTATATTGCCCCTGTGCCCTGCAAAGGCATGGACACGACAGCAACACAACAAACCACAGGATAAGTTTTCTCATATTGTTCATTCCGTTCCTTCCGCACACCACAGACATGCGCCCCGGACTTCTTTGTTCGCAAGTCCCACAAACATGGTTTCAGTTCTTGAACCACAAAAATAAAGAAAAGCCTTCCGGAGATATGGGGCAAATACGACCAAAAGATGGGACATATACTAACATCCCTGAAGTCTCCAGCCCGAAAGCCGGCCTTCCGTCAGCCTTCCGGGCGCGGTGCCGCTACCTTGACCATGAAACAGCCGCCACCCTCCGACCCGCCGGACATCCAGGAACAGTCCGTACACACCCGCCCTGCACAGACAAAAAAAACGCAGCCGCCCGGGAATCCCCCCTTTTGGCCGGCACGGCACATGTTTAACAGGCCACGGGCACACGCCTGCGACCCTAAAAAAACACGACTTTTCTCTCCCCCGAAAAAACTTTTCCACGCAGGGCTGGAAAGAACCGTCCCGCCCCGACAACCCGGAACACCCCTTTCCGAGGAATAAAACGACCGGGAAAAACACAGCAATTGCAAATTGTCCAACAATATGTCATTTTCCTCCCACCCCCCACTTGCAAAAAATTCGCACATTTGACGCGACTTCCATTCAACAGTCAACACGCTTAACGAAAATATGAATTCCGCAAATGTCCAAATTAGCAAATTTGAAACTGCCAATGCACCCACTGGCATTTTCCCTTTTTTCCGACCCGTTTATGTTGTCCGCGGATGCGTCCGGCGTTGTTCCCGTGGGCGCGAGACCCCCTCCGCCCCTTCGGGGCTCGTCCCCCTGCGAGGCGGGACAGTTTTTCATGGCCGTCCGCATGGCGCACAAAAGGGTCGTTACGACCCCAAAAATCAGAATGTCATGAAATGCCTGTGAAAACAGACAAATTGTTCCGTTTTGGATGATTTTCGTGACGCGACTTTTGCGCAATCCGACCCAAATAGCGGATTTTTGCGCGATTTTTTTGCACAAAACGGGGCTTTTGTGCAAGGTTTTGTCAGTGTCTTTTACTTTTTTGGCAATCCGGCGAGAAATTTCGGGGCTGGAACGCGAAATTCCGAGCCCCGGAATTCTTTTTTCGGGGCTCGGAATTTCTTTTTCGGGGCTCGGACAAAAAAATCCCGGTACAGAAACTTTTTCGCGACGGCTCCGGGGTCGTTTTTCTTTCCCGTTGGAACTTTTTCCCGGACACGTTTCCCGTGTCATTTTGTCGGCGGAATCCCCCGGCGGGCTTTCCCGCCGGTCGGGTTTCTGCGCCGGGAGTGCCTCGTATTCCGTTAAAAAGGCAGGTTTGGAGGGGATTCCGTGACATTTTGATTTCCATAAGGCGCGTGTGGCTGCATTCTTCTCGCGCTGTCCCGGCTCTGCGGCCGAATACACGAATCTCAGAAGCCGGAAATGAGCAAAATGTCAACGCGCACCCGGAAGTGTCATTTGTCAATACAGGAGGAGGGTGTAGCAAAACCTGCAAGAAAGAACTCCTCCGCCTTGTAGGGGAGCTGGCCCAACGGGCCGGAGGGGTTTCCCATGCACAAGAGTGACTTTCCTCTTTTTTCGACCCGTTTATGTTATCCGCAGATGCGTCCGGTGTTGTTCCCGTGGGCGTGAGCCCCCTCCGCCCCTTCGGAGCTCGTCCCCTTGCGAGGCGGGACAGTTTTTCATGGCCGTCCGCATGGCGCACAAAAGGGTCCGTAACGACCCCCGCCGCA
Source organism: uncultured Paraprevotella sp. (assembly GCA_944319925.1). Taxonomy (GTDB): domain Bacteria; phylum Bacteroidota; class Bacteroidia; order Bacteroidales; family Bacteroidaceae; genus Paraprevotella. Next base: position 7,861 of record CALUFQ010000054.1, read on the forward strand.
TGGAGAACAGAAGGGTCGTTACGACCCCGTGCAGAATTTGTTAAATCTCCGCTCTATTTCGACTGCCCCCCCTTGCGGGCTTGTGGATTCGGAAATCCGCGCCCCGATTGCGCAACGGGGAAAAGAGGAAATGCGTCAGAAACGACACCGGATTTCCTTGCCCGCATAGCGGACTGTCTTTTCTTCAACCTGCCGTTTTTCGTAATCCCACAGCACCACACGGAACGTGCGGGATTCCTGCATGCCGGCAAACTCCCCCGTGCGCCCGCCAAGCGTCAGCGTCTGCTTCCGGTCATCCCAAGTCATCGGAATCGTCGCATAACGGCCTTGCTCATAATCGTAATTGTCCCCTTCGTCCTCATAGAGCGTGAAAGCGGCATCGCGCCCGGGATAGACCACGATACGCAATTCCTGTCCGGCCTGTTCTGCCGTATGCTGCACGACCGGCCCCATGGGCACGATGGATCCTTGGCGCACGAAGAGCGGCAAACGGTCTATCGGCGCATCCGCCTCGACCACCTGCCCCCCCTTGAAGGCGGCACCCGTCCAGAAATCCACCCAGTCCGCTCCCTCGGGCAAATACACCGCACGGGTCTTGTCCACCCCGTGGAGTTCCACCGACCCCTTGTCGTAGTACATCGGGTGTGTCACGGGGCAGACCAGGAAAGCAGGTCCCCACATGAACTCGTCCTTCACGTCGTAAACCGCCGTGTCGGCAGGAAAATCAAACGCCAGCAAGCGCGCCATCGTGTAATCCTCCAGGCTGACGCGCCCGGCCAACGAATAATTATAAGGCAAAAGCTGGTAGCGCAAATGAATCATCTTCAAGATGCTTTCATAGAACGGTTCGCCGGGATTGCCGAAACGCCATATTTCGCGCGGCGTGTCGGTGCCATGGCTGCGGAACAGGGGCAGAAACGCGCCGAACTGGAACATTCGCGTGTAATATTCCCGATAGCCCAGGTCGGCCACCCCCTTGTCAAAATCCCCCATGCGGAACCATTCACGCCCCTTGCGTACGAAAAACGACCCGATATCGACTGTCCAATACGGGCATCCCGTGGCCATGAAGTTCAACCCCTGGGGAATCTGCTGGGCGAAAGACTTCCACGAGGCGTGTGTGTCGCCGTTCCACGTGATGGTGGAGTAGCGTTGCTGCCCGGCAAAGCTGGAACGGGTCAGGTTGACCACGCGCTTACGGTCGGTCGTGGCCCGCTGGTTCTCATACAGCCCTTTGGAGTGGTAAAGGGAGAAGAGGCTGGCGCGTTCCGCGCCCAGCACGTCGCCCAACAGCTCCGCGTTGCCTTTCCACCGTTCCGCATGGTTGTCCCACCCGTAACCTTCCGGCATCGCGCGCCAGTCGGCATCCAGCGGTTCCGTGCAATCACACCACCAGGCATCGAAGCCGTTGCTGAAAAATTCGTCATTGGCATATTTCCAGTAATGTGCCCGGGCCAAAGGATTGAACGCGTCATAAACCGAACGTTCAAGCATGAAGCCGCGACTGGCGAAGTCCCTCGTCTGCGGGCAGTTGGTGGGATTGGGCCAGATGGAAATCATCAGCTTGGCATCCAGCGCATGCACGGAATCGGCCAACGCCTTCGGGTCGGGATAATATTGGCGGTTCATCTTCATGTAGCCCCATTGCCCGCCCGGCCAATAGTTCCAATCCTGCACAATGACATCAAGCGGCACCTGCCGGCGGCGGTACTCTTTCACCACATCGACAATCTCCTGCGAGCTGGTATAGCGTTCCTTCGACTGGATATAACCGAACATGTAGCGGGGCAACATGGGGCAATCGCCCGTCAGGAAACGGTAACGCTCCACGACCTTGTCCATCGAGGTGCCTTTCATGAAGTAATAATCCACTTCCTTGGCCGCCTCCAGCTCCACGAAACTGCCCCCGTCATCGTCACTGTACACCATGGCGCAACCGGCATCGAACAACAAGCCGTAACCCGCCGTGGAATTGAGCACCGGCACCATTTCTTTCAAGTTATGCTGGCACAGGTACATCCGTTTGCCGCGCAAGTTCATGAAGTCTTCCAAGTGGCATCCCAGCCCGTAGAGGGCCTCCCCTTCCCGCCAACGGAAGTGGTTGCGGTATTTCCACGTGCGCCCCACCGTGTCGCGGCGCAACACGTCCATCACCTCTTTTTCCCCGTCGGCGGTCTTGACGATGCGTTTGCTCTGCCGGTCATACGTCACTTTCTCCGTATAAACCCGCTCGGCCTCGCGCGGACGCGCCGCATTTTCTTCCAAAAGGACGGTGCCCGTCCGGGCATCCTTGAACCCGAGCGCGAAAGTGCGCAAATCCAGCCGCACCTCCAGGCTATCCGAGCGCAAGACCAACGCATTCTGCTCCCTCGCCGTCCGGAACGCCACCTTGCCATCCCTGCGGGGAAGGCAGACAATCGTCCCGTTGCCCAGGAAATCAGCCTCCCGCGTGTAGCGCACCCTCACGATGTCCGGCGTGACAAATTCCACGCGCATACGCCCGTCCCCCATGCGGCATTGCACCCCGGAAGGCATGGCGACATATCCGCCTTCCCCTTTTCCGGCTGCATATCCGTCCATGGTACACACACCCGTCAACACGGCCACTACAATCATCCAAAAAGCCTGATGCCATTTTGCCAGGCACGCATTCCCTGTTCTTTTTTTCATCATCTGTCAATTGTGAACGCAAAGATAAAACATTCTCCGCAATCTCTGTTGCACTATCCAGCCATTTTGTGGGACTAAATCGACCATTTGCTCCAAGTCGTCCGAACCGCATCCGTCGCGGGGGATTTGCCTATCGCGGGGGGTAATTCTTAGAAACCTGACCCTAAAAGTCCCGGCAGCAAGCCCTCAACGATAATGGAAGAAATCCACATCCACCCATCCGGCCTCGGCCTTGTCGTTGAAGCAATAAACGCCCAACCGGTCGCCGCGATAATTCCCCCACGTCATCTGATAAGGCTCTCCCCACGGTTGGAAGTCCTTGCCGTCCAGGCTATAAGCAAAACGGGCCATCCCGTCCAGCCCCCATGTGGTCCGCAGCCATACTTCGTTGCCCGCCACGGCCTCACCGCGGGTCACTTGATTGTCCTGGCGGTATTCCCAATAACACGTCCCGCCGTCCTTCACCACCCCGATGGCGGCATGGCGGGAAGAGAAATGGCATAAACCCGCCTTTTGCCCGTCTGCCATGCTGGAGATGTCCAATTTCGTCACCACCTCGTTTTGCACCGTCCGGAAGCAACGCTGCGTCAACGTGTTACCGGCATACAACAGCTGATTCTCGCGCAAGGGGCGGAAGGCCTTCAGCCTCAGCCAACCCGGCCTCTCGGACAACGACCACATGTCGCTGCGCGGCTGGTAGTTCCATTGCCACTGCGGTTCGAGCACCAGCCCGTCAAAGTCTCCTCCACGCTGTATGCTGAGTTTCTCCTCGCTACGGGCCGGCATCGCGCCCGACCAGGCCATTGCGCCGATGCCTTCCGGAAGCACCCGCCCGATGATGGGCCAGCCGTCCACCCACGTCACCGGCAACAGGCTGACAATGCGCCCGCTCCAGTCGCCCGACCCATGATGGGTCAGGAAATACCAGCGTCCGTCCTTCCCTTCGACGATGCCGCCTTGGTTAGGCTCGTTCGCCTCGCGGTTCGGCAAAGCCAGCTGCCGCTCTTCCGTGTAGGGGCCTCTCATGCTGCGGGCGCGCCGCGCCATGACATACCGCCCCAACTCGGGTTTGTGTTCGCTGAATATCAAGTAATACCAATCGCCCACCTTAATCAGCTTGTTGGCCTCGCGCCGATTACCTGAATTAATCAGCCGTGCCGACTCGCGGTCAATCCGCTTCCCGTCTGGCGACATGTCGAACAAATAAGTCTTGTAGCCGTCCGCGAAATGCGTCCCGACGAAACAAGCCGTCCCGTCCTCGTCCCACATCACGGTGCAGTCGTCCCATCCCCGCTCCTGCAATAAAGGGGTCAAATCGTCCCACGGCCCCTCGGGACGTTCGGCCGAAGTCATGAAATAGCCCTCGTCGGGCGCACCGAAAAACAGATAGAAACGACCGTCGTGGTAACGCAACGTGCCAGCCCACACGCCCCGCCCGTAGCGGTTCATGCGGTTCCAGTTCAGTTCCGGCCCGATTTGCGTCAGGTCGCCGATGATGTTCGTGCAGATTTCCCAGTTGACCAAGTCTGTGGAATGCAGCAAGGTCATGCCCGGCGAGAACTGCATGGTGGAAGAAATCGCATAATAATCGTCCCCGACCCGAATGCAGTCGAGGTCACTGTAATCGGAAGGAATGACAGGATTCTCATAACGGTCGGCAGAGACTTGCCCCCACGAGGTCCAGTCCCCCCACTTCTTTTGTTCTTGTGCACACAGGCTTGCGCCCATCCACAAGCCGAAAAGACATACGCCCAACGCTTTCATATTCCCAACATGCAATAAAAACGAATCAATAAATGTGCCATTCCCAAACGCCCTTTATGCCGGCCTTGAGCCGTATGCGCAGATAGCGGTACTTCCCGCGTAATTCGTCCGTGTGGGGCGACAACTTGCGCACCTCGTCATGGCCGCCACACCGCACCCAGGATTTCCCGTCCTTCGATGCCTCAAGCTCGTAGGCATGACCCTCCGTCGGACGCACGAACCACACCTCGCTGCGGCGCACCCGGCGCACCCGTCCAAGATCGGCCACGAGCCACACATCGTTATCCTCCGGCGCGGCCATCCAACGCGAACCGTTGGCACCGTCCACCGCCCATTCCGGCACGAAATATTCCGTCCGTCCCGGCGGTGTTTCCTTCAACGGGATGAAAAGCGGCTCGCACACGGAAGAAGCATAGACCGAATCCACGGGCAGCCGCTCCGCACGTTTCACTTTCTTCAACGCCCCGACACCGTCCATCGACACCTTCACGGGACGAATCGTTCCGTCGGCATTGAACTCCAGGCGGTTCACATACGTCTGGCGGTTGGTGCTCCCGCGCCCGTACTCCAGGAAAGCGAAGTAATAATCATCCGTGCCCGGCACATTGAACACGCAACCGTGCCCCGGCCCGGACACTCCCGTCCCCGCCACATTGGACGTGGACACCAGATCCTCCTTGGGCACCTCGAACGGCCCCAACGGCGACTGCCGCCCCATCACGTAGGCATACTGGTAGGTCTCCCCGCCCCCTTGTGTGTAGAGATAATAGTAAATGCCGTTGCGTTTGAAGAATATCGGTCCTTCGGAATAGGCCGTGCGCGGCGTGGGAATCACCTGCACCACGGAATCTACCGTCACCATGTCCGCGCCCAGTTTGGCCGCGTTCCGCCTCCACCAATAGAGATAAGCCTGCCCGTCGTCGTCCACGAAAATCTCCGCGTCGATGGCCCTCGGGTCTTTCCATTCCAGCAACGTGCCTCCCGGCGTGAAAGGAAGCACAAACTTGTCTTCGCCCCGCGCCAAACGGAAAGGCCCGTCCGGGCTGTCGGCCACCGCCGGATACATGAAGCCGTTCACCGTGGGATAGATATAATAACGCCCGTTGGCCGGCACAACCTTGCTCGGCGCCCAATACTTTTCCTTCTCGGCCGACGGGAAATAAGTGCCGTCGAAACTCCAATGCACGAAGTCTTCCGACTTCCACACCACCGGCGGTCCGGAAGTCTGTAAACCCTTCCCGTAGCCGTCCGTCGTGGCGTAACAGTAAAACACGCCGTCAATCACCTGGATGCTCGCGTCTGCCACCATGTCCGGTATCAGCGCGTGACCAAACGGGTTCACCACTTGGGCGGGCAACACTCCCCAACATCCGGCGCACAAAGCCATTCCGGCCAAGGCGCGCCGCCACCTCGTGTCTTTCATTCGGTTCATCTTCTTTTTCTATTTTGTTTGAGTGAAAACAATATCTTCCACATGCGGCCCCACATAGATGCGAGCCATGTCGCCCGTATGGTACCACGCGGGCTTGCCCGGCATGTCGTCCGTAATCAATTCGCCGTTGACGCGGAGGTTCTCGAAACGGACGTTGCGGATGGCCCTGTCCTCGCTATATCCCTCGATAAGCGACACTTCCGCACGGCTTCCCGTGTAGGAAACATCCTTGAACAACACATTCTCAATGCCCCGTCCGGGCGCCTTGCAATACTTCTTGTTATAAAAAATGCGCAGGTTGAGCAGCTGGCCTTGCCGGAAATCCTCTACGCGGATATTTTCAAAACGGACATTACGGACCAGGTTGTTGTCGCCCGCGTTGATGGCCATACACCCCTGGTAGTTCAACTGCTTTTCCTTATGGTCCAGGATGTCGATGTTCACGTAGTTCAAATCCTCAAGCACCTCCGGCTCGTCGGCATTGCCGTGGATGCCGATAAAGATGGGATGTGCCACGTCCGCCCAAAGCGTGGAGTTCTGCATGGTGATGTGCTTGCAACCGCCTTCGAACCCCAAACGAGTGCCATACACCGTGGTGCAGTCGTCCGAATTGCGGCAGAACACCCCGTCGAACAGCACGTTGTTGCTCGCAAAGACATTCATCCCGTCGCCCCAGCCATAGTAGCTGATGGACTTCACGTTGCGGATGGTCACACTGTCCGACCCGCCCGTGGACATTTGGGTGGCAGACAGCCCCTCGACCAACACATTGCGGGAATTGGCCACCCGGATGCCCCCTTTCACGGAATGGTGGACTACGCCGCGCCCGCGGACTGTCACGTCGTGTACACCCTCCACCAGGATGCGCCCCATCAGCACAGCCCCTCCGGCCACATACACCGTCTTGCCGGAAGGCACTTTCAGGTTGCCCTCCGTCAGATGGACACCCGGCCCGAAATAAATCACGTCCGGGTCGTCCTTGTCCGGCACGTCCGTTTCCACCGGGCCGGCAAACAAATGGAGGTTATGGAAAATGTCGCCGTTCACCTCCACCGACAAGTTGCGCGGGCGGTCCAGCGTGAACTTCACCGTGCGGCCATCCTCCACACGGAACGGGATGCCATAGGAAAGTGGGCGCACCCTCGCGCTGTCCACCTTTCCTTTATTATAAGTCACTGCCACCTCCACCCGTCCCGTGAAGTCGAAAATCGCCATCGAGGCATTCTCCACGCAGTGCTTGGTGCCACGCACCTCGTCCACCTTGACCAGATAGGACGGAACGGAAAGCCATTCGCCGCCTTCCGCACGCACACGCACCGAAAAATCGCCGTTCAGTTCCACCCCCTCGGGAGCGGAATAGACCGCCACGTCGGAACGGACGGCCAACACCGGCCAACACAAAGCCAGCCATAAGCCCAACAAGCCAAAAATTCTTTTCATTCCCATCTTCAAAAATCCCTTTTAATTCCACACGAGAACAAAAATAGCCGGAATGCGCCAATAAGCATAGGACATTCCGGCACAAAAAACAGGTCTATTCGTTCCATCAGGGAGCGGCGGGCGACATTTCCAGGCTCAAACGGTCGATGGCCACCGCATTCTTCCCTTTCCCCCCGTTAAAACATCCGGCGAAGCCGGCGCACACCTCCTCGGGCAGGTCAATCCGTGCGGAATGCACATAGAACCAATTCACCCCGTCGGCGGACTCATAGGCATAGACCACGTCGCCCACCCGCGCCAGTTTGAACCACGCCGGCATCCACGTATAAGTGTTTCCGATGACCCTTTCCATCTGGCCGCCCCTGTCCGCGCGGAATCCCATGCGGGCGAACCGCCCCCCGAGGGTCATAACAGCCGCCGCGTCTCCGCCCTCCAGCGACCCGCGCAACATCAACCCGCATTCGTCCACATTGCCCGAGCACCTGTTGACCCGGCAGGACAGGGAAAAGTCGCCTTTCACCTTCCGATAGACAAACGCGGCGTTGTCCTGCGTCCCGCCCATCCTCGCGGAACGGCATCCAAGTACGAAAGCGTCGCCGTCCGGCGCATATCCGGCCATGCCGTCCTGCACCGTGCCGACTTCCCCATACGTCCACCCAGCAGGCAAATCCCCGCCGACAATGGGCACCTTGGCTTTCACGCTCTCCGAATAGCGGCTCGTGCCCGACTTGTTGACCGCCGCCACACGATATTCATAGCTCTTGCCTTCCTCCACGCGCCTGTCCACGTAGAAATTGGTCACCTTCTCCTTATAAACGGCCAAGTCCTCAAACCCGTCCTTGCCGGTCTCCGACCGCTGAATGACATAACCGTTGGCAAAAAACTCTGCCGAAGGCTGCCATTCCAACCGCACCTGCCCGACAGAAGCTTCCGCCCGCAAGCCTTCGGGCACCGCAGGCACAGGCAACAGCGGATAATTGGACGGACGCAAGGAGAACGTCAGGCTGCCATACCCGAAATGATCCTTGCTGCCGTGCTCGGGACGCAGCAACTCCGCCATCCGCCTGGAATAAGGCGCGGGAATGCCCTTCAGCACCTCGTAATGGTTGTATATCAGTTCCCACACCGGCCTGCCTTCCAATTGCCCTATGCCGTTGATTGAAAGCCAACGGTTGTTCAGCCCCTGGCTATTATTATAATAGGTAAAGGGCACGTCCCGCATCTGGTTGGACTTCGCCACATATTCCGCCCCGGCCAACAAGCGGTTGTGGTCGTAAGCAAACAGGTCGTCGCCCTGATTCCACGCAACCTGGCAGAAAGCCCCCAGGAAGCCCACGCCCAGTTGGGCATGTTCCTGGTCGCGCCCGCTCTCCTGCCATTGACCGAGCACCGTGCCGTCCGGCATCCGGTGCAACGCCGGCACGGCATTGCGGATGGCCCCGTTGCCCAAGCCGTGCTTGAAATAGTCTATCCCTTCCTGGTAAATGTCCGCCCGGTCGCACAACACGCCGATGGCCACCATGGCCACCATGTTGGCCGCGTCCCAGTTCGTCCAGAAATAGTCCACCGTGCGCCCGGAATGCCCGCGCAGGAAATCGCGGCTCACCGGATAGAGGTATTCCAGCATCATTTTCTTGAACCGCTCAAAGTCTGCCTTTTCCCACAACGGGCAAACACGCAGCACCTCGGCCGCCAAAGCAAACTCCCCGATGGGGATGCCCAACAGTCCTTGGTCGGACCGCGCCTGGGGCACCTGGTTCACCGCCGCCGACCATGCGTTGCAAATCCTGATGGCACAACGTGCATGGGCCTCATCGCCGGAAATATACCAGCGGATGGCGTTCAGATAAGCCGCGTGGGCATCCACGGAAGCCGCCTGCCGGCTGTTTCCCATATTGGCCATGGGACGCGGCTCGAACGTGGACTGCGCCCACGGGTCTTTCTGCAGTTCTTCCCAGCCCACGACATAAGGTTGCTGCCCCTGCGCCACCATCGCCTTCATCCGCTCCAGGTCGGCAAGGGTATGCAAACCGCCGGGATGGAGGAACTTGCGTCCCGCCCCGGCCTCGTTGAACAGCAACGTTCCGAATCCCGGCTGGTCGCGGTCGTAGCCTTCCGGACGGATTTGTTCCAACACCTGTTTGGTGAACGGCATAGGCAGCCCCATGCGGTTGACATAGTGGTTATAGGCGATGTCGAACACAAACATATAGCGGCCACGCGCCTTCTCGGACACGCAATCCCAGTCGCAATATTTCCCCGTAATGTCCTGCCAGCGCACGAAAGGCACGTCATAGCCCAAGTTGTAGCGCGCCACATACTCGTATCCCTTCAGCAACCGGTTGTCCATGGCCGAATAGAGGTCGTCGCCCTGCTGCCATGCCAGCTCGCAAACGGTGGCCATGGCCCCCAGCCCCAGCATGCAATGGCTCTGGTCGCGCCCGCTTTCCTGTATCTGCCCGGTCTCTCCGTCAATGTAATGCGCCAAAGTGCCGTTGTCGTATCCGCCGAGATAGAAAGCCCGCGCCTTCTCATACATCTTTTCATCGTCGAAATGGATGGCCGCAGCCATATAGGTCTTGGTCACGATGGCCCCCCAGTTGCCGTTCGTGTAAGGATTGCGTTTATAAAAAGTGTCCAAGACGGGAAGAAACACCTTCTTGAACATCCGCACAGCATCCTCGTACTCCTCCTTCTCCAGTTTGGGATAAGTGTGTTTGAGCACTTCAAGGGCATAAATAATTTTAAAGCCTTCCAGCCCCGCCAGCAACGGGGCATCGTTCGTGTCTGGAATGCGCTTCAGCGTACGGGCGTAGGCCGCCAGCACCCCAGCCGCCTTACGGGCATGCACCTCGTCCTTCGTGATGCCCCACATCAGGGCGTTCAAGTAAGCGGCACTGAAGTCACGCTCCATCTTCGACTTGGTATGCTGGAACTCACCGTCGCGCGCGATGACCTCGAACGGCCCCGCCAATTGATAGTCCGGTTGCGCGCAAGGATGCCCCTTCAGCAACAAATAGGAAGACCATGCCGGCTCCTCCCTCGACTCCACCAGCCCGCGTATCTGCTCCATACGCTCTTCCGTGTGCAACACTCCGGGGTGGACAAAGTCGCGGGCAGAGACGGTCCATGCCGCTGCCACACATCCCAACCACACCCACAATCTCAGAAAAAACAAGGCTTTTCCTTCTTTCATGGTACTTATACTTTTTGATTAGATTACCAAAACAACCACACGGCTACAAAGATAATATAAAAAGCACAAATTGCATGGGACATATCGGCCACAAACATAGGACAAAAAATGCCAAACCGCGATTTCCGCGAAAAAACAACCGTCCAAAACGGCACCAGCAAATTTCCCCGGAAACGGTTTTGGATTCATCGTGCGATAATTCGGGACTGGTTTTCGAAGCGGGACAGCCTTTCCGTCCGCCCGGCGAACAAAACGGCCGTCACGACCGCCGCCCAGCTTTCCACATCGCCCAATGGAACAGACAGAAAAAGAACACATCCGACACCACTATCCAAGTCGCGCAAACGCCCACCTGCACAAACACGCAATTCAGCAGGCAAAAGAAGAGGAACAACCCGATAATGACACACAATGCCCCGTGCATGGAGAAGCCCGCCGCCATCACGACATGATGGATATGGCTCTTGTCTGCCCCGAAAATGGGCTTGCGATGATACAAGCGCAATAAAGCCACACGAATCACATCAAACGTGGGGACTATCAGCAACGTATAGGACACCAAAAGGGCATTCCCCCTGTAAGGCAACGCGGCAGGATTGTCCATCGTGTATTTAATGGACAGATAAGCCAGGGCATAGCCCAAGAACAAGCTTCCGGAATCGCCCATGAACGTCTTGGTTCCCTTCTCGGGATTCCCCCAGACATTGAAACAAAAGAAAGCCAACAGACTCCCCAACAATCCGGCTGCCCCCACCGCATAAATGAAAGTATTGTCCATTTGCATATACAGGAAAATATAGGCGGCAAGAATGCAAATGCACAATCCGGACGCCAACCCGTCTATCCCGTCTATCAAATTGACTGAATTGACGATGAGCAGAATCACGAACACCGAAAAAGGATAGCTGAACCACACCGGCAATTCATACAGCCCGAACAAGCCATAGAAATTATTGATATGCAACCAGCAAAAAGGCAACACCAACGCCGCTGCCAGCTGCACCATGAACTTGTGGCTGGCCTTCATGCCCACGAAATCGTCTATGGCGCCGATAATATAAACCAAAAATGCCCCTACGGCCATCATAACCGATGTCACCTTTATCGTGAACACACCGTGCCCATCCCGCGCGTAAAGGATAAGGGCCACGGCCAGCCCCACCAGCATGGCCGGCATGAACAGGATGCCTCCCAGGCGCGGCACGGCCTCATGGTGCACCTTGCGCCCGCCCGGCATGTCGTAGAACCCTTTCATCCTGCAATATTTCAACAGGAACGGCATGGCCAAACCCGTAAAAAACAGTCCAGCCACACCAGACAACGCCACATAAAAAAAATCCCCTTCCATTTCTCTGTTTCCAATATGCTACATAAAAAACGCAAAGAAATATATTTTATTGCCAAAACAGATACAGAAATGCGACACGCAGGCGTATGCGGCCACGAAACACCATGATGAAACCGCCCATCAACCGACAGTAAAGTCTTGTCCTGCGCCCAGTTTGCATTATCTAAGATAAGCGGCACCTCGGCATAAAAAACAAACGGGTTTGTTTTGTCCTGCGCCCGGTTTGCATTATCTTTGTAGGCCGGAGTATAAAAGCAGAAAGCTATGGGAAAGTTCATCAACCCCTTCACCGACGTGGGCTTCAAGCGCATCTTCGGGC
>CALUFQ010000055.1 GCA_944319925.1 uncultured Paraprevotella sp.
CGGGAAAAAGTTCCAACGGGAAAGAAAAACGGCCCCGAAGCCGCCGCGAAAAGATTTCTGTACCGGGATTTTTTCATCCGAGCCCCGAAATAAAAATTCCGAGCCCCGAAAAAAGAATTCCGGGGCTCGGAATTTCGCGTTCCGACCCCGAATTTTCTCGTCAGACCGTCCAAAAAGTAAATTGCTCTGACAAAACATTGCACAAAAGCCCCGTTTTGTGCAAAAAAATCGCGCAAAAATCTGCTATTTGAGCCGGATTGCGCAAAAGCCGCGTCACGAAAATCAGCCAAAACGGAACAATTTGTTTGTTTTCACAAGCATTTTATGACATTCTGATTTTTTGAACAGCAGAAATTTGGCGGGGAACGGTTTCATGCTTCCCCGCTGTTACGCTGCGATGGAAGTTGTATAAACTCTAGTTTCTGTCCGGAGGCGCAGTCCTTTGACCTCCCGAACGACAAAATCCCGCGCAAAACGCATCATCCTATCAGAGCCAAGATCTTACGTTCCGGTGCATCCGGAAACATCCCGCGCAAATGGCGGTATATCTTCGCAAAAGACTCTTCAGGCGCACACCCGGCATCCAGACGGCCATAAAGTGTTTCGGGAAGGACGTAGCGCGCCACGCCCCAACCGTAGGGATTGCCGTGCCGGTCCCTGTTATATTCAAAGTCGGCGATAACCACATGCAGTCCCATCATCAGGCGCGTCAGGATGGGTTCGGGCGAAATTTTCCGTTCGCCAGGAATGGTGTCCACCCAGTCTGCGGCAGAACGTCTCCCCCGCCCCCGGGCGAACCCAAGCAAACGGCGCAAATCCTTCACCGTCACCCCACCTTCGCAGGCGATGGTCTGCAGCACCACGTCGTCCAGCGCGGCAGTGTCCTCGTCCTTTGCATAATGCAAGGAGCGGCGATAGTTCATCAAGTCCGGCAACCATTCCAGACTGACATACCCCGCCTTGCGGTTGAAAATCTTCCCGTAAGCGCAATGCCCCTCCCGGATGACCGGGCCTTTCCATTCCCACGCCCCGTCCTCTTCGCCGGAAAACCAATAATCCCCCGCCGTCTTTTCCTCGATGGAAAAGCCGGGGATGCCGCAACGGAAGAACGGCAGGAAACCCGACCGGATGACTTCCCGCTCCATGTCCATCGAACTCCGTATCTCATCCATATTTCAAATCTAATTTTGCACCTCCTTTTGCAAAGTTACGAAACAATTAAATAGGACATGACGCTTCATCAATGCAAAACGGCGAAAAAAACTTTTGCAGACAACAAAAAATTCATACCTTTGGGCATCACTGCATGACATGTCAGCAAGGTGCGCCACGCCGCGGAAAAGAAATATGGGTAAAAAAGAAGCCCAATCCAACCGCATTTTCCACGAATTTATGCCTGCTAAGACTCTTCTTTAGCTTGATTCTTGTCGAACCGAAAAACAAGCACAATTTTGCAGAAGTCTCAACCGATGGACCCAAAAACAACACCCCAGAAACATTACCCCGCTTTTTTTTGCCTTCAACTACGTCTTTTCACCCATTCCTACGTCTTACTGACAGATTGCAATCCTAAAAACAAATGGAAAAATGAAGATATTCACACACAAAAATCCCCAAGAGGCCACAGCCCACGGACTTACCGCACTGATGGCGACCGAGCGTCCGCATCTATTACGGTACGCCTGCTACCGGTTGGGGAATCCGGATGATGCGCAAGATGCCGTACAGGACACTTTCCTACTGCTGCACAACAGGCAACAGGACGCTCACGGCCAACCGCTGTTCCAACCGCGTCACTACCTGTACCGGTGTCTGTCCAACATCTGTACGGACCGTTTGCGCCGGCATCAAACCCGCCAGTTTATCCCCTTGGAACAGGCCATCCATCTTTGCGATGAACAACCTGATGATTTCGAGCAGGAATTCCGGAAAATCACCACACTGTTGGCCGCCATCCCAGACGAACAGGCCGAGGTCATCCGCCTCCGAATCCATGGCGACAACAGTTTTACGGACATTGCCGCCATTCTGGAACTGCCAGTCTCTACCGTCAAATCCCGCTTCCAATACGGAATTGAGAAAATCAGAAAAGGCATCTATGCCAAAAGTCAAACCCTTTAATAACGTACCATCATGAAATGCGAAGATTTTAAAAAGCATATCGCTGACTTATGCGACAAATCCATCGATGAAACCATCAAGGCCGACTGCATGCAACACATAGAAGAGTGCGCCTCCTGCCGTGCCTATTACGAAGAATTCATGCATTCCGTGGACCTGCTCACGCCCAAGCATGCGCCGCAGTCGCACCGCGGCAAGCGGCAGGCCACGCAAAGGCGGCTCTTGCAGGTTGCCGCCGCCATCCTCGTGTTCCTCGCCGGTGTCGGCGTAGGACTGAGCAACCTGTTCTCGACCCAAGCGGAGGCCAGCCCGTCGATCACGGAAGTGTTCGACCAATGCATCCGACACTCGCGCGAAGCCAACGGCTTCTCCATGCGGGCTTATGTCCGGACCACGCCGCAAGAGAATTTCGCGTTCATCGACCCGGAAGCCAGCCCTCTGCAAGTGCACGTGGCCCTTCTCAGGCAAGGGGGAAGCACCATCTGGCGGATAGAAAAGGAGGGAGGCCGCACCATCGTGTCCGACGGAAGCCGGCAATACATGTGGGACAATACCGGGACCGGCGTCTGCGGCAGCCTGCAAGCCCACTTCGCGGAAGGCTTCGCCCTGTTCCTGCAGCCGGAATCCATCCTGGAGAAGCTGAATGATGCCATGCTCGCAAAAGACATGACCACGCACATGACAGTATTCCAGTCCGACTCCATCATCATCGTGGAGGCCAGCACTACGGCCGGCCACCTCGCAGGCTTCTTCTCGCCCGCCAGCCGGGACAAGGACCTGCCCTGCACCGCCAGGTGCGTGTTCCGCCAACAGGACTACCGGCTAAAGGAAATGGAAATCCGATGCACACACGACGGGAAAGAGACCGTCGTGTTCCAAACCAGCGCCATCCGCTACGACGCGCCGCTCTCCGTTTCCGCCGTCACGCAACGTCCCGGCGCGGGCCAAATAAAATGGCTGCGGGCAGACGGGCCGCGCGTCGCCGACGCGGAACGCCTCGGCAAGCTCCAGAAAGAAACGGCCACGGAAGCGGCACGGCGGATACTGGAAGCACTCATTGCCGGCCAGCCGCACGAAGAGGCCCTGTACTATTACGCCGCCTCGCTGCCCTCTCTCACCAAGGAAATGAAAAACTGCCGAGTGTCCGAGGCCTACGAAGCCACAACCAATAAGGACTATGCTGGCACAACCGTACACTACAAACTGCATCGTCCGGATGGCACTGTCGAACAACGCCACATAGCCTTACGGCGTGACAATCCGCAGAAGATATGGATGGTGGACGGCGGTCTCTAAAAAAGGCACAGCCTCACCCTATCAGGCTCAGCAGTTTCCGTTCCGGGGCTTCGGGCAACAACCGGCGAAATGCGCATATATCTTTTGGAAAGACTCCTCGGGCGTGCAGCCGGCATCCTGACGGCCATAAAGTGTTTCCGGCAGCACGTACCGCGCCACGCCTCAGCCATACGGCCGGCCATGACGCCGCAAATCTCAATTTCAGGGCATCCCACACGACAATGGAGGCTGCCCCCGCCGGGGGCAGCCTCCATTTATAAACAATATTCAAAAGCAAGCGTCAGCAAACTTCCGACCCGGGCTTCACCGGGCGTTCCACCGTGGCCACGCTCAGGCTGCCGTCGTAGTCCATGGCCGAAAGAATCATGCCCTGGCTCTCGATGCCTTTCAGCTTGCGCGGCGGCAGATTGGCGATGAAGCACACCTGCTTGCCCACCAAGTCTTCCGGCTTGTAGTATTTGGCGATGCCGCTCACGATGGTGCGGTTCTCCAGTCCGTCGGCAATCTTGAAGCACAACAGTTTGTCGGCCTTAGGCACTTTGGTGCATTCCAGCACCGTTCCCACGCGGATGTCCAGTTTCTCAAAGTCCTCGAAAGCGATGTTCGCACGGATAGGGTTCGCCTTGTAGTTGGCCTCCTCATTGGCCTTTTTCGTGTCCAGCAACTTCTGTACCTGCGCCTCGATGACCTCGTCCTCAATCTTCTCGAACAACAGTTCGGGCTTGCCCAGCTGATGTCCGGCGGCCAGGAGGTCGGTGCGTCCCAACTGGTTCCACTCGAAGTCCTCCATGTTCAACATGCCGCGCAGTTTCTTGCTGCTGAACGGCAGGAACGGCTCGAACGCGATGGCCAGGTTGGCCGTGAGCTGCAAAGAGATATAAATGATGGTCTTCACCCGTTCCGGGTCGGTCTTCACCACCTTCCACGGCTCGCAGTCGGCGATGTATTTGTTGCCGATGCGGGCCAGGTTCATGGCCTCTTTCTGCGCGTCGCGGAACTTGAAGTTGTCCAGCAGTTCCTCCACCTTGGCCTTCACGTCCTTGAACTCGTCCAGCGTCTGGCGGTCGTAGTCCGTCAGTTCGCCGCATTCCGGCACGATGCCTTCATAATACTTCTGCGTGAGCTGCAGGGCGCGGTTCACGAAGTTGCCATAGACGGCCACCAGCTCGTTGTTGTTGCGGGCCTGGAAGTCCTTCCACGTGAAGTCGTTGTCCTTCGTCTCCGGCGCATTGGCCGTCAGCACGTAGCGCAGCACGTCCTGTTTGCCGGGGAAGTCGCGCAGGTATTCGTGCAACCACACGGCCCAGTTGCGCGAAGTGGAAATCTTGTCGCCCTCCAGGTTCAGGAACTCGTTGGCCGGCACGTTGTCCGGCAGGATGTAGCTGCCCTCGGCCTTCAGCATGGCGGGGAACACGATGCAGTGGAACACGATGTTGTCCTTGCCAATGAAATGCACCAGACGCGTCTCGGGGTCTTTCCACCATTTCTCCCACGAGTCGGGCAGCAGTTCCTTCGTGTTGCTGATGTAGCCGATGGGCGCGTCGAACCACACGTAGAGCACCTTGCCCTCCGCCCCTTCGACCGGCACGGGAATACCCCAATCCAGGTCGCGGCTCACGGCGCGGGGATGCAGTCCCGTGTCGAGCCAGCTCTTGCACTGCCCATAGACATTGTTGCGCCACTCCTTGTGGTCCTCCAGTATCCACTGCCGCAGCCAGGCCTCGTGCTTGTCGAGCGGCAAGTACCAGTGCTTGGTCTCGCGCATCACGGGTTTCGAGCCGCTGATGGCACTCTTCGGGTTAATCAGTTCCGTGGGCGAAAGCGACGAACCGCATTTCTCGCACTGGTCGCCATAGGCTCCTTCGGCATGGCAGTAGGGGCATTCGCCCGTGATGTAGCGGTCGGCCAGGAAGGTGTGGGCCTCCTCATCGTAATACTGCATGGATGTCTTCTCCACGAACTCGCCCTTGTCGTAGAGGGTGCGGAAGAAGTCCGACGCCGTCTCGCAATGCACCTTGGACGTCGTGCGTCCGTACACGTCAAAGGAAATGCCGAATTCCTCGAACGAATCTTTAATCAGCTTATGATAGCGGTCCACCACATCCTGCGGTGTGACACCCTCCTTGCGGGCCCGGATGGTGATGGGCACGCCGTGCTCGTCCGAACCACCGATGAAAAGCACGTCCTCCTTCTTCAGCCGGAGATAGCGCACGTAAATGTCCGCCGGCACATACACACCCGCCAAATGGCCGATATGCACCGGTCCGTTGGCATACGGCAAAGCCGACGTGACAGTTGTTCTCTTGAATTTCTTCTCCATCTTGTCCTATTTAAATTTGAATGATCGTCTTTTCCAAGAATTTACGTGCAAAGTTACGGAATTATTTCCGATTTCTCCAGTTTGCGGTCCACATTTCAACGCAAGTCATCCCGTACATTCCCGCAAAAATCCATATTGATGAAAAGCCTGTATGAGTCCGCCGACTTCCCGTTCCAATCAGCCTCGTCAAAGACACCCGCCGAGACGACCGTTCCCGCCAGCATCCTTACCACCTGCACACCCCCTTTATCCATATACAGAATGAACGCCCCATTCAATCTATACAAATCCATACAAGACATAGTCATTGAAAAAAATCCCGCTAAATTAGTTTAAGTTTCCCCAAAAACACTTACCTTTGCATCGGCATTGGTTCATCTCCTTCATGCATACGGAGGAATGATTAAAAGGGAATCAGGTGGGAATCCTGAACAGTCCCGTTGCTGTATGTCTCATAAAAAAGCGCAGTGAACACATACCCTATGCCACTGGAAGGCCATAAGCCGACTGGGAAGGCGTTCACTGTGGAGACGAGTCAGAAGACCTGCCATGCCGCAATATTCAATAGCTTTCGAGGACGAGCTATGAATCCGCTAAATCCGTACATGAGTGAAATGGCTCGCGGCGGAAGTGTTTTCATATAAAAAGTTTTCTTTGGAGCTATTTTGATGGATTTCAAACTATCAAATAGATAACTCATGGGAAATGACACATGCAGGCGCGCGATGTGCCTTATGGTCGGTTTGTATGGGTGGATGTCTGCCTCTGCACAAATCCATCCTGACAGTATCCGCAGCCTGAACGAGGTGGTGGTGAAAGCCAAAACTTACAAGGAGATCATCCCTGCCCAAACCCTAAAAGGAGAAGAGTTGCGGAAACTGAACAGTTTCTCTGTGGCCGATGCCATCCGCTACTTTTCCGGACTACAGATTAAAGACTACGGCGGCGTGGCCGGACTGAAAACCGTGAATATCCGCAGCATGGGGACCAACCATGCGGGCGTGTATTACAACGGCATACAGCTGGGCAACGCGCAAAACGGGCAGGTGGACTTGGGAAAATTCTCATTGGACAACATCGAGGAAATCTCGCTCTACAACGGACAGAAAAGCGACATCCTGCAATCCGCCCGCGAGTTCGGCTCATCAGGCAGCATCTATCTGACCACCAGGCGTCCACGCTTCAAGGACAGCATAAACGCCCACCTGATGGCCAAAGTGAAATTCGGCTCTTATGGCTTGCTTAACCCGGCTTTGCTTTATGAACACAAACTCTGTGCCAATGTGAGCGTGGCCACCAGCGCGGAATGGATTACGTCCAAAGGAAATTACAAATTCCGCTACCGACGCGTGGATGCCAGCGGGGCGTTAAAATATGACACCACCGCCGTGCGCCACAACAGCGACATCGATGCCCTGCGCATCGATGCCGGGCTTTATGGCGGATTCGGAACAGGAAAATGGAATGTGTTTGCTTACCATTACACTTCCGAACGTGGCATACCCGGTGCCATCGTAAACAATGTATGGAAACGTTCCGAACGGTTATGGGACCGCAACTCGTTTCTCCAAGGAAGTCTTGACTGGGACATACTTCCCAAGCTGAGCACAAGAACCAACGTAAAATACGCCTCAGACTACACGCATTACGTGAACAACGACACAGACATCAAGTTGACAGACAACGTGTACAAGCAACGGGAACTTTATCTCTCATGGGCTGCCCGTTATGCCCTCCGCTCCAATTGGGATGTTTCCATGGCCTATGACTTCCAATGGAACGACTACGAAGGTTTCGATTTGGAAAAGGACGAGGACATGGAAACCCCGATGAACACAGCCACACGAGGCACCCACTACATTTCGGCGGCCACGGCATTCACCGTGGGCGACAGGCTGAAAGTGCAAGCCAGCATTTTGGAGACTTTTGTCAATGAAGAAAAACGCCAACGCGACAAAGCCCCCAACAAAAGCAAAGTGACCCCCGGCGTATTTCTTTCCTACCAACCTTGGAAAAAGCAAGAGCTCGTGTTACGGGCATTCTATAAGACCGCCTACCGCATGCCGACTTTCAACGACCTTTATTACACGGACATGGGCAACCCGGCCCTGTTGCCGGAAACGGCCACGCAATACAATGTAGGGTTCGTGTACGACCGCTCACAGGAAGACAACACATTCCGCAACTTTCATCTCGCAGTGGATGCCTATTACAACGAGGTGAAAAACAAAATCGTGTCATGGCCGCAAGGGCCGCAGTTCCGCTGGACGACCATCAACCTCGGCAGAGTGGAAATCAAAGGCATAGACGCCAGCATGGCCTGCACTTTGGCCTTCCCCTACGGATGGATACTGACGGGTAAAGTGCAATACACCTACCAGGAAGCCATTGATGTGACCAATCCGTCGGACACCTATTATCGCGACCAAATCCCCTACATCCCCTGGCACAGCGGATCGGCCATCGTGGGACTCACATGGGGGACATGGTCGCTCAACTACAGTTTCATCTACGTGGGCGAACGCTACAACCAGCAGGAAAACATCGCCTACAACCATACCCAGCCATGGTACACCAGCGACATCACGCTGATGAAGGAATTCCACGTGGGCAAAGTGGGCCTGAGAATCACCGCAGAAGTGAACAACCTGCTGGACCAAGACTATGACGTAGTGCTCAACTATCCCATGCCTATGCGGAACTACAAGTTTGGACTAACTGTGGAGATTTGACATGAACAGGACAAGAAAAATCCTCGCTGCGGCCTTGTGCGTGGCAGCATTGCTGAACGGTTGCCGGGAAATCGAGCTGGTGGTGCCCACCGAATATGAACCGCTTCCCATGCCTGTGAATCCCGCCGCCACCCCGGCGGGCATGTACCTGCTCAACGAAGGTAACATGGGCAGCAACAAAGCGAGCATAGACTATGTGGACTTCCGTAATGCTTACTACGTGCGCAATATCTATGCCGAGCGCAACCCCGAAGTGGTGAAGGAATTGGGCGATGTGGGTAACGACATCCAAATCTACGGTAGCAAACTCTATGCCGTCATTAACTGCTCGCATAAAATGGAAGTCATGGATGCAGCCACATGCCGACGCATAGGACAGGTGGACATCCCGAACTGCCGTTACGTGCGCTTCTCAAAAGGCAAAGCCTATGTGACTTCCTACGTAGGCCCTGTGGCCATAGACCCGGACGCGCCCTTGGGAGCCGTTTACGAAGTGGACACGACTTCACTCCGTGTCACCCGGCAGGTCGCAGTGGGCTACCAGCCCGATGAACTGGAAGTGTCTAGCGAATACCTTTACGTGGCCAATTCGGGCGGCTACCGCGCCCCGAATTATGACAGCACCGTATCCGTAGTGGAAACTTACGGGTTAAAACAAATCCAGCAAATTCCCGTAGGCATTAACCTACACCGCGTCCGCAGAGACCGATATGGCAAACTTTGGGTGACTTCACGAGGTGACTACAACCACATCCCGTCCAAACTCTTCGTGCTCGACCGCAAAGACAAGAATTCCAAAGAAATGACCGTGACGGACACGCTCGACATCCCTTGTTCGGAGATGTACATACAAGGTGATTCTCTCTACTTCTACAGCGTGGAATGGAACAAACAAGCGGAACGCAACACGGTAACCTACGGCATCATCGACGTGCGCACAAAACAGCTTCTCACCGACCATTTCATCACGGACGGGACGGAAGCCGACATTATCATCCCCTATGGCATCTGCGTCCATCCCACCACAGGCGACATTTATGTGACAGATGCCAAAAACTACGTGTCGAGCGGGGTTCTCCATTGCTACGATCGCCAAGGCAGGAAGAAATGGAGCGTACGCACCGGGGACATTCCCGCCCACATGGTGTTCTATAATCCGTAAACGACATAGTCTTGAAAATGGAAACCTGTAAACGCATATTATCCTTGTTGGTTCTGATGTCCCTATTGTGCGCGTGCGGGCAGGACATCCCGATGGTGAGCCTCGGCGTGAACAGCCAATACCGCATCGACCGGATGAAGAAACTCATCCTCCACCCCGAATTTACGGGCGATGCCTATCGCTGGACCATGAAAGACCGCTGCGGACAAGACTCGCTGGTCTCCACCGACCGCGACTTCATTTTCGTGGCTGCCACGCCAGGCACATACCACCTGCGGCTCGACATCGAGGACGCGTCCGACCCCGTGTGCCAGGAAGTGGAAATCATAGTGGAAGAAGAAGCCGTGGCCTACAGCCGCTACATCACGCAAGTCCACGAATACCGCCCGGCCCCCGGCCAGTTCGTGGGCATCATGCCTCTCTACGAGGAAGGCGATACGGAAGAAGACATGCGCGTAAAAGCCCAAGAAAACATTTCGGGTACAAACGACATCATGATTTCGCTCGGCGGATTCGGCGGATATGTCACTTTCGGTTTCGACCACACCGTGGTCAACGTGGCTGGTGAAAAAGATTTCAAAATCCTAGGTAACGCATTCTATGCCGAAGCCAACCCCAATCCCTCCGCCCCGGAATCGGGCGGAAGCTGTGAGCCGGGGATTGTCATGGTATCCATCGACCGGAACAACAACGGTATCCCCGATGACGAATGGTATGAACTGGCGGGAAGCGAATACCACAAGCCGACGACGCGCCACAACGCCAAAATCACCTACCACCGACCGGCTGCGGACAAGATGCCCACTCCCGACAAAAACAGCCCGATTACTGACACCACTTATATCCTTTGGGAAACCGATGACGGAAAAAGTGGCTACATCGCAAAAAACGCCTACCACAATCAAGATTATTACCCGCGCTGGGTGAAGGAAAACCAAATGGCATTTTCCGGAACCCTGCTCCCGGGGAATGCCGTGGACGAAAGCGGTGGAAAAGGCTCCTACTTCGTGCTCTATGCCTACGACTGGGGCTACGTGGACAACCACCCCAACAGCGAGGAATACAAAATCAGCTTCGACATCGGTTGGGCCATAGACAAAAACGGAAAGCCCGCCAACCTGCCCGGAGTGGATTTCATCCGTGTCTATACAGGCGTGAACCAACAATGCGGCTGGTTGGGCGAGACTTCCACGGAACTGAGCCGGGCGGAAGACCTGCACGTGGAAGACCATACACATTTTACAGAACACATGCAACCATAAAAAACAAAACTCATGAAAGGAAGATTCTTGCCTTCTGCCTTGGCAGCCGCGGCTTTGGCCGCCTCATGCGGATTACAAGCACAAGAAAACAGGAACTACGCCGACGGCGTGTTCATGCTCAACGAAGATTGGTTCGGGCACAACAACAGCACCCTGAACTTCATCCACCCCGACAACACGGTGGACCCTTTTGAATACTACGTCATACAAAACAACGAGGCCAACGCCGGGCAATCATTGGGCGCCACCTCGCAATTCGGGACAGTCTATGCCGACCGCCTCTTCGTCGTCTCCAAACAAGATCAAGATGCCGGCAGCGGGCTGTCCCCGGGCGAACAAGGTGAAACCCGGCAAGGCGGACGCATCGTGGTGGCCGACGCACATACCATGGAAATCCTCGCCCGCATCCCCGTCATCATGGCCAATGACAAGGGAGTGTCCATCGCCGACGGGCGCGGATTCGTGGGCGTGGACGAAACGAAAGGCTACGTAGGCACGTCCAACGGCATCTATGTCCTCAGATTCTCCCCCTTCGAAATCACAGGGTGCATTCACGGAACGGAAAACACGCTCGTCGAAGGTGGAGAAGACAAGGCCGACGACACCGGCCCGCTCTACCAGAACCAAATCGGCATGATGCTCCGCACTCCGGCCTACGTGTTCGCCATCCAGCAGGACAAGGGCATCCTCGCCATCGATCCGCAGGCGGACACCATCGTCCACGTCATCCCTGGCTGTTTCAGCACCATGGCCATGAGCCGGGATGGTGATATCTGGGCGGGACGCAACACCAATCCCGACTACCAGCACTACCCCTATGGCGAAATGGGTTCCAGCGGGGAATGCTGGCAAGGCGACGAGCTGACCCGCATCGACCCCGAAACTTTCGAGACGGAAAGCGTGCGCATCACCCAGGGAGGAATCAACCAGACCTGGTATGCCTGGAACGCAGGGTCGCTCTGCGCCAGCGCGAAGGAAAACGCCCTCTACTTCACCTTCAATGAGAACAGGTGGAGCTGGTTCACCACTTCAAAGCTTTACAAATTCGACATTGACACCCGCACATTCAGCTTGATTTACGACAGCAGCACGGACGAAAGGTATTTCTACGGTGCGGGCATCCGCGTCAGCCCGGCGGACGACCGCATCTATGCCGCATTGTACCTGGACAACGTGGTGCAAAGCTACTGGGTTTATCAAATGGACCACACCGGAAAAGTCCTGAAAGAGTGGGAACCGATAGACCGCTATTGGTTTCCCGCCCTGTTCATCTTCCCCGACAACCACGGACCGGAAGCCGGTGAGTTCGAGAACGTGGTGCTGGACGGCGGAGAAAAGGCCATCGACCTCTCCACTATGGCCACGGACGAAGACAACATGGAAGCCGCCATCGTGAAGACCGTCGTAGGAAACACCCACCCGGACGTGGCGGAAGCCGGAATCAAAGGCAACAAACTCACGTTGATTCCCTGCAAAGCGGGGGAAACCGACATCACCGTTCGCTTTAATTCCAACGGAAAGTGCGTCGAGCGTACCTTGCATGTCCGTTCGACCGGCACCGGCATTCGCGACATGCGTTCCGCCAAGTTGCACATATGGGCGGGGGACGGGAGAATATATGTCGAAGGGCTGCAAAAACCTGCGGCCGCCACCGTGCACGACCTTGCAGGCAGACTTGAATATGCAGGAACATTGTCCCCGGGGGAATCCATCGGAAGCCTCCCGTCCGGTCAATGCCATATCGTCAGCATCTCTGGAGAACAATATAAGATTTTTATTAACCATTAAACGTTTAACGACAAATGAAAAAGATTACACAAAGATTTTCCGCATTGGCTGCGGCCTTATGGCTCTCGGCGGCTGCGGGAATGGCAAGCGGCCAGTTCGTGCCGAAGGAGTATTCTTACAAGGCGGTCGGGTCGGGTTCCCAATCCACCATCAACATCAAGATGACAGACTTGTTCGAATATCCGGATGGCATGGATGCCACCACCAATCTGGATGAGGCCGGGGTAGAAGCCGAGTTCACATTCGCCGACGAAGACGTGGTCGGATTGTACCAATACCAGTACTACGCCTACGGCAAGGTACAACAATTGTATCTGATGCGCAAGGGAGGATACGCGACCGGCAACGCGGACGTGACCGTCAAGCTGACCTACAACGGGCAGACGGTTGAAAACACGTTGGACATCGACATTGTGTCCCTGATTGCCCAAAATGATGCTTACACGGCCGATCTCGGGGAAACGTTGACCATGCCGGTTATCAGCAACGACAACTTCATGCGGAACACCGACAAGGCCGCCGCCATCATCGAGATCGTCAAAGCCCCCACACTGGGAACCGCCACCATCGTGTCTGGAAGCGACAGCGCACAGGATTCCATCCGTTATATACCCAACGACGGGGTGGAAAATTACTCCTTCGACGAGCTGACCTACCGCGTGACGCTCGGAGAGGAAACTTCTGAGGCCACAGTGAAAATCGACATCCACAAGAATGCCTATGCCACGCGCGTCATTGAGTTCCTCCCCGCCCCGGGACAGTTCACCAACCAGCTCAGCACGAGCGCGACGGCCACAAAGCCCTTGGGGGAAAACGGCTCCATCATCAGCCTCGGAGCCTTCGGAGGGTACATCACCTTTGGCTTCGACCAACCTATCAAAAACGACCCGCGCAACCCCTATGGGGTGGATTTCACGATCAAAGGGAACTCTTTCGTGGCCAACATCTACGGCGTATGGACAGAACCGGGCGCAGTACAGGTGTGCAAAGACCTGAACGGCAACGGTGTGCCCGACCCGGACGAGCCGTGGTATGAGCTGGCTGGATCGGACTATTGGCTGAGCACCACCAAACGAAATGCCCGAATAACCTACTATAACCCGAACTATGCCACGCGATACACCGTGCCTTGGACGCTGACTTACACGGACAAGGACGGCAACGAGCAGATGGAAGCCGGCGCCGTGCTCACTAACCAGTTCCATCAGCAATCCTACTATCCCGACCCGTTCGACTTCGGATGCGACCGCGACTCGCTCACGTTCGAGGGTAACATCATCCGCAGTTCCATCGACATGAGTGCCCCAAGCTACATCGAATTCTACCGCGCCCCGGCCTTCGGATATTGCGACAACCGGGGCTATGACCGCACGGATCTGACCGTGGCACATAATCCCTATTACAACGACGAAAACGGCAATGCTGCCGACGGCTTCGACCTAGACTGGGCCGTGGACAAAGACGGCAACCCTGTGGAGCTCAACCAAGTGGATTTCGTAAGAATCTATTGCGCCGGCAGTGCCAACGCCGGATGGCTCGGCGAATGGTCTACGGAAGTGGCCGCCATCGGCATCACCACTCCCGACCCGGACTACGTGCCACAAGACTATTACCTTAATTATATCGGGGTCACACAACTCCAAGTCGTACGGGGGCAAGAATGCCAGTTCGAAGGCTTCCTCTTCAAAAACGGGCGTCCCGTCACAGACGGCACTCCCCAATGGTGGCTCTCTACCGACAGCGTGGGCACTATCGACCAGACCGGACTGTTCACCGCTAACGGAAAGACCGGAAAAGTGAAAATCTTCTTCACACAAAACGAAGATGTCCCGACCGACTCCATACAAATCGACGTGGTGGACCTCACCTCCGTCCTCATCGACCTCGAAGGCAATGCCAGCACGGTGTCCAACGACAGCATCCGGATGATTACGGGCGAAATCATCTACATCAACGTGCAATGCACAGACAGCCGGGACGGCAGCCTGAACGGGACAGCACAAAACCGTTACATCTACGAAACCTTTGACTGGACCACTTCAGACCCTTCCGTGGGCACCATCCGCAACGGCTCGTTCCATGGGCTGAAACCGGGGCGCACCATGCTCCAAGCCTGTTCCAGGACCAACCCCGAATTATCCGACTCCATTCTTGTCATCGTGGACGACATTCCGGAAATCCAACCCGTAGGCAATCCTGTCCGCTTGGCTTACCACGAACCGGAAGGGCAGAAAACTTCCGCCGAACTGTTTACTGCGGGCAACAACTCCACCATTTACCTGGACGGCGTGACTTCTACCAGCCATTATGAAAAGTCTATCGAAAAGAACCAGCTGAATTACAAATACACACAAGGAGAATACCTCACGGACACCCTGACCTTCGAGCTGACCCACTACGGGCAGAAGAAACAGATGCAACTGCTCATGGCTTATGGCCCTGACACCAAAGCTTCCGGCCCGCTGATGCTCTACAGTGACAACGACATCGTGAAAGCCTACTCCGTGTCCGACCCTGGCTCCTCCGTAAGAACCGTCATCAACGGCCTGACTTCCGACAGCATACGCGCCCTATGGGTGGACGGGAGCTTCACTTACATGGCAGCGGCCGACACCGTTTACCGTTATAACACGGTCGAGGGGCAATGCACCCACAAGACACAACTCGCAGAGGGTTCCGTCATCGACAAGATGCTCACGGCCCGCAACCTCCTGCTCGTAGCCTCGCATTCCGCAGCGGGAAATCATCTTGACCTGTTCTACAAAACCGACCTCGAACACGCGAAGTCGTTCAACCTCCCCGGACGCCTCAAAGATATGGCCGTGGCGGGAGACAAACTGTATGCAGCCACGGAAACAGGCAACTCCGCCTTTATGGCAGCTTACGACCTGAAGACCTTCATGCCTAGGGCGGAAACCAACTTGGGAGAAAAAGGCAAAGGCATCGAGACGCTCCTGACACGGAATGAACGTGTGTACGGCATACAGCCCTATGACCCGCAAACCGGCAAAGCAGCTTCCATCCTGGAATTCAACACGACCAACCACATCTCCAACGTGATTGAAACAGATGGCATACAAGCCTATTTCGAAGGAGTCCCCGTGGCTGCAAAGCCGTTGGCAGGCGACTCCATCCTGCTGGCGAACTACAACGGTTTCACTCCTTTTGATATCCAAGAGGGGCAAATCAAGGACGGCATCCAGCTTACAGCCGGACAAACCCTCTTCCCCACCGAGGCCGTACAGGACACCACCAGTGATTATACTTACGTGATTTATGCCGATGGAAATGCGGAATACTACCAAGGTGCCGTGTTCCAAGGTAAAGACTTCACCAAAGAATCCGACATCTATGACCTCGGACGTACCCCGGCCAACCTTACCGCCCAGCCTGCCCTGGCCGACAACGAGGCACCGAAAGCCGCAGCCCGCTTCTCGATGAGCCCCAACAGCTATTGCTATGAGATGGCCACCAGTCCGTCCACGCATACCATCTGGAAGAACAACAACTTCTCCGACCACGAAGGAGACTTCGACATCTATCTCCGCGGTTTGGAGAAATACCCCTGGCTCACCCAGCTTGACAACCTTGAGGACGGCGACATCCGCATCCAGGCCCTCTACCGGGGGACTGTGGACAAGGATTCCGTCATCACGTTCCAAGTGGAAGCCATCGACAAGGCCGGCGCCGTGGTTCGCACCGACGTGAACTACACGGTAAGGGCACAGATTGTGAAGCCCACCGTGGCCGAAGCCATCCCTGACACAATTGTGCAAATCGACACCGACACCCTCCGCATCTCCCTCGCCGATGTGTTCAGCTACACCGGAAGCACCTACGGAGTCACGCTCACCAAGAGCGTGTCGGCCAACGACAACCGTGAGCTCATCATCGACAGCATCGATGCCCAAACCGACTCGCTGGTGCTCATTCCCGCCAAAGGAAAAACCGGTATGGCCAACCTCACCGTGCGCTACACCGTGGCCAAGGAAGGATATGGCGAGAAATACGCCGAGACCACCTTCCGCGTCACCGTGAAAGGCCCCACCGGCATCAAGTCTTCACGCGCGTCCGCATTCCGCGTCCTCACCAATCCGTTTGAGGGATACCTCGTGGCAGACGTACCGGAAGCCGGCATAGCCGAACTACGCGACATGAACGGCCGGCTGTTGCTGCAGGCCCGCCTTTCGACCGGAGAAAACACTATCTCCACCGGCTCATTGCCTGCAGGCGCGTATATACTGAAATTCAATGGCGAAATCGTAAAAGTGATACACGAATAAACCAGACCTTGTGAAAAAAACGACCGCAAGCACAAACACTTGCGGTCGTTTTTTACATCCTATTCCGAAAGAAAATGCACCGGTTTCCCGCCTTACTCCGTGCGGATGCTAAGGATGGGATTCTCGCGGGCCACCTGACGGCACTGGAACCAGACGGTGAGCAGCGTGACGCCGCCAATCAGGACGAAGGCCGCCAGGAAGAGCCACCAATGGATGGGCGTCTTGTAGGCGAAGTTCTGCAGGTAGTAGTACACGGCATACCAGGCCACGGGGGCGGCCACCACGAAACCGACGAGCAGGATGCGCCCGTACTGCAGGCAGAACATGCGGACAATCTGCCGCGACGTGGCCCCCATGATCTTGCGCAACCCTATCTCCTTGCGGCGGTAGTTGCACTCGAAGAGCGTCATGCTGAACACGCCGCTCAGGGCTATCAGCACGGCCAGCCCGCTGAAGAGCAACAACGTCTGCTGCATGTGCCGCTCGCTACGGTAGATGTTCTCCATCAGATGGAACTGGGTCTTGATTTCCCACTGCTTGTCGGGCGCGAACTTCAGGCAATAGTCGCGGATGGGGGCGAAGGCCTCCATCAGTTCCACGCCGTCCTTGATGCGGATGTTGGCGCACCAACGGTATTCCCAGTTCAAGTATTCGCCCCCGGAGAATACGATCAGGCAGGTGGGTTGCACCTCTTCGCGCAAGGAACCCGACTTGAAGTCCTCACAAATTCCCACGATATGTCCTGCATTGTTAATCGATTTTCCCACACGGACTGCCGGATATGCCTCGTAGGCTTTCCGGTTGAAAATCATGGGGTTTTCCTTGTCCTGCGGGTTGAAATCCTCTCCTTCGAGCAGCCGTATGCCCATCACCTTCAGGTAATTGGGCGACACGGGAATGCACGTGAACTGCAAACGGCTTCCGTCCTCCGCGTTGCGCCCCCAGTTCATGACATTATGATTGAATTGGGCAGAAAGCAAGACTTGGGAAAGAGCCACGTCCTCCACGCAGGCCACCTGCCGCAAGCCGCTGGCGAAAGCCTCGGCATCACGCTCCCATACGCCACAATCACTCAAATTGATGGTCACCAGCCGGTCCTGGTCGTAACCCAGATAGGAATGACGCATATAGTAGTTCTGGCTCACGATGCCGCCCACGATGATGACCAACGCCATGGCCACGGCCAGCTGGATGCCGATGAGCACATTGCGTATCCGCCGCCCGCGGGCCGTCAGGCCAAAGTTGCCCTTCAGCACCAAGGCCGGCTGGAACGAAGTGGCATAATGGGCGGGAAACACGCTGGCCAGCCACCCCACAAGCAAGGCTATGACACCGGTGAGACCGAGGACGAGCGGATAGCCCGACAAACGGATATTGACATTGAGCAAGTCGTTGACGAAGCTCTTCTCCAACGCCAGCACCACCAGCAACGACAGGGCAAAAGCCAGCAACGCCAGGAAGACACCCTCGGAAACCAGACCGCGTATCAGCGTACGGCGACGCGCACCCAGCACCCGCTGCGTGTTCAGACTCCTCATGCGCAAAGGCGTAAGGGCCGTATAGAAGTTCGTGAAGTTGATGGCCGCCGTGAGGATAATCAGCACACAGATGCACAAGTAAATCAGGCGTTGCTTCGGGTCGGCCTTGGGCACATCATCTCTTGTAGTCAAAAGCTCCGGATGAAAGAACAACTCGTCATAGGCTGTGAGACGGAACACCAAGTCGCCATCCCCCCCAAGAGAATCGTTCAACAGCCTCTCCACCTCAGCCTTCTTCTCCGGATGCCGGAGTTGCAGGTATCCGAAATAACGCCCGTTACGCCAATCATTCGCCTGATAATTGGCCAGATTGTTATACACATGATTCTGCACCGAACAGTTCTCCGGAAAGTCGCGATACACTCCGC
This sequence comes from uncultured Paraprevotella sp., assembly GCA_944319925.1. Taxonomy (GTDB): domain Bacteria; phylum Bacteroidota; class Bacteroidia; order Bacteroidales; family Bacteroidaceae; genus Paraprevotella. The sequence goes on from CALUFQ010000055.1 coordinate 18,871, forward strand.
CGATGATCCACTGCTCGTTGTTGTTCAACCGCCAGATGACCGTCCCCACCAGATCGGTGCGGTGGAACACCCGCCGGGCCAGGCTCTCGGGAATATACAGGTACTGTGGACGATGGAAGGTGGACGTGTCGCACGCCACCCAGTCGAACTCGAACATGTCGAAGAACTGGGGCGTGATGCCGTGGGCCTTGGACTCGAATTCCGTCTGCCGGTCCTCCGTGGCGGCACGCAGGTCCCATTCTTCAATCAGGGCGTAACGCTCAATCTCGGGAGAAATCCGGGCACAACGTTGCTCTATCAGAGGACGCGAATGGTGACTCGAAATCTGGAAATCAGGAGACTCCTTACTGATATGGAAGATGCGTCCGGCCTGCGTGATGCGGCTGTCGTACGTCATCTCATACTGCACCTCCATCAGGATGATGATGAAGGCGGCGAAGGCCAGCGTCAGCCCCGCCACGTTCATGGCGATGGACAGGGGGAAACGCCGGAGGATGCTGGTAAAGTTCTTGTATAAGGCTTTCATAGGACTTTCGTGTTTAAAAGGTCGTCGTTAATCTTCCGTCTCGGTCACGATATGGCCGTCGAACAGGTGGACGATGCGCCGCGCGCTGGCCGCGTCGTGGCTGTTGTGCGTCACCATCACGATGGTCGTCCCCTCCCGGTTCAGTTCCGCCAGCAGGCCGATGACCTCCTTCCCGTGGGCCGAGTCCAGATTTCCCGTAGGCTCGTCGGCCAGGATGAGTTGCGGGCGGGTGATGACCGCGCGGGCAATGGCCACCCGTTGCTGCTGTCCGCCGGACAGCTGCTGCGGATAGTGCTTGGCCCGGTGGCTCATCTTCATGCGGTCCAGCAGGGCCTCCACCCTCTCCCGCCGCTCCTTGGCCGACACGCCGGCATAGATGAGCGGCAGTTCCACATTCTCATACACGGTCATCTCGTCGATGAGGTTGAAGCTCTGGAACACGAAGCCGATGGTACCCCGCCGCAGATCCGTGCGTTCGTCCTCCGTCAGCCGCGCCACTTCCTGCCCGTTGAGCAGGTAACTGCCCTCGGAGGGGTTGTCCAGCAGGCCGATGATGTTCAGCAGGGTGGATTTGCCGCACCCCGAAGGCCCCATGATGGCCAC